>JAFGDK010000087.1 GCA_016932165.1 Anaerolineales bacterium
CCTGTGAGGATTTTCACACCAACCAAACATGCCGGCACACCAAGGAGAAACAACCTGAATTTCTCCGCTGGAAACGTTCCGCCCTGCAACGGCTGCGCTCAGATTTGTGTCAGGGTCACCAAATCCAAACAATCGCCAACAAGCTGTCGACCAGGCTGGGGTTTCCCCTCGAACTGGCCCAATTCATCGTTCTGGCTGAAGGCCAGATTGCTGTCCAGTTTGACCAAGGGCGTAGCGGGCGATACGCAGCTGGCTGCGGTTGGGGCACGATGGGTGCTAACGTATACCTCGCCAGGAATCCAGAGGAATCCGCTGTCTTTTACCTGATTTCCCTGGAACTGGGCTTTGAACAAATTCTGCCAGGCGATCTGGCAAAAATACTGCTGTCGCCCGCCCCCACTCTGCCCCCCTCGCTTTTCAAGGATACTGCTGCATCGGCCAAAACGTCAAAAACCGGCTTATATGGCGGCCAGGGCGGTATAGTTCAACTGGTAGAAACAACCCCATCTTTCCGCTCCCGGATGGACACCCCCGGCAATGCCTGGGCGCAGTATTGGACTCGTCTGTGTGGGCTGACGCTGATTGGCAAGGGATGGTCGAATGTCCACCGCTATCTTCCAGGTGGCGACCTGGATGGGCAGCCTGTTGCGGGGCTGGCCCTTGATTTGACAAACCGCCGGCTGAAAGGGGTTTCGCCTGAACAATTATCAGCAGCTTCCGCTGGCGTACCAGAAGACTATCGCGGGCAGATTGCCCACGTTCATCTGCCCTGGGGGGTGGATGCGGAATTCGTTCCAGAAGCTATGGTGATCGTCAAACATCCTGCCCGGATGAAGATCGCACCGGATGACGACCTGGAAATCCTGACGACTAACCTGTGGCAAACCTCAACCTGTCCAGAAAGTGCCGCGGTCCGCAACCTGCTCGAAGCGACCGCCGCTTACCTGGTACGCATGGGACACAATCCTGATGCCATGCTCAGCCACGGCGAGTGGTCTTTGCCAGTCGGGCGTCTGGCCGAAAAAGGTGAAGACCGGGCCATGGAAGATTTCCCACATTGGGATCTCACCAACCAGGGCTTGATCGCGCTTCGTGAAATAGTGGTGCCTGCCCTACTTCGCAAGGAACCCGTTCCAGTTATGAACGGAGACTTCGGTCCCGGTTGGGCGCTTTTCCAGCCCCCAGTTGAGGCTGGCAATTGAAAACAACTTTTTGGAGAGGGCTAGGATTCAGGACTCCTGTTTTTGAGAGAAAATGCTAGACCAAAGAAAGCGATACCGGAAAAAACCAACAGCAAGCCTTTCAGTCCAATAAAGTCGACAGGCACAAGAAGACTTGCAAACAGCAAAAAAATTGCGCTTGCCAGGACCACTCTTCTATTCCTCTTTCTGACTCTCCTCTTCAATTTTCTCTCTTCTTCAACCTTCGATCTCGAGCAATCCCAGCAGTTCTCCCAGATCCAGGACACGGTCGGTGTTCTGATACCCACCCATGATCTTCTCCCAATTCCTGGCTCCGGGGACATTTTGATTCATCTGGAAGGCATTCATACCACTGTCCCCGGAGCCCCTGATCAATGCCTGCATGCCCGCAGGCCCAAGGGATGCGACCTTATCATGGCGGACATGGTGGCCGAGATCCCCGTCTCCTTCCCGGAGGATTTGGCTGATCGCGTAGCGCACGGGATGGCTGAGAGATTTCCCTTCAGGACTATGCGCATAGATCAGGTGTGAGACAAAGGCTTGCGGGGTGGCCTGATTTGCCAGGATTTTCTGTTGGGTTGCACGGTCAATACGACAGGCTTTAAAAAGAGCCTCCCACTGCCACCCCTTCCCAACAGCTTTCCAGAGTATTCTGTTTGAATCCAATCCTGATTCCCCAGTAGTCAGGGAATTTAAATTGGTCATTAAAGATAGTATTGTCTCTTTAAGGAACTGAAGATCCAGGTAATTAAAACAAAGGTATTTAATATCGTTCGATTTTGTGAAGTCTTCCAGCAAAGGGGGTGTTCGATTCCGTGAATCAGTAAATGTTTGATTTTGTGAAGCTTGTATTGTGCTATTTTGTGAATCCCCTATCGTTTGATTTTGTGAATCAGCAAATGTTTGATTTTGTGAATCAAGTATTGTTTGATTTTGTGAATTTTCCAGGTACTCGAAGACAGCTTCAATGCTGGCAGGATCACCGTGTTCGATCAGAGTGCTGGCCAGCGCGGTGGCCTGAAGGTATTCTTGCCTGTGAGCCGGGATCAGGGAATCGGCTGTCGCCACGGAGATTTCGGATTTGCCGTCCAGCCGTTTGGTGATCGGGGACAGGTATTCACTCAGTTTATGCCTGCGTTCGTTCAACCACTCATCCGCACAGGCTTGTTTGGCGATATACCGGTAGATCCCGCTGGGGCTGACCCCCAAGGCGCGGGCAAGCTCGCTTGTACCGCCGCTGAGCACCACCCGCTCGCGGATTTCCCCGGTGGCTGTGTTACGGTAGGCGCGTTTTCTCAGGTAAATGATCAAGATCGCCGGGGTGATGCCGATGTGCGGCATCACATAGCGCATGAAGTACAGCGGCACCTTGACCTGGCCGTCAGACTCCATGATCCTCTCTCTGAGCTTGTCTGCCAGGATCAGGACAGTCTGCCGGTCCTCGGTGCTCATCCTCGCCGGGCAATAAGACAGGATGTTGGCGAGCAGGTCAGCTTTTGCTGAAGAAGGCTTGGTGTGCAGCTGAGCCCTGGTAGGTTTTCTCATTGGGAAGCTCAGGATCTCTTTGGGCTGGGCTTTCACAGCCAGTTCCAGGGCTTTGACCGGGTGTTCGGAAAGCCCGTTTTCGAGCAGCCAATCGATCAGGTCGTCCATGTCCCCGGGCGTGATCGGAGCTGTTTTGAATGCGTACTGGTGGGCTTCTTTGGCGAAGCGGTGATCCTCGCTGGAGTAGTTGACCTTATTGGTCTTCTTGACCGTCAGGAACCAGTCCAGCTGGGGCGGGGTGTATCTCCCTTTGGCTGTCCTGTAGCCGTCCCTCTGCCGGGCGATCGTCTGCCTGGTGACCCCGATCAGGTTGCCGACGGTTTCTGTCGATACCGGGAAGTAGAGGTTTTCCTTGTAGCAGTTTTCTGCCAGATAGAGGGCCTGGCGGAAGGCGAGGATGGTGGCGAAGGCTTTTGCGCCCACATACGGAATCCAGCGCAGCCAATAGCCGGGGAAATACAAGGCCGAATCTGGTTTGAGCATCTGCCCGAGCAGGCTGCGCTCGATGGAGATGAGGCCTTCCTTAATCTCTTGCTCTGAAAATGAACTTGATTGATCCGGCTCAGACCGGCTGTCCTGCTGGTGCAGATCTGGTGAGACAACAAAGTGGATATCTGTCTCCCTGTCCAGCAGTCCAACCAGCAGGCGGGAAACAGTCGTGGTTAGACGGCTTTCGAGCCAGTCGCGGGTGGCCGGGTTTTTCACCCCGACGGTCATTGCCCTGTTACCGTCGCTGAGAAAGGCGGCATCCCGCACCCAGGTGTCGAAAGTGGACCTGTCCATTTCGTGCTGGAGCTGATTGACCACAGCTTCCCATGCGCGTCTGCCGTCCACTACCCCGCGCTCCTGTCATGATGAGCGCAGAGAGATTTGTGAATTTCTCTTTTATTCAGTTGGTAGCTGTGCTCTCCAAGAGTCATCGCCTTCTCTTTTTTTTTCTCCCCGGGAAGGCGTCTCAAAACAATCTCGACCAAATACCTTGACAGCTTCCATTGACGCGGATTATAATCAAGGAAATCGAGTAATCAGAGAAAGCCTCCCTACCAGCCGCCAAGCATCAGGGAGTTTTTTCTTTAACCAATTGTTTGCGTCTGGCGACGCATTTTTTGTTTAACCTAAGCCTCCAGTGCTCCACTTATAACCGGAGCCAAACCAGATCATTGCTGCTGCGCCTGCTAAGCCGCAACCCCCCTGGATTTGTAAGACAGGTAATTAGCCACATCTTTCCTGGGGATCAGATAGCGAAAGCCCTTTGTGCCCCGGGCTTTGCGCACTGCATTGGGCAAAAAGCCATTGCGCACCATGCGCGCAACAGTCCGAGTGCTCGTGACGTCCAGGATGTCAGCAACCTGAATGGTAGACAGCAGTTCGTTGGGATCCCACAAAAAGATGTAGTACAGGCCATCCTTGATCGTGATCAATGTCTCCCAGGTTTCCAATCTTTCCATGTGCAGTTCCTGGAGGAATCTGTTTGCCTCCGGCAGCCCGGGGGAAGCAAGAACCATCACCCCACACAAAGGGCAGTTTTTCCGCTCTCCTGCTGAAAGATCAAGAGATACTTCATGCCGGCAAAACACACAGTTCTCTGCCATCGCTGCGGACTCCTCTGGCTGCGGGGCTCTTCCAGGATCACTTTTATCCACAAGCACCTGCGCCCCGGACAGGTTCAGAACTACACCTAAAAAGTCAGGTTGGTTGACAATTAAACCATATTAAATCAATTACTGCAATAAAATAAGTTTATTTTTTACATACACATAAAAATTATAACTTATTTATTCAAGACTGAAAAACGAAAAACCTCTCCTGATAATTGTGGTACAAATACCACTATATGAAAATATCAATAAATAGTATAGTAACATTAATGACACTATAGTTAATTTGAAAACTTTTGTATAGCAGGAATATAAAAATTATCACTATTTATGGCAGCCTTCCTCTAAATTGAGGTTTATTTTTCATTATATCGTAATTTCAGTTGTATATTTCTAAAGGATATGTCATAATTACGGTAATCTAGGAGGCCGTTAATGATGGTAGATCAATTTTCTGAGTGGAAAGTGATGGCCCTGGACAAACTGGGGCTGACCGAAGACCCTTTTGTCCCCACCGCAAATCCCCGGTTCTTTTACCTGGGTGAAGAGCACCGCCCGGTTTACCGCATGATCCAGTCCGTGGTCATGCAGCGCCGCGGCCTGATGCTGATCACTGGGCGGCAGGGCACAGGCAAAACCTCCCTGGCGAGATTGATCTATAACCAGCTGTATGAGCTGGACGGTATCGAGGCTGCCATGATCGAGATCGCCAACTTCCGCACCAGGATGCAGGCCGCCCAGGTTGTCGGCGCTTCCCTACCGACTCTGCGCATTCCCCCGCAGCGAAGTTACATCAAGCAGATGAGCCTGTTCAAGGAGACCATCACCACGTACTATGTCGAGTCCAAGGGCAATATTGTGGTCATCCTGGACGACTGCCAGGCGCTGACCAATGATGCCCTGCAATTTATTTTTGAGACCTATAACTTCGATGCTGAGGTTGGGAAGCTGGTGCAGGTCATTGCGGTGGGCACAGACGATGCCCTGCGGGTGTTTGCCAATAACCCGGACATTGATTCCCGGATCTTTTCCCGGATGACGCTCAACCCGCTAAATTTGAGCTCGGTGATTTCGATGATCGTTCACCGCCTGCACACTGCGGGCAGGACGGACCACCTGCTGACCGATGATGCCTACGAATCCGTGTTTGTGCATACCTCCGGACTGCCGCGCGATGTGGTCAGAATTTGCGGCGCCGCCCTTGATCTGATCCTGGACTCCGGGCAGGACATGATCACCAACGAGGTAATAAAAGAAGCTGTGCAGAGGATTGGGTTGTAATGGCAAAAGAGAAAACCGAAAATCAGGACCGTTTGTTCACCTGGACGCAGTTGTATGAACTGACCCGGCTGCCTTCCGCTCCGAAGAAGAAAGTCGGCCGACCGGTGGAGTCCGCCTTTCGCAGAAAGCTGATGGGCATTTACCTGAGCGAGGATGAAAAGCGAGACCTTCTCGAGGTTCAGCGGGTGCTGCACCATGTGCTGGACAAGAAGCCGTCTTTTGGGGAGGTGCTGGGGATCCTCTCCAGACTTTACCAGATGATGATTTCCGAGAACCCGAGCGTGTCCGAAGTCCTAACCCGCGGGTATGTGCGCCCCAAGGTGAAGCGGATCATGGTGTCTTTCAAAATCTCTGATGGGGAGCGGCGCACTTTTTTGTCCGTTCAGGAGACCCTTCAAGCCGGACCAGACCTTGAGCATTACCCCTTGTCTTATGGGGATGTGTTTGTGATCATGTCCTCTGCTTTTTTGTCTGCCCTGAAAGCCAACAAGAATCTGCCGAAAGCCAGCAGTTTCATTGAATTCAGCCAGAGCTTTGTGTTATCTGAATTGGCTCGGGGGAACTGACAGGAGGCGTACGCATGGCTATCATTTCGTTTGCGAATCAGAAGGGCGGCGTTGGTAAAAGCACTGCGGCCATCAATCTGGCGTCCGCTTTCGCCCTCAAGGCGGCCTGGCGCTCTCCGGAAAACCCCGGCCGGATTCTGGTGGTGGATATGGATCCACAGTGCAATACCTACCGCACCTTTGCGGGCGGGATCTTTATGCAGGATTTCGAGACCGCGGAAGCAACCCTGTCAGATTTTCTCGGCTTCAGGACTGATCAGCCATTTTCCTCAGCGATCCTGACGTCCAAACTTCCCCACCGGGGGCCCGGGAACCTGGATTATGTTTTCTCCACTCCGGCTTCTATGAAGGGCATCCGGAATGAACTGGCCGGAAGCGGTGCAGCAGATGCCGGATACCGCTTGCTTGAAACGCTGGAAGAGGTTCTCTACCGGTATGTCCACATCATTATCGACACCGGCCCGGTGGAGGACTGGCTGACCACCAATGCGCTGGTGGCCTCCACCCACGTGGTCATCCCGATTGAACCGGCCGGTTTTTCCCTCCAGGGGATCGAAGAGATCATGGCCTATATTCGCAAGATCCAGCACCGAATGAACCCGAATCTGCGGGTCAGCGGGATCCTGCCCTCCCGTTTTCATTCCAATATCTCCACCCAGCGCGATATTCTTGATCTGCTCAACTCGAGTTATTCCGGTTTGGTGCTGCCGGTGATCACGGAGCGGGCGGCGTTCTTTGACGCGGTGCAAGCCGGGCTGGACATTTTTTCCTACAAACCAGCCCGCGCGCGGCAGAGACTGAAATCCTCGGACCCGGCGACCCTCGAGTTCGCCGCTGTAGCGAACGAATTAGAGAAAAGGATTCAATAAAAAATATGTCACGCGTGACATATTTTTGGAGGGCATGATGAGCAGAAAAATCAAAATTACTGACCAGACAAAAGTGACCCGGATCCGTTCGGAAGAGGAACTTGCCGCCGAATCCGAGAGCGCAGCTGCGCCTCAACCCGGGCGGGGCAGAGCGGAGCGGATCATCTCCATGCCGGTTACCAGTATTTTCCCGGATCCCGACCAGCCGCGCATGCCCCTGCTGCCGTTCGGCGAAAGCGGCGGGTTTATCCGCGAACGCTTTATTGCCGCTCAGATCGACTGTTTCCAGGCGGCCAAAGAATGGATCGAGGTGGCCCGGCAGGATGTTGGACATTCCCGCAGACTGCGTTTTCTCTCCGATATGGCTGCCGGCTTCACGGCGGAAGACGGCGGGCAGATCAACCCGGTCACGGTCGTCCCGATGCAGGAGCCCCGGGATGCCTATCTGATCGAGACCGGCGAGCAGCGCTACTGGGCGACCGTGCTGGGCTACGTGAGCGCGGGGATGAACGGCCCGGTCCCGCAGCTCAAGGTTGTCGTCAAGCAGGACTTTTCACGCAAGCGCCAGGTGCTGGAGAACCGGCACGTCGGCCCTCCGACAGTCGTGACCCAGGCCAGGGAGATCGCGGCCTTGTTTATCAGCGAGGGGCACCTGTCGCTGCCGGAAGAACTGGCCAAGGTTCATCCGGCCGAACGCGATCCTCTGGAGGTCACCCGCTGGGTCGCGGAGCAGCGAAAGCCGCATAAATCGTGGCAGACGATCGAGGAGATCATGAGTATGTCCATGCGGAACATGTCCAAGATATTGAATATCGCCCGCCTGCCCACCGACCTGCTTGCCGTTGCCGACCGGTATGAATTGTCGATGCGCACCCTGCTGGAGATCCAGGCGCAGCCCGCCTACCTCTGGGAGGAACTGGTTGACCGGGCGGTGAACGAGGGCTGGCCTTCGGGCGAGCAGCCGGCCGCGGAACTGGACTACGAGACGATCCAACCCAAACCGAAAAAGAAAACCAGGCCTGCCCACAGGAAAGCCTTCAGCCGCTTGATCGGGTTTGTGCGCGCCCTGAACAGCAATGAGGATCCCAATCGCTTGATCGCCCAGGTGGCGGATGATGTGGCTGTGCAGAAAGAAACGGACGCGATTGCCTCATACCAATATCTGGATGCCCTTACCGCCCAGCTCAGGCTGCGGTTGCTGGACAAGGGTTTGATAGATGAGTAAAAAATATGTCACGCGTGACATATTTTCAAAGGAGACACCATGACAGCAGAAACAGCGATTGACCCGGTATCAGAATCCACCATCACCTGGCAGGGGAAGCAAATCCAAACTGTTGTGCTTGAGGACCCGATTCCTTTTGTCTCGGTGTCCTCGTTCTGCAGGGAGTTTGATATTGATGTGGCCAACCAGCGGAAACGCCTTAACCGGAAGAAGAACTGGTTCGAGGACATGGTCAGATTGGTCAATGTGACCACTGCAGGCGGGAAACAGCCCAGTTTGTGCCTGCGCGTCGATGCGCTGCCGACCTTCATGCTTGGGGTGGGGCTGGAAAATGTCAATAACGAGGCGGACAGGGCCCTGTTCAAGGCCTTTATGGATGAATCAAGCGATATCCTGGCGGAATATTGGGGCCTGGCAGAAGTGGGCGAGCTGCGGTTCTTGCGCCAGCAGATGGCCAAAATGATCATGGAATTTGACGTCGATCCGGATGAAAAGATGCCTCTGGATCAGCGCCTGGATCGTGTCGAGTCGATGGTCGAGGAGATGCATAACGATATCGAGGCGCGCCTGGAGACCATGCGCGGTCTGTTCAGCAGCCTGCGCGATGACTATCGCGCCATCACCCGGGTGGTCAAGCCGGAAAGAGGCGTCGCCCGGTTGGGCGACAAGGGCAATGAGAGCATGCTGGCGGACGTGAAATCACGCGTTGATCTGCTGGCCAACCTTAAAACCGTGCATTTTCGGGAGGAACGGCCATACCCGTCCATCTGGAACTATGTGAACATGAGCATCGGCGGGGTGACCACCTACCGGGATATCCCGATCAACAAGTATCAGGAAGTGATCGAGTGGCTGGACAATGAAGTTATGGCCATTCAGAAAGCTTTCCCGGCAGAACCGCCCGAAGACGCTTGATGGGCCTCAAAGGGGGTGCCA
>JAFGDK010000088.1 GCA_016932165.1 Anaerolineales bacterium
AGAAAATTATCTAAACCTATATTACAAAGGAAATAGTGTAGCCAATATTTCTCTAAAGGCTTCAGGGGAGTATCGGGTAGAGATCCACGAAAAATTCTTCAATGGGACAAAGGCAGATAACCAAGAATTTTTGATTAGCAAGAAGCAGGTTCGGAATAATTATGTCCAGGTTTTGTTGGGCGCTGAGAAGCCTCCATCCAGGTTCCTGCAGAAAGCCCACATTGATGAGTTTTGCAGCCGGGTACGAATAGTTAATTATGGGGAAGAAATCGAGTTTGAGCAAGCCTTGATTACCGACAATCTTGAACGGGAAGATTTGATCATCACCGACCGTCAGATTTCGGATCATGAATTCTCTAAAAGGTTGGATTTGCTGGCATTGAAGCAACTTGTACCAGGCGAAAATCGGTATAGATTCATTGCGCTGGAAGTAAAGCTTGGCAAAAATCACGAACTGAAGGAGAAAGTAGCCAGCCAGTTGAGAGAGTATATTGACCATATCCAAGAACATATTCAAGATTACTGTCAGTGCTATCAGTTGCAGTATGCTCAAAAGAAAGAACTTGGGATCATCAGGGATATTCCTTACGAGGCAATTGTGATTGAAAAAGAAGTTGCTGGTTGGGTGATTGTGGGAGGATATTCGAAAATTGCTGAAGCCAGCATCAAGGAATTGAGAAAGAATAACCCTGACATCAAGGTAAAACATTTCTCCTATAAACTGGAGATTTGATCAAACAGGGACTTAACGTTTTGAAGTTTGGTTATCACGAGCGAAAACCAACCCGCTTACCCAACTGGGACTATTCCACTCCGGGTTACTACTTTGTGACCATCTGCGTGCGCGAGATGGCTTGCCAGCTAGGTGATGTGGTGGATGAACATGTGATCTTATCCCTTGAGGGAAAAATTGCCCACCAAACTTGGCTGGAACTCCCCAACCACTATCCCGGCACTGGCATTGAACCTTTTATTATCATGCCCAACCACCTCCACGCCATCATTGAAATTGGCAGTACGGGAGGGTTTTCCGACTGCGTAGCGGTCGAGAACCCTCCCGAAAAAGTGAAAGAATACAGCCTGACCGAGATCATCCGAGCGTTCAAAACCTGGTCAGCCCGGCGGATTAATTTAATGAATGACACCACAGGCGCTCCATTTTGGCACCGTTCTTTCTATGATCGCATTATCCGCAATGAGGGAGAACTGCATGCCATTGAAAAGTACATCCAGTCCAACCCCCAGCGTTGGGTAACCCCATAAACAGGTCCCTGTAGGGGAGGGTTCCCAAGGGCTGCGCCCCTCGAGAACCCTCCCTTATGAAAATGCTGCTCCATTGGCTGTATTCACCAATTAAATTTCCCTTGGTTCTGTTTGCATAATACTGTATCATAATTTAAATATTTTTCACTCCTAAGGAGGACACCATGTATTTTGGCGTATCGGCTTTTTCAGCAGACGATGATCTGCCCACCAAAACTCAAAAAACACTCATGAATATTGCTGCTTTCATCCCTCCAGATGCACTGGGATTATATATTTCCGGACTGTCAATTGCAGATGACAGTCTTGCCGGCATTTGGGTATTAACCATGGTTGCATTGCTCTGGGCAATTGTGATCAGAATACTTGCTAAGGCTAGCACCCTGTTGATCATCCTTACCGTTGTGTCATTTGTCTTATACACCTATGGCATGGGTAGTGGATTGGCTGCACACTATGGGATTGATTTAGGCGGACTTGGAGCGGTGATCCTGTTCATTTATGGCGTCATCATGACCTGGGCGATGAACAGCGGCTATATCAAGTGAGAGTGCATCTCAACTAAACGACAAGCCCTAAAATCATCAGGTTTTGGGGCTTTTTCTGACGGTCTGATCTTAAAGGCTACAATTCTGCAAGAGTATGAGTTAAATCCTGGCAGAGATATAACTTACAACCAAACCTCAATTGCGGGATATTGTTTCCGGTCTCAGGATCAACCCTGCTGGGTTGATCTGCTGTGCCAGCGTTATTCCACTTTTTCCACGATGAGCAGAAATACAACTTTGGATGTGGCGCCCATCCCCTGGAAGGTGGGCGAAACAAATGGAACGACCGCCAGGACTTCTCCATCCAGGTTATTCAAAAAACGCTCCAACTTCTCCTGGGCGTTATCTTGTTTGACTTCGATCTGATGCACCCGGTAATTCATTCAAGTCTCCTTTTCTATCGCTTGTGGCATGTCGTCATGATAGCATGCCGCAGGATGGGACTCAATATTAGTGAGTAAGACTAGGGGGAAGGCAAGAGAGACAGTGCGGTTGAAAAAAGATAAATGATAATGGGATCAAATGTAGGGGAGGGTTCTAGACCGGATGGTCTGAACCCTCCCGATTCGCCCGATCTGATTAGCTGCACAAAAAGGAGGGTTCCCGACGGCTGCGCCTTCGGAGAACCCTCTGCTACGAGAAGATAAAATTTGATTCGTAATGGAGCCAGGCAGGATTGTCCCCTCAGGCAGCACTTGAACCTGCAACTCATCGGTTACCAGCTGCTAGATCCCCTGCTACTCCTCCGTCACCGGGTAAAAACAAAACCCCACTGTGCCGGGGCCGGAGTGCACCCCCAACGCCGGCGAGAGCTCGCAGATCAGGCTCTCCACCACCTCAACGCGTTCCTCTACCATCGCCTTGAGCTTCTCAGCCTCCTGGCGGGCGGCGGCATGCACGAAGGCGATCTTGATCCCCCGCTGCCCGGCAAATTCCTCCAGCTTGTCCACCATCGCCTTGTAGACCTTCTTGCGGGTGCGGGTCTGCCCCAGGGCAACGATCTCACCGTCCACCATGCTGATGATCGGTTTGATGTCCAGCATCGAGGCCACCAGGTGTTTGGCGCGGCCAATCCGCCCACCCAGGTACAAAAAGCGCAGTGTATCGGCGGTCTGGTACATGTGCGAGACCGGGATCATCTTCTGCACCTTCTCCTTGATCTCCTTCAGCGAGAAGCCTTTCAGCGCTGCCCGGGCGGCTTCGATCACCATCCAGCCCTGGCACATCTGCACGTTCAGGCTGTCGATCACCTCCAGGCGCACCTTGGGGAACTTCTCATGGAACATTTTTTTGGCCGCCATCGCCGCCGCGTACGCCCCGCTCCCCTTAGAGGTGATATGGATGCTGATGATCTCGCGCGCACCCTCCTCGGCCAGCTGGAGGTATTTTTCCAGATATTCCCCCGGGCTGGGATTGGCTGTCTTGGGCAGCTCGGTGGCGGTCTCCATCCACTGGTAAAAGCTCTCAGCTTTTGCCGTCACCAGGTCACGCAGCGTCTCGGTGCCGCGGTGGATGTAGTAGGGCACAAGGTGGATGTTCAACTCATCGATCAGCGTCTGGGGGATAGAGGCCACGCTGTCGGTCACAATGGCTACTCGCGTCATGGGAGGCTCCTTTGGTGCATGGTTGGGGTAAATCTACTATACGCCAAATTGGGGGAAGTTGCAATTGAGGAATGTCACACGCCAAAATGAGGATTGTCATAAGCGGCATGTAATCAGAGATTAGGAAATGAGGCACTTTACGAATCCTTCCTGATCAATCCTGCCACTTCCCTTGAAGGAAAGAGAAAAGCCTTTGCGAAACCAGTTTGTCTTATGATTGACTACCCGGCTTCTTCTCCCCCCTGGAGATCATAGTCTTTGATCGGCGTGGGCACCTCAGGTGTGCCGTTGAGCTGCGGGATGGGCGAAAGTTCGGCATGGGTCACGCCTGCGGTCAGTCGCCGGGCCATCACAGCCTGTTGGTTCGAGGCTTGTGCGCCGATCTCCTGCAAAAATGAAGACAGATCATGCTGGTAGCGGCGAATGCACAGGTAAACTGGTCGGCGCGCCCGCGGCCGCAGCAGTGCCAATAAACTGGATAGATGATCTTCAATATCATCCATTTCAGGGTGGCAAAACAACAGCACCCACGCGCCGCGCGGCCCAGAAAATACTTCCGCAAAACCAAGCAGGTCGGTATCCTGGTAGTACACCCACCCATTCAGCGTTGAGAAATCTCGTGCTTCAATCTGCTGCACCAGCGAGGGAACCGAGGCAAAATGGAGTTTGCGGATGTTGAACCCATCCAGAGAGGCGCATATCCGCCATTTGTTTTTCCCCCCCCATTTGGGGGCAACAGAGGTGATCTTCCAGATCTGCTGGCGGGCATAGATGCTGAAGTTCAGCTGCCGCAGCACCTCAAAGGCGGCGGCTTCTTCATCCACCTCGGCCAGCAATGTCTGGGCTTGGTGCTCCCCCAGTTGCCTGAGCAGATATTCGATCAACTCCGCCGCTGCCCGCAGTTCAATCTGCTCTTCCGGGGCCAGGAAAGTCAGGCGGGCGGTACTGGCGCCAGATGTATGGCTGGCCTGTCCGATCAGCGGCCGGCCTGGATGCCCGCTGTTCTGCACCCCGGTGAACACCCCGGTCGCCTTTGAGAGCGGCGAGGCCAGCGCCCGCGTGGTCACAACCCTTGTTCCCCAGGTGAGCACTGCCCGGTTATCCAGATAAACGCCCTGCTTCCGCAAGCGGTGCAGGGTCAAAACATCGGATGGTCTAAAGGCTCTGATCATCGGTTTCAGTCAGGAATCAGGCTGAGGAAGTATTGATGGAAGCGGTCGTCCTGGTTCAATTCGGGATGGAACGAGGTCGCCAGCAAATGGCCCTGCCGGGCGGCAACAATCGTTTCGCTGTCCAGCCTGGCCAATACTTCAACATCCGGAGCATCCACCGACTCGATCAGCGGCGCCCGGATGAAGACGGCCTCAAAGGGCGGGTTAGCGGGGTCAAATGCGGCCAGCACGGGCACATTCAGTGCGGTTTCAAAGCTGTCCACCTGGCGGCCAAAGGCATTCCGCTGGATGGTGATATCCATCAGTCCGAGCAAGGGCTGGCCCTGTTTGACTCGGGTGGCATCTTTGGATAAAAAGATCGCCCCGGCGCAGGTGCCCCAAATAGGTTTCTCTGCGCCCAAGGCTCTCAGAGGTTCGATCAATTGGTAATCGTGGGCCAGCTTGCCGATCGTGGTAGACTCCCCGCCAGGGATGATCAGCGCGTCCAGCCCTTCAAGCTCACCCGGCAAGCGCACTTCCCTGGTTTCAACACCCAGCCGGCGCAGCACAACAATGTGTTCCGCAAAATCACCTTGCAGGGCAAGCACACCAACCACCGGCATCAGATTACCAGCCGCGGTCTGCGATCCGTTCTTCTTCCGGGATGTCGGTCACCTGGCGCCCGACCATCGGCTCGCCCAGGTTGCGGCTGACTTCAGCCAGAATGGCGGCATCCAGATAGTGGGTGGTGGCCTTCACGATGGCAGCGGCGCGCTTGGCCGGGTTGCCGGATTTGAAGATCCCCGAGCCGACAAATACGCCGTCCACGCCCAGCTGCATCATCAGGGCAGCATCCGCTGGCGTGGCGATCCCCCCGGCAGCAAAGTTGACCACCGGTAGGCGCCCCAGTTCCTTCACCTGTTTGACCAGGTCATAGGGCGCACCGATCTCTTTTGAGTAGGTGAACAGTTCTTCGTCCGCCATGGTCTGCAGCTTACGGATTGATCCCATCACGCTGCGGGCATGCCGCACTGCTTCGACCACATCACCGGTGCCGGCTTCGCCCTTGGTGCGGATCATGGCTGCGCCTTCGGCAATCCGCCGCAGGGCTTCGCCCAGGTTGCGGCAGCCGCACACAAAGGGGATTTTGAAATCATGCTTGTTGATGTGGTGGGCCTCATCCGCAGGGGTCAGTACTTCCGACTCATCAATATAATCAACCCCCAGGGACTCCAGGATCTGCGCCTCGACAAAATGTCCGATGCGCACTTTGGCCATCACCGGGATGCTGACCGCGTCCATGATCCCGAGGATCAGTTCAGGGTCGCTCATCCGGGCCACGCCGCCATCGGCGCGGATATCCGCCGGGACGCGCTCCAGCGCCATCACTGCCACTGCCCCGGCGTCTTCTGCAATCTTGGCGTGTTCGGCGGTGACCACATCCATGATCACACCGCCCTTAAGCATTTGTGCCAGCCCGGCTTTCACCTTGAAGCTGGCGACGTCTTTATTGCCGTTTCCTTCAGTCATCTGAAACTCCAAATTATTATTTTGTAAACCTACTGTGGTGACCTCACTAACACCACTGTTTGAGAAAGCCTTTGCTTGAAAGGCTCCCTCCTCTTCATTCTACCACTAAGGGAGGGCGCTTTCAATTTGAGGATTGTTAGAAACAAATCCGGTAAATATCGATTGGTGATTGGCCGCTTTGAGCATAAAATGAACCTCCTCATTTTTCTGCATTCATCTGTGGCAGATTGGGTTTCCCTCATCCCTAGTTACCAGGGTGACTAATCACTGGTTTTTCTGTTTGGCTGGTAAAATAAAACTACCTCAACCGTTTCTGGAGATGTGATGTTCCACGAGATCCCCAAGCCAATCCTTGACCGGATGAAAGAACTGGAAGAGATAGATACCCGGGACCGCCAGGACGGCACGCCGCGGATCAAACGGCTGCGCCAGGTCCCCCCAGAGACCGGCAAGGTGCTGGCGTTTTTGGCCTGCACTGTCCCCGCCCAGGGTGCCTGGCTGGAAGTCGGCACCAGCGCCGGTTATTCTGCCCTGTGGCTCAGCCTGGCGGCCAAAGCGCGGGGCAAGACCCTCTACACCTTTGAACTGCTCCCTGAGAAAACTGCCCTGGCACGCGAGACATTCAAACAAGCCAATGTCGAAAAATTGATTGAGCTCAAGAACGGAGACGCCCGCGGCCATGTGGGGGATTTTGGCGAGGTGGCTTTTTGCTTCATCGACTGTGAAAAAGAGATGTATGCCGATATATTTGACATGGTGGTCCCTAACCTGGTGGCGGATGGGCTGGTGATCGTGGATAATGTGATTAACTATAAGCAAGATCTGGCCGACTTCATCCTCCGCGTGGAGGGCGATACCAGCCTGGATACCGTGATCCTCCCGGTGGGAAAAGGCTTGATGGTCAGCCGCAAGCTGGCGGACTGAAGATAAATTTTCAGGCAGCCAACGCCAATCAAATCCGGGTTTCTGTTGGGAGATCGCTTGGGTTTGCGATCAGGCCAAAAACTTGATCGCCTTCCTCGCAATGATAATCATTCATTCTTGGTTATCATTGGAAAAGAGTCCCCCGGTTTTGCGGACGACTGAAGCAATTGGCCCACAATACCGACTCAAGCTTTCACGTTTGCTGTGGCAAATTTGGATTGGCTTAAAAACATAAGAAGGAGATATTTTGACCGACAAAAAACTGACTGTCGTGATCCCCATGGCCGGGTTTGGCAAACGCCTGCGCCCGCACACCTGGAGTAAACCCAAACCGCTGGTCAGCGTGGCCGGCAAGACTGTGCTGGACCATGTGCTTGATGTGGTTGCCACCGCGGCAGACCTGAACCAATGCCGGCTGGCCTTCATCATCGGCTACCTCGGTGACCAGGTCCGCCTCCATATGGCCGAGCATTACCCGGACGTGGAAACCCACTTCTACCTGCAGGAAGAGATGCTCGGCCAGACCCATGCAATTGCCATGGCAGGCGAAGCCATCCATGGTCCCACCATCGTGCTCTTCTCCGATACCATTGTCCAGGATGATCTCTCCTTCCTGCTGGACCCCGCCCAAAACCCGCAAGGGGTGATCTGGGTTAAAAAGGTGGAAGACCCTCGGCGCTTCGGCGTGGTCAGCGTTGGCAAAGACGGCTTCGTCTCCGACATTATCGAAAAGCCCGACAGCTTTGAAAATGACCTCGCTGTGGTGGGCTATTACTATTTTGCCAGCGGTGAGTCCTTGAAAGCTGCCATCGACCGTCAGTTGAATGACAAAATGATAACCAAAGGTGAATACTACATCGCCGATGCGATCAAGTTGATGATGCAGGACGGTCTTAAACTCCAGCCCAAGCCGGTAAAGGTCTGGCTGGATGCCGGTTTGCCTGAGACGGTGCTGGAAACCAACCGCTACCTGCTGGAACACAGCAATATGGGGAATACCCCCGAATACAACAACGGGGTCAAGATCATCCCGCCAGTTTACATCCACCCGGAGGCTGAAATCACCGCCTCGGTGATAGGGCCGCACACCTCTATCGGTGCCGGCTGCCAGATCAGCTACAGCAAAATTCAAAACTCGGTGGTGGAGGCAGATACCGCCATCGAGACTTCCCAGCTGCGCGATTCCCTGATCGGCGCCAGGGTCAGGCTGATTGGAGCACGCGGCAAACTTGATATCGGCGATGACGGCGTAGTCGAGGCTTGCTGGTGAACGACAAACCTGAGCCGGATCGGCCTCAGCCAGTGAGATGTGCCTCCGGCTACACCTATGCCCAGCGTCCGGTGGGCTTTACCTATGCTGGGCAGGAATATCAGGTCAGACAAGTGATCGCAGAGTGGCGCCAACCATCCGAAAAGAAATTTATAGTGCTGACAGAAAGCAGCGTGCAGTTTGAACTGAGCTATGAGATAGAAACCCACCTATGGCGAATCCGGCTGCAAACCGGAGAAACGCCAGCCAAACAAGGAGAATAGACCAATCATTATGCCGAGTAAATACCTTGCCAACCGGGTTGCCACCCTCAAACCGTCAGGGATTCGCAAATTCTTTGATATTGCCGCCTCGATGCCGGACGTGATCTCACTGGGCATCGGTGAACCGGATTTTGTGACCCCTAAGCCGATCCTGGAAGCCGGGGTCGCTTCACTTCAGGGCGGCGCAACCGGTTACACCTCCAATGCCGGGGCCATCGAACTCCGCCAGGCCATCTCCAGCCATCTGCAGCGCATGTACCAGGTCAGCTACGACCCGGCAGCCGAGATCATGGTCACTGTCGGGGTCTCCGAAGCGCTCTATCTGGCCCTGACCGCCATCCTGGAACCAGGCCAGGAAGTCATCATTCCCACCCCGTGCTTTGTCTCCTACCAGGCCGAAGTGATCCTCGCCGGGGGAGTGCCGGTGGAAATCCCCAGCCGCGTTGAGGATGATTTCCAACCCGATGTGCAGGCGATTGCAGATGCCGTGACAGACAAGACCAAAGCTATCCTGGTAGGTTATCCCAACAACCCCACCGGGGCGGTAGCCAGCCGAGAAACGCTGATCGAGATCGGAAAGATCGCTGAAAAGCACGATTTGATCGTCATCTCGGATGAAATCTACGACCAGCTGGTCTACGGGGTAGCGCATGTCTGCTTCCCCTCCCTGCCGGAGATGCGCCCGCGCACCATCCTGCTGGGCGGTTTCTCCAAAGATTTCGCCATGACCGGCTGGCGGGTGGGCTATGCCTGTGCGCCAAAAGAAATTCTCCAGGGGCTGCTGCGCATTCACCAGTACACCGTGATGTGCGCCCCGACCACCAGCCAGATGGCTGCGCTCAAAGCGCTGGAAGTCGGCGCCCCCTTCGTCGCTGAGATGCAGGCCGAATATGACCGCCGCCGGCAGTTGATCGTGGATGCCTTTAACGAGTTTGGCATGCCCACCTTCGAGCCGCGCGGCGCCTTCTACGCCTTTCCTAAGATCACCATTCCCGGAATGGATGATGACCAGTTCGCCACCGAACTGCTCCAAAGTGAGCAGGTTGCCGTGGTGCCTGGATCGGCATTTGGACCGGGCGGCGAGGGCTTTGTCCGCTGCTCTTATGCCACCGCCTACGAGAAAATCGAGCAGGCGATGGAACGAGTTGGGCGTTTTATTGGCAAACACCAACCTTAAACCAAAATCTGAAAGATTGGATCACAGCCAACAAGGAGTAATGGTATGGACAGAAAGAGATGGATTACTTGCGGCGTGATTGCTGTTGTTCTTGCCTGCATCGGGTTGATTGGATTTGGCGGCCTGGCGGCGATAACTGCCTGGTTCAGCGAACCCACCCCTGCAGGCGGCGGGACTACATCCTTTTTAGTCACCGACACACCCTCCACGCTAAACCTCATCCAGGATCCAACCACCGCGCCCAGCGCCCCGACCTCGCTGCCGCTGGTGAAGGGGATTCCTTACGAAGCAGTGGTGCAGATCATTGCCCTGTACTACGAGGGCAGCCAGCTCGAAGTCGGCTGGACCGGCTCCGGTTCGATCATCTCGCCTGATGGTCTGATTTTGACCAATGCCCACGTGGTGCTGCCAGACCGCTACTTCCCGGTGGATGCCCTGGCAGTGGCTTTCACCCTTGCTGAAGACCAGCCTCCTGAGATCCAGTACTTTGCCGAGGTGCTTCAGGCGGATGCCGCCCTGGATATTGCCGTGATCGGCATCACCGCCGATCTGGATGGCAATCCAATCAACCAGGCAGACCTCGATCTCCCCTATGTGCCCATGGGTGATGCAGACGACCTCCGCCTGGGAGACGGGATCACCATCCTTGGCTATCCCGGTATCGGCGGCCAGACGATCACCCTGACCCGCGGGGAAGTCAGCGGGTTTACCTCTGAACAGGGGCGCGGCGCCCGCGCCTTCATAAAAACCTCTGCCACTATCGCCGGCGGCAACAGCGGCGGTCTGGCTGCCGATTCACAAGGCTACCTGATCGGGATTCCCACCCAGTTGGGCTACGGCGGGGATGACCAGTATGTGGACTGCCGCGTGCTGGTGGATACCAACCGGGACGGCATCGTGGATGACCGCGACAGCTGCGTCCCCACCGGCGGATTCATCAACGCCCTGCGGCCGATCAACCTGGCTCTGCCGCTGATTGATGCGGCCAGCCAGGGCCGGGTGACGATTCACAAAGAAACAGCACCCGGAACAGAACCGGTGGAAGTACCCGCTTCGGGGCAGGTGCTTTTCAGCGATGATTTTTCCGATCAGGATACCGGGTGGGCCTGGTCTGGCACAGACGGCAGTATCAGCTACGGCAACGGCGGTCTTGAATTCAAAGTCCTCTCGCCCGAAGTTTTCGTTTACGCCACATCGGGGGGGGGCTACACCGATGTGATTGTGGAGGCGGATACCTATGTGCTCCAGGCTGCCGGCGACAGCGATTTTGGCCTGATCTGCCGCTATGTGGACAGCAACAACTTCTACGGCCTGGAAATTTCAGAGGACGGCTACTATTCGATCTGGAAATTTGTCAACGGCGAATACTTTGACCTGGTTGAATGGCAGCCGACCACCCTGATCGATACCAGCCGGGTGATGAAGATTACCGCGTCATGCGTGGGAGAAAAGTTCAGCCTGATTCTGGATGGACAGCTGCTTGCCGAAGCGCGCGACAGTGATCTGACCAGCGGGGATGCGGGCCTGATGGCCGGCACCTGGGAGATTACCCCGGTAGTGATCTGGTTTGACAACCTGGTAATACGCCAGGCAGGCAATTAGACCAGACCACCTGATAGTGACAATTGTCAGGGGTATTTGTCCCTTGACTTTCAGCCACTTAAGAGATATTTTAGGGGCAACTGCTCTAAATGAGCCAGGTACAGATATGAATGGGAATCTACTCCCCCAAGGCTTAAATCTATCGGATATACGCGGGCGCCTTACCGAGGTGCCCGCCTATTTTTTTAATCAACCTATTCACTAACCGTGTAAGAGCAAGGAGTAAACTACAAAATGGCTGAAATGACCAATGCCTTTCAAATGGCACAACAGCAATTTGATGAGGTCGCTGAGCAGCTAAATTTGGATCCGGATGTGCGCGAGATCCTGCGCTGGCCCACCAGGGAGTTCCGCTTCCAGGTGCCGGTGCGCATGGACCGTGGCGGCATCCGCACTTTTCAGGGCTTCCGCGTGCAGCACAGTGATGTGCGCGGCCCTTCCAAGGGAGGGATCAGATTCCACTCCAGTGAAACCATCGATACCGTGCGCGCCCTGGCGATGTGGATGACCTGGAAATGCGCCGTAGTGGATATCCCCCTCGGCGGCGGCAAGGGCGGTGTCGTGGTTGACCCAGCCACCCTCACACCCGCAGAAAAAGAACGCCTGTGCCGCGGCTGGGTCGGCCAGATTTACCGCAACATTGGCCCTCGGCAAGATGTCCCCGCCCCGGATGTGGGCACCACCCCCCAGATGATGGGCTGGATGATGGATGAGTATTCCAAACTGGTTGGGGAATATTCTCCCGGTGTGATCACCGGCAAACCGCTGGGCGGCGGCGGATCGCTCGGCCGCACCGAGGCAACCGGCTTTGGCGTGATTTACACCCTCCGCGAGGCGATGAAGCACCTCAAGCTCGATTCGACCAAGACCCGAGCCGCCTTCCAGGGCTTTGGCAACGTATCCCAATATGCGGCCATTGGGTATCACCGCTTCCTCGGCGGCACGGTGGTCTGCGTCTCCTACTGGGACCGGGATGACCGCACCTCTTACACCGTCAGCAAGCAAGACGGGATCGACCCGGTCTTCCTGCAGTCGATCACCGACCAGTACGGGTCGATCAACAAGGACCAAGCCCGCCAAGCCGGGTACCAGATCGAATCTGCCGATGCCTGGATCGAGAAAGACGTGGATGTGCTTGTGCCCGCCGCGCTGGAGGGCCAGATCAATGAACAATCCGTTCAGAAGGTCAGCGCCAAGGTCAAGATCGTGGCGGAGGGCGCCAACGGCCCGACCACACCTGAGGCGGATGAAGTCTTAAAAAAGAACGGCGTGTTCGTGATCCCCGACTTCCTGTGCAACGCCGGCGGCGTGACCGTCTCTTACTTCGAGGGCGTGCAGAACGATATGAACTACTACTGGCCCAAGGTTGAGGTCTTTGAAAAGCTCGATCAGAAGATGACCAGTGCCTTTAATAGCGTGCTGGAACTCTCGGAAGGCGAGCATGTGTACATGCGCGATGCGGCCTACATGGTCGCCATTGGCCGGGTGGTCAAAGCGATGGAACTGCGCGGCTGGATCTAGGCCGGCGCCAAATATCACTAACCTTGAAAACTCACCGGATGCCAACCCGGTGAGTTTTTTTTGGTCCCTGCTCATTCTTGAATCCAACCCTCTAATCATGTATCATGAACACACAGCAAGTGATCTGAACATGAAATGAGGAAAAATGGATACCAAAAACCTGACCATCGGCGATAAGCATGCCTTTGCGGATAAGTTCCTGGAAAGATATTTTGAGAACGGGCTGGGCTCGATGACCAAGCGGGAAGTGGATATCCTGGTGATCAGCCTGCTGATGGAACACGGCACAATTGAACAGAACGGCGCCACCGAAGAATTGAACCTCCTGGGAAACAATGACCTCAGCATCCTCTTCCAACTATCCGAGACGCGGGTCAAGGGGCTGCGCTATGAGGCCATGCTCAAATACCCGCCGGATGAGAACTACGTGCCCAGGGAATTCATGTACCTGCTGGCTAAATCGCAGTTTGAGTTTGAGAAAAGCGGCGGCGCCGGCAAGATCTGCTTTGTGATGGAGGATAAATATCTGCGCCAGGCCATCCAGGGTTTGCTGAAGAAAGAGGGCATGTTTGCAGACACCACCTTCAACTCCGAGATCGTCAGGATTTCCCCGTCGTTCCTCATCGAGGTGATCCGCATGCTGTTGGGGCAGGAAGCCGCCGACGAGTTTGCAGACGGTTTCCAGCAGCTGATCGAATCGGAGGAAGAGGAAAAAGAAGAGCTGTGGCCTGAGATTGTGCGCGGATTCCTCAAGAAGATGGCCGAAGCTGGAGGGGCAGCAACAGGGAGCGCAATATTCGGGATCATCCTAGGCAGGTTGGGGATAACGGTGTAACACCCGGCGGAGCAAGTCAATAATTCAGGGGGCCAGCTTTTCCTTTCTTGTTAGGGCTGTCTAGGGTCGGGTTCGCGGTAGCAAGCCAAGCGGAACCCGACCTCCTTTATCAACACAAAGGGCGGGTTTCCGGGTACATGGCACTCGGTGAACCCGCCCCCACAATTTTGGGTGGAGAATTCTCTCTTGGTTCAGCAGTAATCCTAAAACCCCAGCTCCTTCATCAACTGATCTTCTGATTTATCTGTCGGGTTCTTATCGCCCAGCAGCTCATCCCAGAAATCCTGGTCATAGCGGCGGGAGCGCACCGGCAGCGGCATGGGCACGCCCCAGCCCATCATCATCACCTCTTCCTTGGGCTGCAACCGGGCGAGCATACCGCGCAGCGCGTCCCGGCCAGCCAGGCCGGAGAGCACCGCCCGGATGTCGTCCTCATCGCCCAGCCAGCCGGAAACGCGCGTCCCCAGCTGCGACATGACCTCATCGTAGATCTGTGAGGGACGCTGGTCGATGATCAGCAGGGTGACATAATATTTGCGCAGCTCGCGGGCAATCGTGCTAAAGGTCGTCTGGGCGGCCATCTCGCGGTTGAGCAGCTTGTGAGCCTCTTCCACCACGATCACCAGCGGGCGGGGTTCGCCTTTGCCGGAGGAGCGGTACTCGTTGGTCGTCTCCTCCCACACCTGCCTGATCTTGCGGGTCAGGATGTTGGAGACCAGCAGGTAATCCAGGTCGCTTTCAAACTTGCCGAAGGAGAGCACCACGTGCCGCCCGTTCTGCAGGTAATCGACGATCGTCTTGATCCCATCGGCAGCCGGGTTGTCCTTGATGTAGGGAGAATTGAACACCCGCCTCATTTTTGAGTGCAGACCTTCAGCCGCCATGCGGTTGATCCCCACGCTGTCGGCCCAATGGTCGATCGAACCGGGTGCAGGAACGCGCTTACCCTCATCGGTCTCGATCACCTCACGGGTCATATCCCTGAACTTGCGGAACCAATTCTCCTGCCCAAACGAACCGACTAGGGCATCCAGTGTGGTGGGGGTGGTCTCCTTGAGGTTCAGCTCGCGGGTCAGCATCTCAATATCCTGCGGGCGGATCTCCGCCGTGGGGATCTCCAGGTGGAAGTCTGGGGTCTGGCCGCGGATCAACGTCCCGGCGCCCAGGCCGGCGACCTGCACCCTGGCCCCAAACTTGGGGCGTAGCCCGATCACCAGCTTGCCGGTATCGGAGGCCACATCGTTGAGGCCGTATTCGTTGTGCATATCGAAGACCAGCACCGAAGCCTTGTCATAGTGGATCAAACCGGCCAGCACCATGCGGGTGAGGAACGATTTTCCCGTCCCGGTAGCGCCGAACACACCGGAAGAACGCTGGACGAACTTCTCCATGTTGATCACCACCGGATGGCCCTGCTCGCGGGTGTAGCCGATCACGAAGTTTGACTTCTCCCCGGCCCTGCCGAAGATCTCGGCGATATCGCCGGGCTGGGCCAGGCGCACCGGGGCGTGGTGCGGGGGAATTGTCTTGACCGGGCGGGGAGCGGGTTCTTCCTTGAGCCCGGCATCGATTGCTTTACGCCACTGGGCATATTCCGGGCTGTCAGGGTCAGGACCGCGCTCCATCATCAAGGCGGGCAGCACCTGGGCGTTGGTATACAATGTCTGGCCGTAAAGCTGTTCAGCCAGGTATTTTGAAATGCGCGTGTCGATCGGCTCGTCGGCGAAACGCGGATCGGTGGAGCCAAGCTGCAGGTCGGTCACCAGACCGTGGAAAAGCCAATCGCCGTGTTCGATGACCACAAAAGCGCCTTCCTGCACCTGGTCGGCAGGGATCTCCAGCCGCACTTGCAGGCTTTCCTTTAACCCGCCGCCAACCACTTTGCCGATCAAGGTGTTCTCACTCATGTCTTACTCCTTTCCTGCCACGGCCGGCACGGCATCTGAGAGGGTGCCGAGCACGCTCATCAGCGTATCGTGGTCGCTGCGCAGCAAGTTGATCAGCTCGCGGGAAGCCCGCACCACCCAATCCCGATCCCGACCGGCCTGATAGACATTCTGGATGTGGGCGGCCAGCAGCTCTCCGGCAGGGACTTTGTCAGCGCGCAGGATATGGCGGAAGTAGCCAAACCGCCCGGCGCTGGTGAACCGCACCAATTCCTCATCGCTGCACAGGTAGATCATGTCCAGGCTGAGGGCCGGGCGGGCCGGCAGCAAATGCTTGATCTCATCCCCCTCCTGGTAACCGACCACCAGAGCAGAGATCTCCACCGGCACATTCCGGTTGACTCGGTTATCGGCAATGATCGTCTCATCCACATCTCCGGTGGTCACCAGCTGTCGGACGAGGTCATCATCGTCCACGCGGATATCATAGATCAGCCCGTAGATTTGGGTGCCGTCCGCCAGCGGGATGCGGATCAGCCCGCCAAAGGCTGGGGCGTCGATCTGCGAGACCTGGCAGCCGACCACAAAGGCGTCGGTGCTGGAGCGCAGCAAGCGGCCAATTCTAATTTCTGTCATAGTTGTTTTCCTTTGTTAACGAGCAGCATCTTTACTGTGCTGTTTGGACGAGAGGCCGTCCACATCCAACCCGCGTTCTCTCAGCGCCTGGGCGATCATCTCGGCCACTTTTTGCTGATCCTTGCGCCCGACCACGGCGATCTCGTCGGCGCGGGCCAGCACATACGGGTAGCTGGCTGTGTGGATCACCCGGCATTGGGCCGCCAGGGCGGCGTGCAGCCAGTTGACCATATCCGGATCTCTTGCCACCCAGGCGGGGATATCCACTTTAGCCAGCACAGGTTTCCCCTCCCTGCTGCTGACATTCAGGTAAAAGAAATGCAGCGCAAACTCACCCCGGTAATCGCGCGAGGCGCGGGTCAGCAGGCCAAAGATGGCCGAACGCTCACCGGGTTTGATCACCCCGGCCAGCAGTTCGGTATCCAGCAGTCCCTTCAACGGGCGGTGGTCGCCAGCGTCTTGGGGCTGGATCGCTTCCGGGGCGATCTCCAGCAGGCGGGTCAGCAGGGCGTTGCGCGGCCGGTCGGTATAGCCAGCAGTGATTGCCCCTTGCTGGCGCAGCTGCATGAGCGCTTCGAAGTAACGTTTTTTAAACTCGTCCAGCATGGCTGGCTCGCTGCCCTTGGTCCACAATTCAAGCGAGCCGTCGGTGAGGGTGATCACTGGCCCGGTGACAGATTCAGCCATTTCAGCCAGCACCTCGCGCTCGCGTACATCGCGCATCAGAGAAACGGTCTCCTCCGGCAGGGAGAGGATCTCATCGCCGTAATACAGTTTGCTCTCGATGATGGTCACCGGCGAATCGCCGCTGCCCGGCCTCATCTGAATCGCACCGATGTTCACCAGGCAGTAGTTGGTGCCCATGTGCCGGTCGGGGTTGATCTGCGAGCCGTCGGCAGCGATCAAGGTCAGGTCAGGGGCTTCCAGGGGCAGCGGAATCGAGCTGTTGAGCGGCTCGTTGACTGGCAGGGCAACATGGTAGTGGGGCAGCAGCTGGTTGGCCCGTTGGGCCTTCTCGCGCAGGTAGTCCAGTTCTGAGGCATAGTGATTGAGCAGGTCGAGGGCCTGTTCCCGCCTGGTTTGTCGCTTTTCGGCGCTGCCCGATGCGTGGTCGGCGAGCTTTTCGATTTCATTCCGGACTTCTAGGTAATCCAGGGCCATGAAGCATCCTTTTCTCTATCCCATTGACTTTTTGTATCCTTATTTTACCAGAACATATGTTTTAGAGCTGCTAAGTCCAATCCTCCCAATATCTTGGTGTAAATATCATCTGGCAGGAAAGGTGTCCTGCCAATCATATGACATTTGACCCTTTTACTGGCTCTCTCTGTGAGTATTGTTTCATTGAGGGAAATATCTTAAAAAAGCAATCGAGGTTTCAATGAAGAAAAAGAGAACAAAGGGCTGTCTGGTGAGCATAATCGCTCTCGGTGTTCTGGCAATCTGCCTGATTGCCGGATTGATCTGGGTGGGTATTCAGGAGTACCAGGATATGCCCCGGCTGGTCAGCGGGATTGATTTTGGTTCCTATTCCCCTGATGCATATACCTATTCCCAGGAACAGCAAACTGTGATCGCTGAACATGGGAACCCCCAGAGTTTCACGATCCTTTTCTATCATCAACAGGACCCGGACGGAAAGAAGGTCTATGTGCGCTATGAGGTCTGGGACTACCCCACATTGGGCAAAAGCCTGATTTTCGAGAACGGTTACCCCGTCGCCGAAAACAGCATCGAGCCCTATGCCGCCATTCCCACCAATTACCAGCCGGCTTCTTTCACCGCCTTTATGCGCCGGGAAGCATTGGCCACCGCGGCAGACATCGATGAGTGGTTCATCCTCCCGGTAGAGGAGGAGCTGTTGTATGATGCCGATCTGTACTACGCTGATGGGCTCACTTTCGGTCTGCAGGCTGATGAACTGGTCTACATCGAAGCCCTTGGTTTTGAGGACCCCAATGCCCCGGCGGTTGTGCTGCCGGAAGAGCCGTCAGATGAGCCGGCGGTTGTCCCTGAAGTCAGCTTCACGCCGGAGATGGAAGCCTCCTTGGGGTTATATGATTACTCGATCATTGTATATCAGGATGGAAGCGTGGTTGAATGCGGATCGATCCCGGTTGAAGCCAATTTCGAGGGGGATCTGCTCCATTTGAATGAAGCCGGTGAGCTCAAGGAACTAACCCGGATCGAGGAGAACATTTATGCCGGGGAAATAGAATCCATCCCGATCACTCTGTCGCTCACCCAAACCGGCTACTATTGGTGGGCAGAAGAGGATGACGTGATCTACGAGTTTTTTGCGATCAGGGAACTCAGTGATGATCTTCAAATCCTCTCAACCCCCGGTCTCTCGGAGGAGGAGACCCGCAATCAGGGCACGCACACATACCGGGCAGATTTCTGCGAGAACGGAGAGGTGTACGATACCTACCAGATAATGATGACTAATACATTTACCGAGAACACGGTTGAGAATGTTGAATCGGCCGGCCTGGATATCTATCTCAAACTGGGCACCAATCTCTACATGGATGATGAAAAGCCAGACTTTGAGATGATCTTCACCGATATCGGATTCATCTGGCGGATCAAAGAAGATCAGGGGTTCTCGTTCGTAATCTTCACCATCCAATAGAAGGAGAAAAATGAAATTCAAAACCAACTTTGCGATCATTTCGGTGCTGGTGACCTTTTTAATGCTGGGGATGGCCCCGGGCAGCAGCCGGCAAGCTGCAGCCGCCGGCGACCATCCCATGGACCAGGCACTGCTGCTGATGTTCTCCAGCCATATGCGGATGGCTGGGGACGTTGAGTTGGCGCAGCTCTCCAGTGCTCACCTGGCCGCGCCCCCCTCCCAGACGCAGGCAGACATCGATAACGAGATCAATGCGGTCATTGATCTGTATGTCACCATGATCGCCAACTTGCAGGCCAGTGGGAACTACAGCCGGGCGGTGGAAGACCAACTGGTGTCCCAGATGAACGAGAAGGTCGATGCCCTGCAGGCCAAAGCCCAGGCACTGGAAGCCAAACGCAGCAACAGCAACCGGGGTGGATTTATCCGCAGTGTCGGACGCGCATTCAACCGGGTGGTCAAAGCAGTCGGGCGCGGCACCGGCTGGGTGGTGGGCAAGGCGATGGACGGGGCTGGCGAGGTGGGTACCTTCGCCGTCGAGGAAGTAACCCCGCAAGTGTTGCGGGAATATGCCCTGGGCGGCGCTCCGTTGAATGCCAAGCTGTTCCGCCACGTGGCGCGCGAACTTTTGAAGAAGCGGGTGCGCACGGCTGCCGAGAACTATGTGCTGCGCCTGGCAGAGCGGATCAACAAAAGACAGGCGGCACAAGGTGAAGCCCTGCCAACTCTGGACCCGGTGGCACAAGCCACCCAGGATGCCTGGGATGCGGATTTCATGGAGGCATTTGAAGAGGGCGATGAGGGTGGACAGACTGACAGCGGCGGAGGAACTTCTGGCCCCAATTTCACGACGTATACCTTTACAGACAGAGATGTGCCCAACTTTGGATCAAGTTCTTTTGGCACCAGTATGTTTACCTGGCACAGATGGACAGGCCATGTCCCAGATGCATATCTACCGATTTACAATTATTGTTTTTATGTCTCCAATATCCCCATAGAGACTGGCACGGTTCGGGTGACCTTCGACCAGGAGACGATGACTGCATCTGGGAGCATTGAAGGAGATTTCCATATTACGCAGACTTCGCTAGCGGAAATGGGCACGGATGAGATCGATGTCAGAGGCAGTTACCGGATAGAATTCAGCAATCTTCCAGGAACTTCAACAGACAATGGATACACATTCAAAGGAACCGGGAATGCGGACCTGCAGATTGGCGGCAGTATCATTTGCCGTGGTCGTGATACCGATACCGATCAGGATTTCTTCAAGCCGATCCCGGACGAGTCATCTGCGCAAATGCAGATCCCCTTATCGGTAACCCTGTGGAACCCGGGGACAATGGTCGGCGGCAGCCAGCCAGCTACGGTGTCGATCTCCGGGGATGCCGGCCCGGTGAATGATCTGTCGATCAGCGTGCTCCTGGTTCTGGAATAGTCGACCGATGGGCCGCTGCCTTCGTTCTACCTTTTGAGGATTTAGGATGAAAAACACATACATAAAGATCGGATTTATTTCTCTGGTGCTTTTCCTGATGTTGGGGATGACCCCGGCGAGCAGCCGGCAAGCGGCAGCAGCCAGCGACCATCCGATGGACCAGGCACTGCTGCTGATGTTCTCCAGCCACATGCGGATGATTGGGGAGGTGGAATCAGCGCGGATCTCCAGTGCGCACCTGGCAGCGCCCTCCTCCCAGACGCAGGCAGACATCGATAACGAGATCAATGCAGTCATCGACCTGTATGTGGCGATGATCGCCAACCTGCAGGCCAGCGGGAACTACAGCCGGGCGGTGGAAGACCAGCTGGTGGCGCAGATGAACGAGAAGGTCGATGCCCTGCAGGCCAAAGCCCAGGCGCTGGCAGCCAAACGCAGCAACAGCAGCCGGGGTGGATTTATCCGCAGCATTGGCCGCGCATTCAACCGGGTGGTCAAAGCAGTCGGGCGCGGCACCGGCTGGGTGGTGGGCAAGGCAATGGACGGGGCTGCCGAGGTGGGTGTGTTCGCTGTCGAGGAAGTAACCCCGCAAGTGTTGCGGGAATATGCCCTGGGCGGCGCTCCGTTGAATGCCAAGCTGTTCCGCCACGTGGCACGGGAACTTTTGAAGAAGCGGGTAACGAAGGCAGCTGAAAATAACCTGCTGCGCCTGGCAGAGCGGATCGCCAGAAGACAGGCGGCACAAGGTGAAGCCCTGCCAACTCTGGACCCGGTGGCACAAGCCACCCAGGATGCCTGGGAAGCTGACTTTATAGATCTCGAATCCGCCTCAGCGACAGAAGAAGCCCACGATGCCACCCAGGGAGCCGGACAGAGCGGGGGCAGCAGCAGTGGTGGGAGCAGCACCGGAGAGGATGTGGTGGTCTATGATTTCACTGCCAGCGATATGTATAACTTCACTGAATCCTGGATCGGCGTGCTGCTGTTGGAAGGATATACAACCGGAGATGGATATTCCTGCAACTCTGCCCGGCCCTGGCTGGATGGAGCAGTGCTGCACCTGGAATTTGACCGCTCGGCGGAGACTGTATCCGGCTGGTTAGAGGGAAATTCCCAGGAAGTGCGCAACGCAAAGGATGACATTGATCTGTATAACCTGACGGGCAGCTTCAGGGTGACCTTTAACGACCTGCCGGTGATCCCGACCAATGATTCCAAAATCGCATTCATGTTCGAAGGCTATGGCGAGGGGACAGCTACGATCACCGGATCGGTGTTGTGCCAAAAAACGATCATCGATACAGGGGAATGGCTTCATTATATGGCTTCTGTACAGAAGTCAAATAACAATCGTGTGCCGGTAAACGTGAAACTATATCATCCTGGAACGATCATCGGCGATCATGCTCAGTCGATGATCGTGCTGTCAGGCGGTGCAGTAAATCAAAGTGTAGAACCACAGGATGGATTTTCCTATGAGTTCTACTATCGATTTGACAGGCCATTTGAAGAGATGGTGCCGTAATACGATCGCAAACATACCAAAGGAATACGGATGACAACCAAAAAAACAATTCTTCTCCTGCTGATCGTGCTGCTGGCTGTCTCCCTGGCATGCAGCCTGCCAGCCTTGCTGCAAGGTGGTGATCGTGAGGTTGAGGTGGTGAGTGATGGCAGACTCCCTGACGGCCTGACAGAGAACTACGTCCCATCCCTGGGTTACACCCCCAGCAATCCCTTCAATTACAGCCCCGACCAGATGTCCGTGATCAACGCCCACGGGAACCCCACCCGTTTCATGATCATCTTCACCGTCAGCAACCGCCAGGAGACCTGGATCTACGACACCTCTGGCTACACGGTGGTCTTCCGGGATGGGGTCAAGCTCTCCGAGAAAAGCGAAACGCCCCAGTACTGGCCCGAAATGTACGCCACCACCCTCGGTCCCAACCAGTTCTACCAGGGGATGGGGGTCGATGAGGTCGTGCTCTCCACCGGCAGGGCAGATCTCACGCTAGTCACCCTGGAAGGCCTGGAGAAAGAAAGCCGCCTGATGTATTTGCAGGGGCTCTCGGTCGGCCTGGTCGACGGCCGGGTGAATTTTGTCGAAACGATCCCGGCGATGACCGAGACCCTCCTCAGGCAGGAAGATTTCACCGTCCTGGCCCCGCCTGTTGAGGAACCGGCCCCGACCACCGCACCAGAACCAACCACCGAGCCGGCTGCCGCTTCCTCTGCTTTCAGCCTGACCCCGCAAGAAGAAGCCCTCCAGGGCACACACACCTACACGCTGATCATCTATGATGGAGGGGAGCCGATCGATGGGGTCAATACCCAGATTGAAGCCCGGTTTGAAGGCAGCCAGCTGATCCTGGTGGAGAACGGGGAGAGTTCAATCTTTTCGCGCACCGGCGAAAACAGCTACCGGGGAAACCTGGAAGGAACGGACATCGCCCTGGAGGTCACCGCCACCGGCTATCAGTGGAAGATCGAAGAAAACGGGGTCAGTATCGAGGTTGTCGCCATCCGCTACCATACCGGGTCGACTCAGCCAGCCAGCTCTCTTTTGGTCGGCAGCAGGACCCCGGAAGAAAACCTCAACAGCGGCGAGCACCAATATAGATTGGTCATCTTTGAAAGTCGGGAAGCGACTGAAAGCGGGTCCGTGGTGATTAACCTCGCCTTTGATAAGAATACCGTCCGCATGAAATGGCCTGATTGGACCGCAGATTTTACTAAATTCAGTACGAACCGGTATTTGGATAATGAGGATCAGGTACTTCAGATGGTATTTACTAAAAATGGTTTTGTCTGGCACACAGATGATCCCGCAGATGACTACATTGCCGTTTTCACCATCATACCGTAGCTGAGTGGAGGAGTAACAATGAAAATTCGGCACTTGCTTCTTCTTCCCCTGATCACCCTGCTGGTCTTTATCCCTGCATTCAACGCCCAGGCCCAGGACGGCACCCAGCCGCTGGACGATGAGTTTATCGATGCCCTGGTGATGATGGCGGTCAACCATGACCTATTGGAAGGCAAAAACGAACTGCCCAATCTCCAGGGCCTGCAAAGTTATGTAAATGATTATTACGACATGCGAAGCCTGGAAGTTGAACCAGGAGACACCGCTGCGCAAGCCAAACTCCAGACCCTGCGCCAGAAAAACATGGATATGCTCCAGAAGAAGATTGATCAGGTGAAAGCCCCTTCCCAATGGCTGTTGAATATCCTGGATTTCTTCACCGAGATAAGAACGATCACCCTTTGGGACCCGAACCCGTATGTTGACCCGGACGAAGAAACTGAAAGGAACCCGGACGAAAGCGACAACCTGCCGGATGATGTAAACAGCCTGATGAACGCCAAAGTGTGGACAGATTTTGGAGCCACCGTGAACGCATTTCTGAATATCAATACCATATCTGCAATCCCTTCGATGGCGCCAGCGATCAACGACAGTGCCGGCTGGAGCTACAACATCCCGGCGATCAGCGACTCTACCGGGGCAATCTCATCCCCCGCCGGGAATGATCCCCAACCGCAATCGAACCCGGCTGAGGACAGCAGCGATGCGCAGGACGAACCCCGGCTCAAGCCGGTCCGCTTCACCAACAACGGCTTTGATCCGGTCACCGTGGTGGTGGAGAGTTACCAGCCTGCGCAGGGATTGAGCAACACCATCCCCCAGGCATCCACGGTGGTGGCCCCCGGATCAAACTCCAGCGCCTATCTGAACCTGCCCTTGGGGACTTACACTTTCTGTTATTACTGGCAGCTGGACAAAGATTACAACAACGATGATTATTTTGACTACCATCACCGCACCACCAGCGCCTTCACCCTGAACGTCAACTCCAACGACAATCTGGAAAGCGCCGACACCGTCACCCTCAGCCCGGACAGCAATGTCTCCAACCCGAACGGTAAATGCGGGGACGTGATAGCCCAGGACAATGGAAACCTGACCCCGGAAGAGCAGGCAAATCAGGGTATCCATACCTATTCGATCTACTATCATGCCCCCGGTGAATGGCTTGATGGAGAAACAGCTATCGTGGAAGTCAGTATTATATTTTCCAATGGCACTGTCATAATCGGGGCTGTTGGTGATGAGCAGTACACGCTCACGCCTGCAGGTCTCAATACGTACACCTGGCTGGACGACAACGGGAATATCCAGACATATACCTTCACGATGGAGGGGTTTGAAATTCAGTCTAAGGTTGGAGTTGCCGGAGATTACATAGATGCCACATCCATCTGCACGAGGCAAGATTAGCACCGCCCCTGGATGATAAAACATGACACCCCCCCAATTTAATCCCAGCCGAGGGAGAAACCCATCATTTCCCCCAACTCGCTGCCTTGCCAGGAGAAAACGAAAGAATAAGGTTAGCAACGTGAATCACACGGATGTTTACCCCCCGGAGATGGTTCATAAGCCCACAAGTGGGCCGGGGGGTTCAGGCTGGGCAGCAGGTGGATCGCTAAGGCTTGTATTCAGGTGCCAGCTTCAGATATTGAGTCAATTGATTCTCTGCTACCAGCATATGGATCAGGTTCGGGATACCTCATCGCCAGCCATTCCTGCCCTTTTCCAATCCCAATAATCAATCCCCGGCTTCCACAAAGCCAGCCTGCCGTTAGTCAACCCGCTTGAAACTTTCAAGAACAAATAAAAAAGTGTAACCTTTTGTAACCTTTTGTCACCTTTTCGTACCTTG
>JAFGDK010000089.1 GCA_016932165.1 Anaerolineales bacterium
AAAAATGTCAAGGTACGAAAAGGTGACAAAAGGTTACAAAAGGTTACAAAAGGTTACACTTTTTTATTATTTCTTGAAAGTTTCAAGTGGGTTGACTAACGGCAGCCTGGTAACAGTTTATTAGCGATCAGTTCCCGGTTCAACAGCAATATCACCAAGAAGATGCCTTGATGCCAATATGGTGAAGGTTCAATCCTTCCGCAATTCCATTTACATCTCCACCATAAAAGAAGGGTCCAACAGAAAGATTTAACGGGTCTGCACCCAGGAGTAGAATGGCGAGGAAATAGAAAAAACCTTTTGCAAATAGGAGGGGGGATCGGTCAAAGGTTTCAGCCCTCAGCAGGAGAAGATAACCGATCATGAGTGTCACAATGTTGCTCACCCCTGAGATTAATGCCCACTTGAATCCATCTCTCTGTGCAACCGGAGTTCTGGGGAGATGTTCTTCTGGAATATTGGAGAAAAAGCGCCCAGCCAGGAAGCCTATAAACAATCCCGCCCAGTTCCCAGAAGATGGCGGGTAAACCACGCTGCGGCATCATCTTCCATTTCAGGAGTCACCTGATGGCCGGCGGGATAGATGTTTAGTTTCAGGTTCTCCTTGTTACCCTGATATGCTGGAAGCAGTTCCCGGTAACAGTCAATGGCGTAATGCTTCGGCTGATCTGTGTCAAAGTCGCAGTTCATCATCAGCAATGCCTTTGGGGCGATCTGCTTCAATTTTGAGTAGGGATCGATCTGCTCGATGAATTGGGTCCGTTCATTTGTCTCAGAAGCCTTGTTTTCAATCGCCTGCGCCCAATCAGGGTTGGAGAAGGCACACTCATCCAGCAAATCCTTCCAGCGCCGGGTGAAGTTGGGAATCCCGATCATTGGGACAGCAGCCTTCATTTCAGCAAGATTGGCAAATACCAGATAACTGGCATATCCGCCCATTGAAAGGCCGGTGACTCCGCAGCTGGTCAGATCGGCGCGCCCATCATCCTCAACTGATTTCAGAAGGGATCGGACATCCTCCAGGCATTGCCAGATGATTCTATTCATTGTGTAAAAAGTGTCCATCCCCATTTCCGGCGGATAGATGCTGCCCAGGTCTGGGTCGGCGGAGTTACCCAATCTGGGGTCTGATCGCTGGCCATGGTAAAGGGGGTCAAACGCCATGAAGAAAAAACCCTGCCGTGCAAGTTGGCAACCAATTGATAAACCGGTTTCCTTGGTGCCGCCGTATCCAGGGATGAATACAATCACTGGACTGTGCTGACCATCAACTGGCACAATTTGCAGTGTCGGGATTTTATTGAGGAACAGTGTTTCAACTAAAATTTTCATAACTGCAGAATTCTATGGCTAGTTTTGTGGTGGTGGCGAAATGTGTACGGCAAACGGTTCTGATGGCGGCAGCGTCAGGTCTTCACAAAACACGATGACTTGATAACTGGTATCTTTCTTTACTTGAACCTTGATTCCGGATGGATCAGTGGGGTGGGTCATCTGCCATTGGCCTTCTGCTATCTGAGCACAGGTTCCCACCGGGAAGCCTTCTACTACTCCCGTGCCATCAAATAAGATGGGGAAAACGCAGTGTGTATCCGGAACAGGGGTTTCTCCTGTAATTATCAATGTGCCATCCGCCTCTACTGAAAATGAGCGTATGCGTCCGGCGCTGGACGCTTGAATATTATATTCAGGGGGTTTGGTGCTAAAGCTTACGGAATTTGCGCGATAAATCCGGCCAGCGTCCTCAACGATAGAGAATATGGTCACATTGCCCCCATATTCTGGCGATCCCCAGGTGAGGAAATAGACACCAGGGTCGAGTTTCCAGGAGCTGCTGGCAAGCTGGATCGTTTCGTCAGGAGAAATCGCCTGGATGGTATGCGCTTCTATCCTGGCGCGCGGTTCCCCACCGGCAGTCCAGAGGGTCATTTCCGCATCAAAGTTATCCTTTGCCGGGAAAAGCATCTTCCCGGGGTTTGAGACCATCAGAAAAGCGGATGTTTCCTGGTCAGCATTGGTCTCAATCGCTGCTGATAATCTTAGTGTGGTACTTACCAGATCGGAGCCAGGTTGTTCAGGTTGATTTGTCCCGCATGCGGTTAGGACTATGACAAGGACAACAATTAGCAGTAAAGATATTTTTTGGTTTCTGTCTTTAAGATACATTACTTCTCCTTCAGAGACTTTAGGGATGCAATGATAATTCCACCACAAATTCCCAAGAGCATCCCTAAAACCAGATTGTTAAACACAATACCCAATAAAGTGCCAAAAATCAAGCCGTAGATGATCCATGGGCCAATATCAGCAGTTATTTTCTTTTGTTCCTTCTTTTTTTGAGATTGCATGAGAGTTCCTTTTTATCTATTCAGGTATTTCATTGTAAACGATTCATTGAGTAGTGAGCCTTTGCCCGGGAAATAAGATTACAAGGATGCCAGCATAGATGATTCCGTCTGCCAGCAGTTCCAGACCGTGAAAGAAGCGCAACTGCCAGGGGAACCAGTAAGCAGTGATCACCGCCATAAACGCGGTCAGGACAAAAAAGGATGCTCCCAGCGATAACCATAAATTCCGGCGTGACCCATGCCAAAAACGGATTACCGGCCAACAGATGAGCAAGAAAAGTGCACTCCGGCCCAACTGCAGCGGGATCAACTGTCCCCAGGTGGGGGCGGTGAGTTCGTACTGTCCCTGGGAGTAAAACTCTATCACGAAGGGTTGCACAAGCAGGCCAAAAATGAAGTACACTGCCGGGTAGGCGCTCAGAGCAGCTGCCAGCTTCCAGCCCCATCCGGAAAGATCAAGCCCCATCTCCGATTGGTTGGTAGATTCTGCCGGAGGAAAAAACCAGACAACAGCCCCGGTCAGGCATAGGCTGGGCAGCACAAAGTTCAAGATGGTGAACAGGGCTGAATTCACGGAGGAGACCGCACCTGTTTCCATAAAGAAATAAGACTCTAGCACCATCCCAACTCCTCCAATTCCCCAAGTCAGTGCAAATAGGATCAACCATCTTCCAGGTGGTTTGACAGCCAAATTTCTGGACAGGAATGAGAGCGGCAAAGCCAGGATCAGGCTGCCCAGCATAAACCAGAGCGCAATCGTGTTGGCATCTGTGCCTGCTGGCATTTCCGGGGACTGCAAGCCAAGCATAGGGAGCAAAGCGCCGCTTAACGCCATACCGATGAAAAAAGCAATGGCGCTGACAGGCAGCTTCCAGAGGTATTGAAGGATTGATTTTGCGTGCATTTAGTTTTCTCCTAATTGATTTTTAACCTAATCATAAATAAAAACTTGACTTGCTACATTCGCCATCTGAAGAGATTATTCCCTGGTCAGGTAGATAGTTTTCATCGGTAGGGAGAAGACCAGACCAGCCGCCTCGGCTTTTATTTTTGGTCATATAAAGTTTCAGGTGTAAAACGGCGAAATCCATACCGTGTCAGGAAGGTGGCTCCCAGCCCAATGGTGCCAAATAAAATATTAGCCAGACCGCCGACATAAGGTAAGGCCCCAATAGCAGAGAAACAAAATATAGTAACGAAAACGCTCCCAAAAACTTCAGCTTTAGAATAGGCGCGCCCCCATTTCTCTGCTGCCATTTTCCCAAGAAAAACCGCACCGGAAATCCAACCGAAAACAATAGAGAATCCAAGGAAAAACATGCCAAGCAGTGCAACAGGTATCAGGACCAGCGTGTATGCCAACAAGACCAAAAGCGTCAGACCGACCACTCCTACCAGGATACCCATCGCAATCGACACCCAGAAATGCTTTATTTCTGTCTCCCCGACCCGCATGAGCTGGCCTGCCAGATAGTTATTCAGCACCAGTGCGAGTAAACCGATCAGGAATGCATTGAGAATCCAACGTCCAAGGGTGCCAATAATGGTTTGATGTTGTTGAGAGCTGACTTCAGGAATCTGAATCCTGGTGCCTGTATTGATTTTTTCGACAGCATTTTCAATCTGACTGCCTTGCAGTTCGCCACCGCCGTGGTTCAAAACCCCATTGATCTTTGCATGATCCCCCACCTGTAATGTGCCGCCGAGGGCAGAAACATTGCCTTGAATGATTCCATCTAATCTCAATTTGCCAGCGATGAGGTGGGCATCGCCATCCAGCAATGCGTTTTTTAATATAGTCACACTCCCTCCGAGGATAATTAAATCTCCGGAAAGTGAAGAGTGGATCACATGCTCTCCTTCAGTGATAAAACTCACCTGGTAAAAACCATTCCTGCTGCACCCGTTACACAAAAAAGCAAACAAGATGCTGAATATCAGCCAGAACTGTTTGTCTTTCATATCAACTTCTCCTGTTTTTTGAAGAATGCGAATAAAACCATGATCAAAAAGGCAAGCATTGCTAAAGAGTCTACTATCTGAATATGCTGTTCAAGGGTCATGCCGCGCCCCTGCCAGAAGATGGCCAATCCGGTACTGAGGAAGGTGGCTGTCCAGGCAGATGAAGCAACGCCAAGCGCAGAATGCATACCGATTGTTTTGGGTGTCGATAGATCTGCCCAGATGGAAAAATTGATAACGGTGTAAAGGCTTACCGTCAGGGCATACATCATTGGCAGGGCAAGAGTCACTTTGCCTTCCCCATATGTGCGGAGGTGAAGACTATATTGTAGATGGGTGAGCGCAAACATCCCAAAGATCCAATAAAACAGGTGTCTTTCATTTAGGGAGCTGTAAAGCACACCCGCAATCAATGCTCCTCCGACATGAACCACTGCGATAAACAGCCGGTCTGAAAATACTGGGGATTGCCAGCTTGAGTGCATCAAAGCAGGAACTTTCAACATTCGGAGAAACCCCAAACTGTCGATGAAATAAATTAAGAACATCAAAATCAGCATTTGCTGAACGATACGACTTGGTATGCTTTTATTATCTGATCTGGTGCGAACAAAACGCCCAATACCATATTCCGAAAGGGTATGCTGGTTTGAAAGAGATCCAATCCAGGGGACTTTCAAAAAGGCTAATCCGCCGATACCTGCTGCCCCCAAGAATAGGATCCACAAGAACTGCTGCCGGAAGAACTCGAAGGTCCATTCGCTGGAAAACACTTCAGCAGCGAAGTATGCGATTGCGGTCACAATTGCCGCAACATATCCTCTATCGCGTACAGGAATCAGATCGATCGTCATCGAGAACATGGCCGGCACGCCAACCCCCAGCGCAATTGAGGAAAAAACCACCCAAACCATAAACCCTGCTTCGGTTGTTATCAGTGGAAGGTATAAGGTCAGGAGCGCCTGACTCAAAACCACCCCAAATGAAATTCTTATTTTGGTTTTGAACTGCTGGCGCCGGCACTGCTGCTCCATCCACCAGCCAAAACCCAAAGCAACCAGGCAGGTGCAGATTGCCAATAAAGCCATATCTCGGGCAATCACATCCGCTCCTAAATTCAATTGTGTTGCCGCAAAATCTTCTAACCCTAATTGCACGAATGTCAGGTTGTAGTAGTAGCCGGTGGACATCATCCCGATGAACAAGAGATACCCAAACACTGCGTGCCATTTTCGCTGCTGGAGCAATTGGAAGAAATTCATACCCTCACTCTTTTGGTTTTGAATGTGTTAAAACTCTGTCTTATCCAGCTTGCGTATACCGGCGAGGATGAACACAACAGACCACACCAATGTTGCAGCTGTCGGCGCGAGTATCATTGCTGGCGGTATGGATTGAGTTCCATCAATTAAATTTGCCAGTTTCCCAAGCATCCAGGGAGTGAGATAAGCAGCCGGTTGGAGAAATCCCACCAGCACATTACCGCCAAATAACACCCCCAGGGAGAGGCCCAGAATGGGAATCCGGGTTTGGAAGACCGCTCCGGCCATCAGCGTCAGAGTGAGGTAGAAGGTGGTGTGGACGGCAATCATAGTGACACCGATGAGAAACGGAAGGACCTGAAGTGGACCGCCGGCCCGTAAACTTAGCAATCCATATGCCACGATCGCTGGCAGTGCGATCAAAAAGATCAGGATCGCCAACAAGTTTGCGCACAATTTTGCCAGAAGATAAGATCGGCGGGTGACTGGCTTGGCCAGCAGCCATTCAGTCAGCCCGAGCTGCTTTTCCTGTAGGACGGCATCCTGGCTGAGAACGACCGCTCCAACGGCCATCGCCATTGTGCCCACTTCAAAGAAAACACTTCGCCCCATTTCCAATCCAAAGGCAATTGGACCTCCCGCGGCAGCCACATTGGGGTCATCGATTGCTGCGGCGAGCTGGGGAACTATAAAAGCTATCATAGCGATCAGGCCACCCAATGCGCCGCTCCAGAGGATCATATTGATCCACCATAAATGCGTCCGCCACCAACCGCGGTTCTCTTTCCAGAACAGATTCGAGAAGCCGCGTAGATGGTCCCATTCACGTACAGGTTGCAATTCTAAGTTCGCTCTCATCATTGTTCTCCTTTGATAATGTCCATGAACACTTCTTCGAGTTCAAATTTTTTCCGAGAATATTCAGCAACGATGATCTCAGGGTCGCTCAATATGGTGCGGAGCAGATGCTTTTCAGCTTTCGCTTCATCCAGGATGTTGATATCCAGGACATGGTTTCCATTCAGTTTTGCATTCGATATCCCGGATATCCAGGGGATCTGATTGAGCTTTTCCACCACGCTCAGGGGATTACCTTTTACGATCACGTTGTAGATCGTCCCGTTCTGCCCATTTAGGATCTGTTCAATCGCGCCGCTGGCGACAATCTTGCCGCTGTTCAGAATGGCCACCGTATCAGAAACCCGCTGGACATCATCCAGAATGTGGGTGGAATAAAAGATTGTGGTATGCTCTCGGAGCCGATCCATAATCTCCAGCACGGCCTGACGGCCGAGCGGATCCAGCGCAGATGCGGGCTCATCCAGGATCAACAGGTCTGGGTAGTTGACCTGTGCCAGGGCAATTCCCAGGCGCTGCTTCTCACCGCCGGAAAAACCTTTGATCGCCCGGTCGGCTTTAGATTCCAGCCCGACCATAGCGAGCATTTCGTCACATCTTTCCCGGAGCTTGAATTCTGGTCCGCTGAAGAAGAACTTTGCGGTAAATATCAGATTCTCCCGTGCGGTCATGTATTCAATGAAACGCGGGTGCTGGGGCAGATAGCCGATCCTTTCTCGGATTGCCACACTCTCCTTCTGGATATCCATCCCAAAGATGGCAGCTCTTCCGCTGGTTGGGCGTACCAGCCTAAGCAAAATCTTCATCAGGGTGGTTTTCCCAGCCCCATTGGGGCCCAGAAAGCCATAGATTGAATTCCGGCGAACTTGCAGATCCACACCTTTTAGGGCTTGGGTTTCCCCATACTTTTTAGTGATCCCATCTATCTTGATAACAAAATCCTGTTGGGCCATGGCTTGATGTGCTCCTTATAAGGTTATTTTTGTACAATCTTTATAAGAGATTGAATGAAGATCTCGGGATTCATCTGTTTGGATAAAAATCCATCGACTGGGTAATCCTGGATGATCCGTTCATCTTCAGGTTTCACACTCATTGCATACAGGCAAGTAGATGGACAATGGTCTCGAATTATCTGGATCAGCCGCTGGTGATTCGTGCCCGGAAGGTTCCAATCCATCAGGACAATATCTGGTTGTTTAAGGCAAACCTGGGCTAAGAGGCTCTCAGCGTTTTCCGCTTCTCCAGAGATGACTGCGATTTCCTGATTCTCAATCGCCAGGCGAACGGCCTTTCGTACATGGTTTTCTCCATCGGCAAGAAATAACGTTTTCATGTGGCAATCACCTTTGCGCTGGCTGCCGCTGGATGTTCCCAGCGGCAGCCAGCCAGAAGCTATAGTGAATTACTGACACTCCACTTGATCGATCAACCAATCGTTTCCGTCCAGGATCAGGTTCACACCGAACTCATGGCCCTCAAAATCTGTGTTGACGACTACGAAGGCTTGGTCTCCATCCTTTTCAACAGTCTTGATGGTGAAGGAGCCTGGCTTGTCCTGTGCACACAGGATCGGGTCATACATCATGCCGTCCTGGGTAAATTTGTCCAGGAACTGAATGAAATCCGGGCTGAGGTTGCCGTTCCCCTGGTAAATTTTGTCGACCAGAGGGTTGCCTTCATAACCCAGATAGGCTTGATAGAAATTTTCGACAACTTCATCGGGGCCGGGTGAAGTGAAAGGCGTCTGAGGCCCAAAGATGATCGCGGCTGAGGTCAGCAAGGCTACGGCCAGGATCAGGATCACACTGAAAATCGTTTTTTTGTTCATTTTTTTCTCTCCTTATGAGTTGGTTGGTGACTATACTTTAAAACCAAAACTCCCCAGGCACATCTGCTGCCCGGGGAGTCTATCAACTAACCCAATGGGGAGTTTTAAACCCTAGCCACTAGACCAGGTTGTTTTGGATGGCTACCGCCACGGCCTCTGTCCGGCTGTTTGCCTGCAATTTTGATAGGATGCTGCTGACATGGAACTTGGCTGTTGACACGCTGACCACAAGCCGTTCGGCAATCTGGGTATTGTTGAGCCCTTCCGCCATTAGCACCAGAACTTCCCGCTCCCGATCGGTAAGATCAAACCCAAGTTTATCTGCCGGTGCTCTGGTGGCTTCAATCAGCACCTGGGCAGCTTCCGGGGCTAGAGTTGGCTTTCCAGTATTTGCTGAGCGAATCGCATCAGCTAATGCTTCGGCAGTGATATCCTTAAGCAGGTAACCGATTGCTCCGGCTTTTATCGCTCCTTCCACCAAATTTTGTTCTTTGAAGCTGGTGAGGGCGATCACTTGCACTTGAGGGCAGGATTCTTTGATCTTTTGGGTGGCGGTGGCCCCATCCATACCGGGCATTACCAGGTCCATCAGCACTACATCAGGTTTAATTTCGCCACAAAGCCGGACGGCTTCTTCCCCTCCTGAGGCCTCGCCAACCAGTTCCAGGTCATCAAAAGCGTATAAGAAAGCGCTCAATCCACTGCGAACCATTGCGTGGTCGTCAACCAGCATGACATGAATTTTTTCATCTTTCATTGGTTTGCTCCTCATTGTTTTTACCAGACCAGGTGATATGCAGTGAAGTGCCTTTACCAACCTGGCTGTTAATCTCAATCCTGCCACCAATGTTTTCGGCGCGTTCTTTCATGATCCCCAGCCCCAGGCCTTCAGTTCCTCCAAGATCAGGATTGAAACCAATCCCATCGTCAACGATCTCCAGGGACACATCATCTGCCAGACAAAAAAGGGTAACATGCACCTCAGCCGCGTTGGCATGCTTGGCAATATTGTTGAAGGCTTCCTGGGTGATCCGGTAGCACATTTCTTTTACCTTTGGCGGCGGGTCTTGCTGGAATTGCGGGTTGAATATCACTGAGACCCCGGTTCTGGCATAGAAAGCATTGACCTGGTGCTGGATCAGATCCTTGAGATTGGTATCTGCCAGGGCGGTGGGGCGCAGCTCAACCAGAAGTGTGCGCATCTCGGAGAGCGCCCCCCGAGTGAGCAGACGGAGTTCTTCCAGACGGCGTTTTCCTTCCTCTGGATCACGCTCCCAAATCTTTGGCAGCACATCCGCAATCAGGCTGGATGAGAACAAAGTCTGGGTTACGGCATCATGAAGATCCCGGGCAAGGCGGTTTCGTTCAACGATGATCGCTGCTGATTCCAACTTGTCCATCAACTGAGCGTTTTGGATCGCTACTGAAACTTGCTCAGCAAAGGACATTCCGATATCGATTTGTTCTTCAGAAAATTCCTGCGGTTCCAAATAATAAAATGCTAAACCACCATACACTTCACCCTGGATAAACAGCGGGACGGAAAAGGAGCCGGCGAACTTCTCTCTCAATGCCACGCGCCCCTTTTTTATCTCCTCAGGGATGACAGGATCTTTCTGGACCAAATCGACGCGTTGAGGCAGCGGGGGAAAATTTGTGTATGTGGGCTTGCCTTCCAGGCAAGCCTGGACATAGAGGTGGGCGCCGTACGGTTCCAGGTTGGAGATGGATCGTTTTTCCCCCATGATGTAGATGCCTTCCATACCATAGCTAGCTTGGTGGTGAATGAAACCATTTGCCAGATCAAAATGATGCAAAATGCAACCAGCGGCGCCTAATTGTTTGGCAGCCAATTCGACTGCGCGTTCTAAAAAGAGATCAATTGGCAGCTTGGTATTGATCATGCCGATAATGTCTCTAAGGCTTTCTGCGATCTTGCGCTTGTGTTCCAGTTCTTTGGTGCGTTCTATCACCCGCTGCTCTAAGTTTTGCTGCACATGCATCCGTTGTGTGGCATCAACAGAAACATTAAGTATCCCAATGATCTCATCATCGTGGATTAAAGGAGATAACACTACATCCCAATACGAGGTGATCCCCCCGGCTTCAAGTTTCATTCCGGTGATATGAATGGTCTCCCCCGCCAAAGCACGTTCATACAGGGGAAGGACCACCGGTTCGGATCCGGGAACATGAGCAAAATAGTTGACACCTGGTTCCAATGGGGCGGAGCTGGGAGGCGCATAGCGAGAAGAGAATTCAGCCCAGGTAGGATTGTAACGCTGGATGCAATACTCCCTGTCCAGAATGGCGATTCCCATTGGCATCCGGCTGAAGATAATTTCTCCCAGATCTAAATCTGCAGTTGAGCCCAGAGATGTGGTTTCACCAGTGTTACGCTCAGCCATGGGGGTATTATACTCTGGGATAGGGTTGGGGCAACACCTGGATGCCATGAATGGTTAAATTCTTCAGGATAAGAACTTAAGCAAGTACTGGGATATTACTTTAGTTCTCCCCAATATAGGGAGGTGTTTTCGTTTAGGATGTTTTGCTTTAGGGGTATGGGAAAATCCCGCCAGCAGCGGGATTTTCTCAATCAGGTTACAAGTTATCTCACGGCTTATTATGGATAGCAAACCGTTTCTTCTAAATCGTGCTGGTGGCGCCAAACCTGGGCCAGGAAGGGGCTGCGCTGGGCTTGCTGGCCGATGTTCCATTCAGGTGGGGCGCACTCCGGGCACCAGTGGCCGCCTTTGAGCACGCTGTTGGCGGTCATCGAGAAATGGTGGTTGAAGGCGCAGCTCCACTGTAAGGGGGTAAACAGGTCCCCTGGCGGTATGTTTTTTGAGGTGCACTCGCCCCCGCGAAACCGGGCGGCCCCGCGCATATCTGTGAGGTTTAGTTCGCTGGTTGGCTTGCTTTCATCGTAGCCGTGGTCCAGACGCTGGTATTGGGTCCAGTCAGGAACGTCATCGCCGCCAGTATCCCAGTGGTGGATGCTTTCCATGCTATGGCGACCTTTATAAAACGCGGTGATCCGTTTGGGATCTTCTCTCAGCCAGCGCATGGGCGAGTCCTCAAATTTGAAGGCCACCGGTTTAAAGATCATCTCTTTGAGCAGTTTCCGGGGCACCATCCTGGCAAAGGACTTTTGGATCCACGGCGTGCGGCGGGTAATTTCATCAAAGTAATCATCCAGCCCCTGTTTCTGGTGATCTAGAAACTGGTGGAGCACATCTGAGTCTTCATACCATTGGCAGTGGAAGTTGCGCAGGGCGAACCATTTGCGCTCATAGACCTCTTCTGGCTTCAATCCAAGGATGCCAAGGAAGCGGCGCAAGAAGTTGAGGTAGATACTGCGCGTGTTGTCCCCGCCGCCAATATTGTAGAACCGGCGCCAGAAATCCTCGGGCAGGTCCTCCCGGGTGGCATTAACCAGCACTCTTCCGGCATCGGTGACCCCGATGGCTTCAAAGCAGGTGTTCAGGGGTTGGTGGAACATGATCGGCATGTGGTCCAGAGAAAAGGAGAGGATGAAGGTCTGGCGCAGGGAAACCCAATATTTTAAACCGGATTCTGCCACGATCCGTTCCGCCTCAGCCTTGGAACAGGCATAGTAGTCATAAGCGCTGGGGAGGACAGGATCACCAACCCGGCCGATGTGGATCGGCGGCAGGCGATCACCGGTCTGGGCTACCGTGCCGATGTTGACCAGCCGGACAGCATCGGGGTCTGGCTGGGATTTGACCGCCCGGACAATATTCCGCGCTGCCCCGACATTCACCCGCCAAGCCAGCTCAGGGTGATGATCGGCCAGGGGGGGGATCACGGCGGCTGCGTGGAGGACATAATCCGCCCCGGTGACGGCTTCAAGCACATCCCCGTAGTTGGTCAGATCGCCCCATACAATCCGTACCGCGTGTTTGTCGGCATATGGCTGTAACTTTTTTCGATTGGGTTCAGTCGGCAGGTCCAGCAGGGTCAGGTTTACCTGCTGTTTGTGTTCCGGGGTGACAAACAAATCAAGGGCAGCACCGCCCATGTTCCCCCCGGCGCCGGTCAGCAGCACATTGATCTTCTCTTTTCCCATAATAAGAGCATATGCCAGAACAGTGGGGCAGACCAGATGTCGTTTGGCAGGAAAACGGTTGAGGATTGTCAGGGGATGATATGACAAATGTCATTTCTAACCTTTCAGAAATCTTAGTATTAAATTTCTTCCTCCGGTATTGACTGGAAAATATTTTGGTATATACTTTATATATATAAAATATTTATATATATAATATTTTTTCGCAGGATGGGAAGTATGCAGACAGAAATCCAATTTTTAGAAGTTGTTGAGGATTGGGCTAGGCTTTATTTTTTTCGATCGCTGACTGAGTTTTTCAACAACCTGAAAAATTCAGACCTCTCTCTCTTGCAGGCCTATTCGCTTGCTTATCTGTATTTCAAAGGACCGACCAAGATCACAGAGCTGTGCGAACATATGATGGTATCTCCAGGAGCAGCCAGCCAGATGGTGGACAGGTTGGAAAAACAGGAGATGGTTAAGCGCGTGGCAGACCTGGATGACCGCCGCGTGCGCAAGGTGGTTTTGCTTGATAAAGGTAAGGAATTTATGCAGGAAAGCTTTAGATTCAGCCAGAACTGGCTGGGTAAGATCCCCGCCAGCATCACGCCAGATCAGGAAGTGCAGGTTGCTTCCTCTCTTTCCCTGTTAATCCAAAGTTTTGACCTGCACAGTCAATAAGAGGAAATATGAATGAAATTAGCAATATTTGGGGTTACCGGTAAAACCGGTCTTGAGATCACCAAACAAGCCCTTGAGCAGGGGCATCAGATTACAGCTTTCGTGCGTGATCCGTCCCGATTAGGGGTGCAAGACGAGCAGATTAAGGTTGTAGTTGGCGATGTTTACGATCAAGCAAGCGTTGCCCTGGCGGTTGGGGGGCAAGATGCGGTCATCTGTGTGCTGGGTGCGGGCAGAGAATTGAAGAAAACCACGCTGCGCTCAACAGGCACACAACACATCATCAGTGGGATGAAGGCTCATGGTGTCAAGCGGTTGATCGTTGTAACAGCCATGGGAGTTGGTGAAAGTTGGGATACGCTTTCCCCGATGAATAAACTATTCTTCGCCACTGTGTTGAAAAGTGCGCGGGATGATCATGAAAACCAGGAGACAGCAGTAAAACAGAGCGGCCTGGATTGGACCATCATCCGGCCAAGCGGCTTGACCGATATGCCGCGAACAGGGGTCTATCAGGTTGGAGAAAAGATCCGGGCGGGCAGCTCTCAAATTGCCCGCGCGGATGTTGCCGATTTGATCCTGAAAGAATTGGTAGGTAATGCTTTGATTGGCAAAGCGGTGACGATCACCAACTGAGTCATGACATCACTGAGGAGAGTTGAATGGATATTTTAAAAACGGTTACCATCGGCTTCCTGATCCTGGAAAGCATTAATGTGCTGACTCTCTATACTTCCCCTGGGTCTAAATATGCCAATGCAGTTGGGGTTTTCAGCGCCTGGGAGAAATCGAAGGCACACCCGGAGATGCATGATTTTGTAAAATATCTGGTCAATTGGGTGGCTGGCACCAAGCTGATCTTCATCTCCCTGCTGGTTGTTATCCTGGCAGTGGCAGATGAGCATATCCTGCTGTTTGTGGCAGTGGCACTGATATTTTCAATCCACTCCTTTTTCTGGAGGATGTTCCCGCTGGTCAGAAAGATGGATCAAGAGGGCCAGGTTGAGCCGAGGAATTATTCCCAGCTTTTGGGGTGGATGATCAGGGCTTTTGTGCTGGTATTTGTGGCGGCTGTTTTGGCCACCCTGATTGGTTAAGTGCAGGGAAAAATCGTATTCCAGACTTGAGGATCGTGCTATCCCAATTCCTTGATGACTGAATCAGCGGCCAGTTTGCCCGTCAGAATCGAGATGGGTAACCCTGATGGGCTGTAGGTCCACTGCCCGGCCTGAAATATTCCAGGGATGGGAGTCTTGGTAGCACTGAAGATCTTTGGCAGCCGGCTTTCTGCTGGCATCGGCCGGTTGGAAAACGCCCAGCCGGTGATGGCACCGTGGGTATTGCCAGAGATTTTTTCCATCGTCAGTGGGGTGGAGGAGAATTGCTGCACAATCGCCCCAGCAATGCCCGGATAGATGCTCTCACTCAGGGTTTTGATCATACAGGTTTCCGCATAGGCCTTAAACTCTTCGTACCAGCCGCTTTCCTGGATATATTTGGTCAGTTGGTAGTCAAATAATACGCTGATCACCAGGCCAGTTTTTCCCTCTGGCGCCATAGAGACGTCCCGTAAAACCGGGCAGGCGATCTCATAGGTTGTCAGGGACAAGAAATCTGCCAGCCATTGCTTCACGGTTTCTTTATCCTTACCGATGGGAAGCGGTCCGGCAGCAGACTCGCCCTTTTTGCTTGCGGTATAGAAGAGATGCTCGCTGGCAATCCCGGCAAAATAGGATTTATCCAGATCTACCCCCAGGAACAAGGTAAATATTGAATCGTTCCCGGTCTTATCCTCAATTTCTGTCCATCTTTTTTTGAACGCTGATTTTATCTGGTTATCCTGTAAACTTGCTGGGTCAATGCTGCGGTAGAGCGCTTTCAGATCGGCTGCCCAGATTAACTGTTGATACTCAAGGGTGTCACCTTCGCTGGTAGTCACCAGTTTTTTCTCCGGGTCAACCTTTGTGATCAAAACCTTGTTTCTGATCTCACCGCCATGTGCTTTAATCAAATGGGTCATTTTCCTAATTAGTGTGCCGGTTCCCCCCAGCGGGTAATAGTAATCCTGGTAGAGCTTGATATAGCTCAATGCAAAAAATGCCGGTGTTTGTTTGAAAAAGTGCTGGGCAATGATATCCAATAAAGATTGGTTATCGGTGTAGCGGCGTAAAAAGTCTTCAACTGGCTCGTTGAGCGCTTCTATCTTTTTGAAAGTGAAAGCATACTGGAACATCCAAGGCACGATTTTCTTGAGCATATATTCCCAATCTTCCTTCAGATCCAGAAAGGCTGGGTTATCAATGCTGTATTGCACATCCATATACTTCATGATCTGCTGAATCTGTTCAACGATCAGATCGATCTCAGCGATGTTCTCTGGATATAACTGGTTCAAAAGAGCCTGGTATGCGCTGAGGTCTTCTACGGTGTTGATCGGTATGATGGTGTCTTCTACACCTAATGTGATCTTGTTTTTAACAAATTCAATCTCTAGTCCAAGCTGCTTGAGCATTGGGAACAACACCCCTGAATTCTCAGTCGCCCGGATCCCCCCATCGTAGAAAAAGCCATCCCGTTCAAAGGTGTTAACTAACCCTCCGCAGATCGCCTCCTTCTCGCACAGCAATGTGGAATAGCCAGCCTTCGACAGATAGGCCCCGGCAGTCAAGCCAGCAATTCCTGCGCCAACAATTATGGCATCATATTTCATCTCTGCGCCTCCAGGCAGTTGATATTGAATTGACTCGGATAAAAATTTCTCTGCATTTTATCAATTTCCGCCCATTTTCATTCTGGGAAGACCGGTCAGTTCTTCGCTGATCTTCCAAACTTGTTTGCCCAAATCGCGGTCGGTTGCATGCGGCATTGGCGCTTCCTCTACCGTGCGGTTGAAGAACTTGCCGCTCACCAACTGCATTTCAGGGGCTGCTGCCAGGTAGTAAATCGCCTCACCGGAGATTTCTGGCCCTTTCAACAACGGTCGAACAAATAACTTCTGATAAAACGGGTAGATGAACCCGTTGTCCAGCCCAATATTCGTCCTCACCGCTCCGGGATGTATGGCATTGATACTCACGTCTGTGCCTTCCAGCAGGTCAGCCAGCTCCCATACAGTGAGCAGTTGAGCCACTTTCGATGCACCGTATCCCTGCAGTCCCCTGTACCTGCGGCGCGCCCAGGTCAGGTCATCCAGGTCAAGACCGCCGAAGCGGTGGCCCTGTGAATTCACCTGGATGATCCGGGCTGGCGCACTCTCGACAATCCGGTCGAGAAGCAGTCGGGTGAACAGGAATGAAGCCAGATGGTTCACGCAAAATACGGTCTCATAGCCCTCTTCCGTCAGGGTGCGTTTTGTCCGGTGCAACCCGGCATTGTTGATCAATACATCAATCCTCGGGTAGTTAGCCAGGACATGTTCAGCGGCCTGCCGCACCTCAGGCAATCTGGAAAAGTCTGCCAACACAACATCCACCTGTCCTTTGTATTCCTGGGTGAGTTCTTGTCGGACGTTCTCTGCCTTTTCGCCATTCCGGCAGACCAGCACCAGCGCAGCGCCTCCCGCGGCCAACCGTCTGGCAGCCTGGTACCCCACCCCCGATGTTGCCCCGGTGAGGATGCATACACGCCCGTCCATCCGGGCATCGGTGCTCTTTTGGGGCTTAAGGGCACTGGCAATGAATTGGAGTTCGTCAGGGAGTGTCGCCATCGATCCTATCCGAAATATCTATGCACGAACCTGCGGTAAAGCCGATTGAAACCTGGGATGCCATTGAATATATCTCCCCAGATGTCAAAATAATCCCGCTGGTGAATGATGCGGTTGTCTTCGCCAAAAGTCAGCTTGGTGGTGCCATACATCGGCGTGCTGGGGAACCTGCGGAACATCATCACCATCTTCCATTGGAGGAAGGCTTCGTTTCCATCTGCCATCACTGATTCGATTTCCATGTTCAATTGCTCGCAGCGCGCCGTCAGGCGGTTGCACATGGCTTTGAACTCTTCGATCCCCTCAATGCGTTGGATACTATCCTGGAACACGATTTCCTCGTGGTAATACGGAAAAAGGTGTGACCAATCTGGTTTGCCTTCGGTATTATAGGTCTTTCCCCAGAGATCTTGGATTCGTTCGGGAGTTAACTTTTCGATCATGTTCTTCTCTCATGCCTTGATATGCAGACAACTTGTGCTCAGAAAAAAACCCCGGCACAGATAGATTATAAAATGAGTTTGAACTATTTTGGATGGCATCTGCCGATAAATCATATTAAATCAATTCGAGTAGTTCAGGGCTCAAAGTATCCTATCATTACAACGTGGGAAAGGGTAGGCTGACGCTCTTGTGGGTATGAAAAGCCATCCGGTGACGGATGGCTTAATTGTTATGACGAAATTCCATTACCCTTTCAGGCGCTCACGCAGCACCTTATGCAGGATGCCTCCATGGCGGTAGATCTGCACATCCACGGCAGTATCCAGGCGGGTGATGACTTTGAACTCCACCAGCTCGCCATTGACCTTACCGGCGCGCACTTTCAGTTCTGCGCCGGGCGGCATTTCGTTTCGCATCCCGCTGATTGAGATCACTTCAGACCCGTCCAGTCCCAGGCTGGCAGCGTTCTGCCCATCCAAGAATTGCAGCGGCAGTACGCCCATTCCCACCAGGTTGGCGCGGTGAATCCGCTCGTATGATTCGGCGATGACCGCCTTGATCCCCAACAGCAGGGTGCCTTTGGCTGCCCAGTCGCGGCTGGAGCCGCTGCCGTATTCCTTGCCAGCCAGCACCACCAGCGGGGTGCCGTCCTGGCGGTAGTGCATGGCAGCCTCATAGATCGAGGTCTGCTCACCGGTGGGCAGGTAGCGGGTATAGCCGCCCTCCACGCCGGGGACGAGCTGGTTTTTGAGACGGATGTTGGCGAACGTGCCACGGGTCATCACCCGGTCATTGCCGCGTCTGGACCCGTAGGAGTTGAAGTCCTTGGCAGCCACGCCGTTTCCGATCAGATATTGCCCGGCCGGGCTGTCTGCCGGGATGGCGCCTGCCGGGGAGATATGGTCGGTGGTGATCGAGTCTCCGAGAAACGCCATCACCCGGGCGTCTTTGATGTCGGTTATATCCGGCAGCTCAGGGGTCAGGTCGGTGAAGAAGGGCGGCTCCTGGATGTAGGTGGAATCTGGGTCCCAGTTGTAGATCTGGCTCTCGCTGCCGGGGATCTGGTTCCAGGTGTGGTTCCCGGTGAAGACATTTTGATAGCGCTGGACAAACATCTCCGGGGTGACAGAGGCAGTGATCAACTCCTGGATTTCGGCCTGGGTAGGCCAGATATGCTTAAGGAAGACCGGTTCACCATCCGTGCCAATCCCCAGCGGTTCAGCCGTCATATCAATATTGATCCTGCCGGCCAGAGCAAAGGCGACCACCAGCGGCGGGGAGGCCAGATAATTGGCCAGCGAATGGGGGTGGATGCGGCCTTCAAAGTTGCGGTTGCCTGAGAGTACCGAGGCTGCCACCAAATCCTGGCTGGTGATGGCACGCACCACCTCGCCGGGCAGCGGGCCGGAATTGCCAATGCAGGTGGTGCAGCCGTAGCCCACCAGGTTGAATCCCAGTTCTGCCAGCGGGTGCAATAAATCTGCTTTTTCCAGGTAATCGGTGACCACGCGTGAGCCGGGGGCCAGGCTGGTTTTAACATAGGGTTTCACTTTCAGACCGCGTTCAACCGCCTTTTTTGCCACCAGCCCGGCGCTGATCATCACGGCCGGATTGGAAGTGTTGGTGCAGGAAGTGATGGCGGCGATCACCAGCGCGCCGTGGCGCATAGTCTCACGATGGCCGTTGGAGCCGAAAGTTGATTGTTTGTCCAGGTCTTCGGGGGCCAGTTCAAAGCCGCGGGCGCTCTTGGGTGCGGTGAGGGATTGCTGGAAAGCGGTTTTGAGCTCATCCAGAGCAATGCGGTCGTGCGGGCGCTTGGGGCCCGACAAACTTGGCTCTACCGTGCTGATGTCCAGCTTCAGGGTGCTGGTGAATTTGGGAGTGGGGGTATCAGCGGTGCGGAACAAACCCTGTGCCTTGCAATAAGCCTCCACCAGGGCTACTTGTTTCTCATCACGCCCGGTCAGACGCAGGTAGTTCAAGGTCTCAGCATCCACGGGGAAGAAAGTGATCGTGGCACCGTTCTCCGGCGACATATTGGCGATCATTGCCCGGTCAGCCAACGGCATGGCATCCAGACCAGCACCGTAGAACTCGACGAATTTTCCCACCACGCCTTGCTGGCGCAGCATCTGGGTGATCGTCAGGGTCAGGTCGGTGGGGGTCACGCCTTCTTTCAATTTTCCGGTGAGCTCAAATCCGACCACATCTGGGGTGAGCATATCGATGGTCTGGCCGAGGATGGCGGCTTCGGCTTCGATCCCGCCGACACCCCAACCAACCACGCCCAGGCCGTTGATCATCGTGGTGTGAGAGTCGGTGCCCACCAGTGTATCCGGGAAGACAACGATTTCATCCCCCTCTTTTCTGGTCAGCACCACTTTGGCGAGATACTCAAGGTTGACCTGGTGCACGATCCCGGTGGCAGGGGGGACCACCCGGAAATTGTCAAAGCTGTTTTGCCCCCAGTGGAGGAATTCATAACGTTCGCGGTTGCGGAGGAATTCAATCTCGGCGTTGCGCTGGAGGGCATCTTCGGTGGCAAAGAAATCCACCTGAACGGAGTGGTCGATCACCAGGTCGACCGGAATGACCGGATTGATCTCGGCCGGATTGCCGCCCAGGCGGGCCATGGCGGAACGCATAGCTGCCAGATCCACCACGGCGGGGACGCCGGTGAAGTCCTGCATCACCACCCGCCCGGGTTTGAAGGGCATGGCTTCGCGTCCCGATACGTTTGGCTGCCAGCCGGCCAGGTTGATCACATCCTGCCCGGTGATCTCGACACCGTTTTGCTGGCGCAGGACAGCTTCCAACAGTACCCGCACTGAGAATGGCAGCTCGTTGAGGGTGGTGTGTCCGGCTTCCTCCAACGCTTTGAGCCGGTAATAGGTGTATCGGCCAAATGGGGTTTCCAGGATATCTTTGGCTTGAATTTCCGTCATTTTGATTCCTCCGGACGTAAAAATTTACAGATTGCTATTATATCAGTACAGCCGAATATACGAATATCTTCACATTTCGGGCTGGCTGGTTTAGATACTGTCCATTTTTTTCTCGTATTGTTTTGAGGGCTAAAAAGCTGGCATCTTTTGGTAATAGCTGTATTGGTAAAGATGCTCAAATCCCATCCGTTGATATAGACGCAGCGCGGGGGTGTTATCTTCCATCACTTGAAGGTAAATCTTCTCTGCTCCCCTGGATTTTCCCCAATCTGCAAGGAGATGCATGACCCCAGATGCAAATCCTCTTCGCCGGCAGATGGAATCTGTGACCACACAAAAAACACCCATCCAGCCGCGCTCGAGCACGCCCAATCCGGTTGCAACCTGTTTTCCGTTTTCGGTAAGGAGAATAAAATTTTTCTCCGGCCCAATTCGATTGAGGATCCCCCGCCGGATGGGCAGACTTTCCTGCATGTATCCTGAGGCGCGTGTATAGCTTTGGAACCAGGCTTCGGTCAGGGTGGCTGAAGAGGTGATTTTGCAAGCGGATTGTTTTGTGTTTGCCAGAACCGTCTTTACTGGCGCGATTTTTACCGCGGTATGTGCGTCGGTGTGGTAGCCGAGGGCGGCAAGCATAGCAGGTAATTCTTGGGGCAGGGAGGCTGGACAAATCTGAAAGCGGGGTATGGTGTTGTGGCGCTGATAAAATTCCTCGACTGCGGCGAGAGCGGTTTCAATCTGATCGCCTGCAGGCGGCAGGTTAGGCCAGACCGAGTTGACCCGGCGGCTGCTCCCGCCTGAATAGCGAAGCCGCCACCCACCCAGATGCTGCACAATTTCAGCTGGCCAGGCATTGGCGGCCAGTTCTTCGATCAGGCGGACTAAACTTGTATCCATCAATAAATTTTAACCCAAATTAGTACTAATGTACTGTCTGGCATTCTGATAAGATTTAATGGGGGAGTAAACCAGGTGAGATATAATTAAATATGTAACTACAATAATGAATAGATATGGACTTTGGGAGATAAATTATGAATAAATTCAAAATATTGTTGTTCATCAGCCTTGTGCTAACATTATTAATTGCAGCCTGCAGTGCAGTTGAAGAATCTGCCGGTCAGGACATTTATACGCCAAAGAACGAGACTGCTGAACTTTCTGTTGGGGAACCTGAAGTTGCCTCAGCGCCTGCTGGTCCTTCGGCGGTGATGAGTGAAATTTCTGGCGATGTGGCATTCCGTCTGAACAAGGCGACTGCGTTTGATTCCCCCATGGACGGCAGCGAACTTTTCCTGAATGCCCAGGTGCAAACCGGCTCCGACGGCCGGGTGCGGCTGGATTTTGCAGATGGGACACTGGTACGCGTCACGCCTAATTCCCTTTTCACCCTCACTGAGATAGAAGAACGGAATGATGGGTTGTTCAAAAGACTCTCCCTGGGTGCGGGACAGATGTGGATTGTGCTCAACGGCGGCAGTCTTGAAGTGGAGACAGCCTCAGGCGTTGCCTCGGTACGAGGTTCTTATCTAATGGTCACCTTTGACCCGGATACCGGTAATATCCGAATCACCTGCCTGGAAGGCACCTGCGCTCTGAAGGTGAACGGCGAAGAGGTCGTTCTCGGTGCTGGTGAGAAGGCAGAATTTACTGGCAGCGGCATTGAAGCTGGTCTGATGAGCCAGGAAGATATCCAGGCTTGGCTGGACAGTACACCGGAAGCCGAACTGGTTTTGCATCTGGTCCCCGCCGCGGTTGGTGATCGGGTCTGGGAAGACCTGAACGGCAATGGTTTGCAGGATGAAGATGAACCCGGCCTACCGGGTGTGACTGTGAGCCTGGTGGATCTCGAGGGCGAGGCGGTGGCCACCACCCAGACTGATGGGGATGGCCAGTACCTGTTCACCGATGTGCCGGCGGGTGAGTATAGCCTTGAATTCTTCCTAGAGAACACTTTGTTCACCGTTCAGGATGCCGGCGAGGACGATGGTCTGGACAGCGATGTTGATCGGGACGGCAAAACCGGGGTGTTTGCCCTTGAAAATGCCGGATACCTCACCGGGTATGATGCCGGGATGGTCTACCCCGGACACGCCGGCTGGTGCCCATTGACCGGGCTGCCCACCGATGCTGATTTGCTGCAAAACCGGCCGATCTTCATCTCGATTTCCAAGTTCCCAGCCTGGGCTACCCGCCCGGCAGTGCTGGCGGCTGCGCCGGTAGTGTTTGAAACCCTGATCGATGAAGGGCAGACCCGACTACAAGCCCTGTATTACTGCGGATATCCGCAGACAGTCGCGGGCGTTGAAGCGCAAGGCGGCGGGCAGTTTGATATCAGCGGCGTGCGCTCTGGGCGCGTGTTCTACGCTGAACTGGCACAGCTGTTTGGGGCTGGCTTGATCTTTGGCGGTGCGGATGCCAAGGTCTACCAGACAATTGCTCCCTACCAGTGCGGCGTGGTGGACAATGTGGCGGTGCCGAACAACCCCGGCGGCCTGGGGATGGATGTTGAGAGCCTCCAGAATGTGGCCGAGAGCTGCAAACACCGGCTGGGGAATCCAGACCTGAATGTCTGGCAGTTTGGCGCCGCACCTTCTGGCGGACAGGCAGCTGCCAATTTCCTGATGGATTACAACTATCTTAACCAGACCCGTTGGATCTATGATGCCAAAGCGGGTGGTTATGTCCGTTATGAAAATGATCCGGCTGAACCGAAGCAATTTACATTGAGTACCGACAAGCTGACCGGGGAAGCGATCGTCCGCCAGAATGTGATCCTGCTGGAAACCCCGCATGAGGTGTTAAATTCATCTGGCACGATCATTAATTTCGATCTCACCGATGAACGCGGCTATGCCTATCTACTGAGGGATGGGATGATGCACAAAGCGTGCTGGAGTGCGGTTTTTGATGATTACCCAACCGAATCCAACCGTTACCGGCCCTTCTTGCTCTACGATTGCGACACCAAAGAGCCGGTCAATTTTGCCTATGGCAGCACCTGGGTAAATGTGGTGGATGCTTCATTCTGGTTTGAGTCCGACGGTGAGTATCTGGTCGCCAAACAGCCCTTCCTCGGCTACGCGCCGTGATGCTGGGAGAAGATCCAGCTGACAAGTAAGAATCAAAACTCCTGGGAACTTACCCAGGAGTTTATTTATCAGAGGGAAATTATTAGTTTCTCCGGCTTGATGCCCATAGATTCGTCTAAGGGAAGAGATACAGATCAAAAATTACCCGGTCCAGATCCATTTGGTATTCACGCGCCACAAAAAAGCCGTAAGTGCCCTGGTTGGTCTGGAAGCATAGGTATAGGTCCGTCTGCACCGCGACAGGGTCTGGCAGCAGGTTGGGGTTGATACAGTAACCTTTTGAGGGCGGTTCCATTGGCGCAGAGCCGCTGATCAGTCCGCCATTTTGCGGCTCCAGCAAACCGTACTGGGGCATGCAAATATCCCTGGTGAGATCATCCACTGCCACTGGCTGGTAGGTGTCAAAATTGTAGCAAGCGCCGGTTTCAAAGATCAGCCCGGTGTATTGAGCAGGCAGCGGATCTGGCGCGTAAACAGTGCTGGGATCAGGTGTAGCAGCGGCAGGGGGGATTGGCGTGTCTGTTGCCGGCGGCAATGGGGTCGCAGTGGGCTGAGGGGCGTTGTGGGTCAGCCGGGCGGAAGTTGTCGCTTCTACCAGTGTAGCCAGTACGCTTTGATCAGAATCGGGTTCCTGTGGGGAAATTGAGCAGGCCAGTGCCAGGGCAAATAGAATGCCCACGACCCCCAGGATTTTTGATTGAGATTTCATCTTACCTCCTCAGATAATTGCCCTCAACGGGCAGTGTAACTATAAGCGATAATTGGATATTTCACTAGCTGATAGGTCTCCTCACTAGGAAGATTTGGCATGCGCACTTTATCACAGCAAACCCTGCTGGGCAGCGGCAGCAATCGCCGCCCCTCTCGATGAGACGCCCAGCTTGTTGTAAATATTGGTCAGGTGGGCCCGGACAGTCCGCTCGCTGATTCCCAACTGCAGCGCAATTTGCTGGTTGGTGCCGCCTTCTGCTGCTGCCCGGATAACCTCGATTTCACGCTCACTGAGAAGGCTCCCCCCTCCCTTTGCGGCAGGTTGGCTGGCGTAATTTAAAAGCTTTTGCATCACCTCGGGGCTGAGCAGTGTTTCCCCGCGCACAGCCGCGTGGATCGTGTTCATCAAAGCCTCGCGCCCGGTATCTTTCAACAGGAATCCTTTAGCCCCCAATTGCAGGCACTGGTACATCAGCTCATCCTCATTGAAAGTGGTCAGGATGATGATCTTCTGGCCCGGGTTTTCTGAGAGGATTGCGCGGACGGCGGTCAAACCATCCATCTCAGGCATTTGCAGGTCCATCAGGATGATATCCGGAGCAAGCTCTCTGGCTTGCTCAACTCCGATGAGGCCGTTTCCCGCTTCTCCCACTACTTCTACGCTGGGTTCGGTTTCAAAGATCAGCTTCAATCCCTGGCGGACGATCATATGATCATCCACGATCAGGATCCGGACCGGTGTTTCACTCATTGGAATCACCTGCCTTTTTGAGGGGGATTTCCAGTTGGAGTCGGGTGCCCCTTCCTGGCTGGCTGTCAATTGATAAATGGCCCTGAAGTAAATCTGCCCGTTCACGGATGCCCAGCAGCCCATACTGACCTTCCCCCCGATCTTCCCGGGAAAATCCCCGGCCATTATCTTCAATTTCGACCATCAGCCTGTTTGCTTCGCCGGTCACTCGCAGCCAGGCCTGGCTGGCATCTGCATGCTTGGCAATGTTGTTCAATCCCTCAGTGATAATCTTGAGGATATGGTCTTGGAGCTCCGCTTGCAGGGGGAAATCCATGCGATATTGCAGTTTGCAGGGAATTTGCGCCACGCTTTCAAAATGGATTGCCTCCTGCTGAACCAAATCTCTCATTGTTTGACCAGCAGCGGGGGATGAACGCAGGCCGTCGATCACCTTGCGCGCTTCAGCCAGCGTCACCCGGGACTGGAACATGGCATTTTGAAGAATCTCCTGGGCACGAGCATTGTTTTGCTGCTCGATATGTGTGCTGACCGCTTCCAATTGCAGCACCACACCGGTGAGCTCCTGGGCAAGGGTATCATGCAACTCGCGGGCGATCCGCTGGCGTTCCTCGGCCAGGGTCAATTCTTCCACCCGTTTGGCATAGTCTGCCAGTCTGGTATGGGCTTTCTGCAGGTCTTGATACAGCGCTTCTGTTTTCTCGCGAGTCTGAAGCAGACGGCGGAACATGAAGGCAATGAACCCGGATAGCAGAATCGATGGGATGGCGGTGAAAGACCACTCCAGCACCACTTCCACTCCCGACGATATAACAATTGAGAGCACCCCTAAAAACAGATACCCTGGAATGAAGTACAGCAAATCTTTCTTTTCTTGCAAAGCGCCCACCGCATTCCCAATCAGGGAGGCGTACAGGCCAATTGCCAAACCATAATCCTCGGCAAAGAAGACGATCACAAATGCCAGCAGTCCCTGGAAAATAAAATACAGCCTTAAGCTGAGCGCATTCCCTAGAAAAAGGAAAATCCCCCAATACAACCCAACATGCATTACCATTAAAATAGTAAAAATAACCGCACTCAGAGGATTGTCAATCTGCCGGATGTACACCATGTACATCCAGGCCATTGCCACAGTTACCATCAGGTAGAAGGGGAAAATCTCCTGGGCAGCGTGATTGTCTGTCTTCTCGGACGGGAAGATTAAATCTTTTACCTTTTGATTAAAATTATCCTCTGTTTCCATGCTGTTTTTATTCTACACAGGTTTGTTCAACCTGCCATCGGATTTAACGACATTGTCGGAAACGGCAGCCCCGCAGGCAAACCATCCGATGGCAAGATTGATTGGAAAGGCTATACTGGAATCGTTACATTAGTCTAAAGATTGGAGAAAACCATGGCAAAAGAATTAGCGATTGAAATCAAAGACCTGCACAGGTATTACCAAGATATCAAGGCCGTGCAGGGTGTTTCGCTTCAAATTGAAGCCGGCACAGTCTTCAGCCTGCTGGGGCCAAATGGCGCTGGCAAGTCCACCACCATCTCGGTGATCTCGGGGCTCTTGCGCCCCACGGAAGGGGATGCTGAGATTTTCGGCAAATCGATCATTAGCCAAGCCAATCAGGCCAAGCAGCATATCGGCGTGGTGCCCCAGGAAGTAGCCCTTTATCAAGACCTCACCGGCCGTGAGAACCTGGCTTTCTGGGGCAAGATGTACGGCCTGCGCGGCGCAAAGCTGGAAGCACGCATCGGCGAGATACTCGAGATAATCGAGCTGACAGACCGGCAAAAGGACAAGGTGGAAAAATATTCCGGCGGGATGAAACGCCGGCTGAACATCGGTGTCGCCCTGCTGCACCAGCCGGATATCGTCATCATGGATGAGCCCACCGTGGGGATTGATCCCCAAAGCCGCCGTAAGATCCTCGAAAGCGTCAAAGCTCTCAATGAGCAGGGCATGACTGTGCTGTACACCACCCATTACATGGAAGAAGCCCAAGAACTATCTGACCGGATTGCAATCATGGATCACGGCAAAGTGATCGCTGAGGGAACCCACAACGAGCTGGTTCGGATTGTGGGCGAGTTAGACCGGGTGGAATTGACCTTTGGGGCCGAGATCGACGGAAAGCTTGACAACTGGTCTCAACTCCCCGGCATAAAATCTGTTACCACCGATACAACCGCGGCCGCCTTGCTGGTGGATGACAGCGACCAGGCACTGCCGCACCTGTTCGAAGCAGCAGCTCGCGATCACCTCAAGATCATATCGGTTGCTGTGTACGAGCCCAACCTGGAAACTGTCTTCCTGCACCTCACCGGCCGCGCCCTGCGCGAGTAAGGAGCCGAGATGAAAGCGTTAGATATTGCGATCAAAGACCTGAGGCAGTCCTTCCGCAGCTTTTTTGCGATTGCCTTCATGTTCGTTCTCCCGATCCTGATCACCGGGCTGTTCGCGTTTATATTTGGGGGCGGAAGCGAGGAATCTGAAATCAGCTTTGAGCCCATCCCGGTGCAGGTCTACAATCAGGATAGAGGCGAATTCGGTGAAATACTGCTGACTATCTGGGGGAGTGATGCCTTTTCGGACTTGATCGCTCTTACCGTGGCGGAAGATGAAGCCGGTGCCCGGCAGGCAGTCGATGAAAAGCAAGCCGAGGTGGCGATCCTCCTCCCGGCCGAGTTCACTGAAACCGTGGTCAACCCTGGCAGATACACCGGGATTGAACTTTATCAGGACCCCACCTTGACCTTGGGCCCAGGGATCATGAAATCGCTGGTCACGCAGTTTGTGGATGCGCTCAATGGCTCCAATATCACCGCCATGGTTGCCAATCAACAGGCAGGGGAACGCGGCTACACTCTGACACAGGAGCAAAATGAAGCCCTTTCGCTGGCTTATTATTCTGCTGTCAGCGCCAGTGCTCAGCAAGGCACCTTGGTTAACCTGGAATCCCCCGGCGGCGAGCAGCAGGAAGAGAATGCCGGTATAAAATCGATCCTCGGCTTCATCATGGGGGGCATGATGATCTTCTATGCCTATTTCACCGGGGCGTATGCCAGCAATACCATCCTGACAGAGGAAGAGAACGGCACCCTGGAGAGACTGTTCGGGACGGCTACCGCGCCGCACGTGATCATCACCGGCAAGCTGCTGGCCGCCGCCCTGATGATCTTTGTCCAGCTGGTTGTGCTGACTGCTTTTGGGCGGCTGGTTTTCGGGATCCAATGGGGAGCGCTGGGGCTGCTGCTGGTCTTCGTGCTGGTCACCACCATCGGGGCGGCCTCCTTTGGGATGTTTGCCATCTCCCTGGCAAAGGACCGGAAGCAGGCTGGCGTGATCATGGGCGCGGGAATCACCGTGACCGGGATGCTGGGGATGTCAGGCACGTTCATGCTCTCTTCGCCCACGCCAAACGCGGCGATTGACAGGATCACCCTGCTTGTCCCCCAGGGATGGGCTAACCGGGCGCTGCTCGCCATCATGGAGGGGCTGTCGCCTGAGCGTATCTGGCTCAGCATCCTGGGGCTGCTGGTTTACAGCGCCGTTCTGGTGGTGCTTGGTTTTGTCCGCTTCCAAAAACGCTTCGCATAGGAGATTGACATGCGTATCTACCATCTTGCACTAAAAGACTTGAAACAACTTTTCAAATCCTGGCAGACAGCTTTCTTCCTGCTGCTGATGCCGATCGCGTTCACCTTGCTTTTCGGGTTTATCTTCGGAGGGATTGGCGGTGATGCGGAAGATCCCCGCCTTTTGATTGGGGTGATGGACCTGGACAAAAGCGAACACAGCCAGGCCTTGATCCAGATGCTGGAGGAATCAGAAACCTTGCGGCCGATCATCAATGCGGATTACACCGCAGAGACCTACCGAAAACAGGTCGAGATCGGTGACCTGCATGCGGCTTTGGTGCTTCCTGCTGGCTTTGGCGAAGCCCTCACTGCCGGGGAACCGCTGCCGTTGACGGTTGTTGCCGATCAAAAAGCTATGGTGGCAAACCAGGCGGTCCGCGCAGATTTGGCAACCATCTACTCACGCCTCTTTGGGATCGTACTGAGCGCCTCCCTCAGCCAGGAGACCTTCCAGCAGATCGCAGCCCTCTCTCCCGAGGAGCAGGATGCATATTATCAGCAAGCTCTGGAACTGGCTTCATCCTTATGGGAATCGCCCCCTGTAACCGTGCTGAGCAGCTATACTGGCGCTGAATCGGAAGCGCAGGCTGATGCCCTGGAGCAGAACGCCTTTATCCACTCCTCACCAGGGATGATGGCTCAATTTGCCATTGCCGGGTTGATCGGTTCCGCCGAGATCCTGGTTGCCGAGCGCAAGTCACGCGCCCTCTCGCGCATGCTGACAACTGGATTCCCGCGCATGGGCATTCTGGTTGGGCATTTCCTGGCGATGAGTGCGGTCATTGTCCTGCAGCTGCTGGTGCTGGCGGTATTTGGCCAGCTTTTCCTCGATCTGCCGTACTTCGACAGACCAACTGCCACTCTGTTGCTGATCGTGGTCTCGGCGATGGTCAACGGCGCGCTTGGCCTGTTGATCGGAGCGCTGGCAAAGTCGTCTGATACAGCGGTGGTCTTCGCTCTGGTGCCGATGTTTGTGTTTTCTGGCCTGGGTGGGGCATGGACGCCGCTGGAATATACCAGCAAGTCGGTACAGTTTGTTGCCCACTTCACCCCGGTGGCTTGGATGATGGATGGTTTCAAGGACATCCTCGCCCGCGGTGCAGGGTTGGAGACAGTCTGGCTGCCGGTGGTTGTGCTGCTTGGATTTACGGCATTGTTCTTCTCCCTAGGTGCCTGGCGCTTCAAGTTTGAGTAGATTAGTGATTGGTGAACGGGGATAGGGGGGAGAAGCAGGTATCTAGATACCAAAACCATTCTTGGCTGAGGGTTCTCGATTGCCTAGCAATCGAGAACCCTCGTTTGTTCCAAGATCTTGATAATCCCCGCTTGTTCTGGTTTAGCAGCATTTTTACACTTGATTTATAATGGTGCTATCAATCAAAGCAGGATGGAATAAAGAATAAGGACAGCGCTCATGTCTAATCATGATGCTCAATTGAACCAGGAAGCAACAGAACCCAAGCCAATCGGATATCGGCAGTTGGTGCGCGCCTTCCGGGAACTGCCAATTCCTCCAGGCAGGCCGGTGCTTGTGCATAGTTCTCTAAGTGCCTTCGGTGAGGTGTTGGGGGGTGCAGAAACAGTCGCCGGTGCCCTGGCTGAAGTTTTCAATTCAATCGTTGTGCCAACCTTTACCTATAAAACTCTGGTGATCCCAGAATCAGGCCCGCCGGACAATGCGATCACCTACGGCAGCCAGGCAGATATGAACAAAATGGCCGAATTCTTTTACCCGGATATGCCCGCAGATAAGTTGATGGGTGTTGTGGCTGAGACGGTCCGCAGGCATCCCGAAGCTCACCGCTCCGGCCATCCAGTGATGTCCTTTGCCGGGCTAAATGCCCGCCAGTACTTAGAGAAACAGCTTCTAACAGAACCTCTGGCTCCGATTGCCGCTATGTATGACCGGGGCGGCTGGGTGTTGCTGTTGGGCGTGGATCATACTGCCAATACCAGCATCCACCTTGGTGAGCGGCTGGCAGGGCGGAAAATGTACACCCGTTGGGCCTTGATGAGTGATCTGATCGTCACCTGTACCAATACCCCCTATTGCTCCGATGGGTTCAACGCGATTGCACCGTTGATCGATCCTTTTGTTGACAAGGCCAGGATAGGGAAGGCTGAAGTCCAGGCCATGCCGCTCCACGAGCTGATCGAAACTACTCGTCAGCTGATACAAGCCGATCAAACGGCGCTGCTGTGCAGCCGCACCGATTGCCCCTCCTGCAACACAGTTCGCCGGTTGGTGATCAGGCTGAAGAACGGTATCGTTCCCCCAACAGTCAATTCCCATGGATAAACCTCCATCAGATAAACACCTGCCCAGGAAGGTAGATCCTTCGACTCTGAGCTTCAAGGGAAAAATCGCTTATTACTTTTCGCGCGCCAAGCTGCAGCTAAAATTCCATGCACGCCGGTTGATGCCGCCAGTGACCAAAAACCGGGTGGCGGATGTGCAGATGCAGCTGCGCGAGTCTTCCACGCCATCCTTTGATTATTTTGTACTGGTGGTCCTTTCTACGATGATCGCCACTTTTGGCTTACTGATCGATTCAGCCGCCACAATCATCGGGGCAATGCTGGTAGCCCCGCTGATGTCGCCGATCCTGGGGATCGGCCTGGCCTCGATCCGAGGCGATACTACCTTGCTGCGGGACGCTGTGGCAGCATTGCTGAGAGGCGCGCTATTGGCGGTAGCGCTTTCTGCGTTTATCACCTGGGTTAATACCCTGCTGCCGTTTGTCTCCATGCAAGACCTGTCGGCAGAAGTGCTTTCCCGCACCCGTCCCACCCCGATTGACCTGGGGGTGGCGATGGCAGGCGGGTTGGCGGCCACCTTTGCCCTGGTGCAGCCCCATCTCTCGGCTGCCCTGCCGGGTGTGGCGATTGCCACTGCTCTGATGCCGCCGCTGTGTGTGATCGGGGTAGGGATTGCCCTGGGCGACTGGGAGGTGGCCCAGGGGGCATTGCTGCTCTTTATGACCAACGCGGTGACAATTGCAGCTTCTTCTATCTTTCTCTTCTACGTCACTGGCTTCAGTCTTGGTCGCAAGGAAAATGGACATCTGATCCCGCGCAGCCTGCAGATTTCCATTATTTCGATGGTCATCCTGCTGGCTCCGCTGGGCTGGCAGAGCTATGTATTTGTGCGCGATGCAGGAGTTACCCGTCAGATCAACCAGGTGGTGGTGGAAGAGGTGGAGAAGATCGGCGCCAGCCTGGACAAATTCTCATGGAATGAAGATACTGTCAACGATATCCTTGTCATGGAACTGACTTTGCTGGTGCCCGAATCACTCAACTATCGGAACAGTGTTGAATTGCAAGATGCGATCGCCCGCCGGCTGCAGCGCACTGTGCAGCTAAAGATCAATCAAGTCAATGTGGCTCAACTTGACCCGCTGGTACCGCCCACTTTCACACCCACGGCGCGTGTACTTCCCACTTCAACCCCCACCGCCACCGCTACGGCTACCGCTACGGCCACCCTCACGCCCACCCCGACTGCCACTGTCACCCCCACCCCCACAGCCACATTCACCCCAACTCCGCAGACCGCCATGCTGGCAAGCAGCAATTACCAGATCAAACTGCTGCTCTATCCCAATGGCCCTGAAATCGGCACCATCCGGCGCAATCAGCCTTTCACAGTGCTATACCAATCACAGATCGTGGATGGATGGGTATGGATCGAGGTGAGAGACCAGGAAGGGCGGGTTGGCTGGATCCCTGAATTTCAAATGGACATTATCACCTCCACCCCCGAACCGTGATTCAAACAAATCTCTTACAGGTTGATATCAATCCACTTACGATCAGAATGTTATAATTTTTTCTGACCTTAGTTACAGTCAAAGGCTGATTGATGGCCTTAAATCTACAACTGATCTATTAAAAAAGCGAAGAAAACCATTCAGAAAAGGAAATCCTGAAAAAGGACCAAGACCATGATGAGATTTGACCGATTTACAGAGCGCGCCCAGGAAGTAGCCCAGCGCGCGGCTGAAATCATTCAACGTTACGGACATAACCAGATCGATACTGAACATATCCTCCTTTCGCTGATCGAACAGCCTGATGGGGTGATTTCCCAACTGCTGGAGATCATGAGTGTGGATGGCGATATGCTCAGTGAGCGGCTGGATTACATCCTCAAGACCAGCCCGAAAGCCAATATCTACGGCGGCGGAGGCCAGGGGCAGATCTTTATCACCCCGCGGGTTAAGCGGATCATTGACCTGGCAAATGAGGAGGCTAACCGCCTTAAGGACGACTATATCTCCACCGAGCATATCTTCCTTGCGATCCTCAGCGAGCGCAGCACCAACGCCGCCAGTCTGCTGGCTGGCGCCGGGGTGACCAAAGACCGCGTCCTGGATGCGATCAACCAGCTGCGCGGTGGTCAGCGGGTGACCGACCCGCAGGCTGAGACCCGCTATCGCACACTGGAGAAATACTCCCGAGACCTCACCCAGATGGCGCGTGAAGGCAAACTTGACCCGGTGATCGGGCGCGATGCCGAAATCTTGCGCGTGATTCAGATTCTCTCCCGGCGCACCAAGAACAACCCGGTGCTGATCGGTGAGGCCGGTGTAGGAAAGACCGCCATCGTGGAAGGTCTGGCCCAGCAGATTGCTTCGAATGATGTCCCTGAGATCCTCAGCGGGAAGAAGGTTATCTCGCTGGACCTGAGTGCGATGATCGCTGGATCTCGATTCCGCGGTGAATTTGAGGAACGTCTCAAAGCGGCAATTGAAGAAGTCCAGCGCGCTGAAGGAGAGATCATCCTCTTCATTGACGAGCTGCATACCGTTGTGGGTGCGGGTGCTGCTCAGGGGGCAATGGATGCCTCCAATATGCTCAAACCGGCCCTGGCGCGCGGCGAACTGCAGGCTGTCGGCGCCACCACTCTGGATGAGTACCAGAAACACATTGAAAAGGACTCTGCCCTGGAACGCCGCTTTGCCCCCGTCTACGTGGAAGAGCCGAGTGAAGAAGATACCATTCTCATGCTGCATGGGCTGCGCGATCGTTATGAGGCCCATCACAAGGTAAGATTCTCAGACGAAGCCCTTGAAGCGGCGGTAAAGCTCTCTTCCCGCTACCTTACTGACCGCCGTCTGCCGGATAAGGCGATCGACTTGATGGATGAAGCCGCAGCCAAACTGCGGATAGCGCTATTCTCGCTGCCGGATAATCTTAAGGAACTGAAACAGGACTTGGACCGCACCCTGGCTGAGGAGGAACAAGCTGGTCTGGAACGTGATTATGAGCGTGCCGCCCAGAAAAAAGCCGAACGCCTGAGAATGCAGGATGAATACCAGCAGCAGCGCTCAAAATGGGAGGCAGAACACGAGCTGGACGAAGTCGTCGATGAGAATGATGTAGCCGATGTGCTTGCCCAGTGGACTGGCATCCCGGTCAGTCAGATGATGGAGACTGAGGCTGAGAAGCTGCTCAAGATGGAAGACCGCCTGCATGAGCGTATTATTGGGCAGGATGAAGCCATCTCAGCGGTTTCAGATGCCATCCGCCGCTCGAGATCTGGTCTGAAAGACCCCAAGCGCCCAATTGGCTCGTTCATTTTCATTGGTCCCTCTGGTGTGGGCAAGACCGAGCTGGCCAAAGCGCTGGCTGAGTTTATGTTCGATGATGAAGATGCCCTGGTGCGTATCGACATGAGCGAATACCGTGAGCAGCACACTGTCTCGCGCCTGTTTGGCGCTCCTCCCGGATATGTGGGCTACGAAGAGGGCGGCCAGCTGACCGAAGCTGTGCGCCGCCGCCCCTACCGGGTGGTGCTGTTTGACGAGATCGAAAAAGCCCATCCTGAGGTGTGGAATGCGCTGCTCCAGATATTGGATGACGGCCGCCTCACTGATGGAAAGGGTCGTGTGGTCAACTTCCGCAACACGGTACTGATCATGACCAGCAACCTGGGGACTGAATTTGTACGGAAATCTGGTTCCCTCGGGTTCTTGCAGCCTGGTGACAACAATGAGGACCGCGAGGCACATAAGAAGATCGAGAAAGCTCTCAAAGACACCTTCCGCCCTGAGTTCCTCAACCGGATTGACGAGATCATTACCTTCTCGCAGCTCAGCCTGGAGGATATGCAGGAGATCGTCAAGCTGCAGATGGGCGAGATCCACGAACGGCTTGCCGATCACGGCCTGGAAGTGACCCTGACTGATGAAGCCAGTAAATGGCTGGCTGATCAGGGCTATGATCCGGACTTTGGCGCCCGTCCATTGAAGCGTGCCCTGCAGAAATTCATCGAAAGCCCGCTCTCGATCAAAATCCTGGAGGGTGAGTTCTCCGCTGGAGATATTGTCGAGGTTGGTGTGGATGAGGAAGGTGAGGAAATAACTTTTACGTTGAAGGGGAAGAAGAAAAAATCACCAAGTGAATAGAAGCTGCTTGATGATTGGGAAAATCAACAAACAGTGAACAGGCATCTGATGATTTCGGGTGCCTGTTTTGGTTCCCCTTCCCCGGCAAACTTGCAACCGCGAACTCATCAACACAGTTGCCGGGGAAGGGAGCAGGGGGTTGGGAAGTTTTTTATCATCGCTGACAATTCCTTAGCTTTTCCAATCGCAATATTAAATTCCTAACTTTGAGAAAGCCATGCTAGGCAACCAATCATAAACCACAATTTTCTAAACAACCGTTATAATTAGATTGTGCAATCTATCACATGGAGAACTATATGATGCTGAAAAGAATCCCCCTGCTTATGACGGTAGTTTTCACAGCTCTCATCGCAGTTGGCTGCAGTCCTGATCCAATCCCAAATCAGATCCCCGGGCCAACCTTTCCCCCACCCACCAAGCCAGCTGCCCAGCAGCCAGCAGAACAATCCCAACCGGCAGAAGAGCCAAAAGAAGAACCCGTTCCAACAGCCCGCGCCTTCAATGACCTGACAATAGAACCGCCTGCCCTGGTGCAGGATTCGACCGATCTAGTCTCCGGTTCGGGCAACTGCGCAGTGTGCCATACCGGCCTGAGTAAAGAGGGCGAAGACCTCTCCTTTGACACCCTCTGGCGGGCTTCCATGATGGCCCACAGCGCTAAGGATCCATACTGGCAGGCCTCTGTCAGCACAGAAATCAAAGAATTCCCGGAACTGGCGGAGGTGATTGCTGATAAATGCGCCTCCTGCCACATGCCGCTGGCCCATTTTGATGCTGTTTCGAACGAGGAAATTCCGTTGGTGGTTGGGGATGGCTATCTCAACCCCCAAAATCCGCTCCACGATCTGGCTGCGGACGGCGTCTCCTGCACCAGCTGCCACCAGATTTTGCCGGACAATTTTGGGGAAAAGGATTCATACAGCGGACATTATCTGATCGATTCCCAAAACCGGGGCTTTGGCGAACGGATTTCCTTTGGACCGTTCCTGGTGTCAAATGGTCTTGCCCAAATAATGTTGTCAGCCAGCGGCTACCAATCCGTGCAGTCTGAGCACATCACCGACTCTGATCTGTGCGGCACCTGCCACAACCTTTACACACCCTATCTGAACAGCGCGGGAGAGGTCGCTGGGGAATTTCCGGAGCAAACTATCCACCTGGAGTGGGAGAATAGTGATTTCGCATCAGGCGCTTGCGCTGACTGCCATATGCCCAGGGTGGACAATGTGAACCTCTCTAATCTGTCCAATACCCCGCAGGAATACCTGCGCAAGCACACTTTTGCCGGTGCCAATGCGTTCATGCTCAAACTACTCCAGTCCAATGCCGCCGAGACAGGGATCACTGCAGATGAGGGACAGATGCAGGCAGCTATCGACCGGATCACTGCTCAATTGTACGCCCAACCCAATACTGATATCAAAGTGAATGCAGCCAACATCGAGAATGAAATCCTGACCGCGGATGTGACCGTCTCCAATAACAATGGGCACAAACGCCCAGCCAGCTTCCCATCCCGCCGTGTTTGGATCCATTTCTGGGTCACCGATGGCAATGGCACGGTGATCTTTGAATCTGGGGCGGTGGACGAACGAGGTTTTATCGAGGGCAATGACAATGACATCGATGCTGCCCTCTACGAACCGCACTATCAGCTGATCGACAGCCCAGACCAGGTGCAAATCTACGAAGCGATCATGCATAACACAGAAAACGAGGTCACCACCACCTTGCTTCGTGCAGCCGGCTACCTGAAGGATAACCGTTTGCTCCCACAGGGCTTCCCATTGGAAAACCCGCCAGCCGATATTGCCCCATACGGCGCAGTGACTGAGGACGATAATTTTATCGGCGGGGGCGATACGATCCAGTATGTGGTGGATGTCAGCCAGTACACTGGGCCATTCACCCTCAGATGTGAGCTGCTCTACCAGACGATCGCTTACCGCTGGGCAGAAAATCTTCGAGAGTACGGCACTCCGGAAAGCGACCAGTTCTTCCAATACTTCGATTCTGCTGATCGCGCGCCTGTCGTATTGGGTATTGCCCAATACCCGGAGGAATAGGCTGCCAGGATAAGACTGAGTACAGGTGTAAATTTATATCCTCAGGCCAGACCTAGCAAAATTGTATCTTTGCCAGCATATTTCAGGCTGTATAATGAAATCGTGAAGTTGAACACAAGGGTGAGGAAAACAACGATGAAAAAAACTTTGTTATGGCTGATCCTGCTTGGATTGCTGACAGGGGGCTGCACCTCAGCCCCGGAAATCATTCATGCAAATGCGACCGGGGGGGTGATTGAACAACTCAGCGAACTGACCGTTGATCCCCCCGGACTGGTGCATGACAACACCGACCTGGTGTCTGGTTCAGGCAATTGCGCTGAATGCCATTCTGGTCTACAGGCCGAAGCCAGCGCCTGCCTCAGCTGCCATCCAGACTGGGATGATGACAGCATCAACGATATATCCTTTGATACCCTTTGGCGAGCTTCGATGATGGCCCACAGCGCCAGAGACCCTTACTTTCAGGCAAGTGTCAGCGCTGAAACCTCGCTGTTTCCGGAACGAAATGGGGAGATTGCCGAAGAATGCGCCCGCTGCCATATGCCGCTGGCCCATTTTGATGCCACCGCTAATCATGAACCCCCCTTGATTTTGGAGCAGGGCTACTTGAACCCGGCCAACGAACTCCATGATCTGGCTATGGATGGTGTTTCCTGCAATCTATGTCACCAGATCGAACGCCAGAACTTTGGCCAGACAGAGTCATTCAGCGGGCATTATGTGATTGATACCGAACACCGCTCCTTTGGCAAACGCGTCTCCTACGGCCCCTTACCCATTTCCCCTGGATATGCAGAACTGATGCAGTTGGCAGTCGGTTATCGCCCGGTGCCATCCGGGCACAGTGATGATTCCGAACTCTGCGGCACCTGCCACAACCTCTACACCCCATACATGGACGGTACCGGCGAATTTATTGGAGAATACCCGGAGCAAACTGTCCACCTGGAATGGCAGAACAGTATACATGCCCAGGACTCATGTGCGGAATGCCACATGCCGCTGTTGGAAAACGCAAAGATTTCAAGCTTATCAAAAGACATGCAAAGTTATATGCGCTTGCATACCTTTTCTGGCGCAAACAGCTTTATGCTCAATATCCTGAAGGCAAACGCTCAGCAGACAGGACTGACCGCTGAAGATATCCACATGGATGGTGCCATCGGGCGGATTCATGCCCAACTCACAACTGATGAGAATACCGAGATAAAATTGGGAGATCTCTTCCTGCGGGATGAGACCCTGCTGGTTGAATTGATCGTCTCCAACGACAACGGGCACAAGCGCCCTACCGGGTTCCCCTCCCGGCGGATGTGGATCCATTTCTGGATGACAGATGCAGATGGTGTGGTCTTCTTTGAATCGGGCAGAGTGGATCAACAGGGATTCATCCAGGGCAACGATAATGATCTTGATCCTGCTCTCTACGAACCCCACTACCAGATGATCGACAGTCCGGATCAGGTGCAAATCTATGAGGCCATCCTGCACAATACGGATAACCAAGTCACCACCACCTTACTGCGAGCAGCTGGCTACCTCAAGGATAACCGGCTGCTGCCGGCTGGTTTCCCTGTCAACGATCCTCCCCCAGACATCGCCCCAAAAGGCGCTGCGCTGGAGGACGAGGACTTTGTTGCCCGCAAGGATACAATTAATTATCTGATCGACCTCAATGGGCATCCCGGACCATACCAGATCCAGGCAGAACTGCTATACCAAACGATTGGCTACCGCTGGGCAGAAAACCTGCGCCAGTATGGCACTACTGAAAGCGTCCAGTTCTTCCAGTATTATGACCAGGCCGACCTCACCCCGATTCTCTTGGCTGCCACGCGTGCAGTTTTCCAGTGATGTGCAAGGAAATGAAATGTTGAAGCCAATCCCTGGTTTCACTATCTGACAATCAAACCAATCAAGATCAACAAAGAAGCGCCCAGACATTCAGGCGCTTCTCTTTATCTATTATCGTATGGGTTAATCCGCTTGTGCGAATTCAAACTGGCTGTAGTACAGGTCGGCGTAAAAACCATTCATCGCCAGCAGTTCCTCATGCTTGCCCTGCTCCACAATGTCGCCTTCATTCATCACCAGAATCAGGTCAGAAGCGCGGATGGTAGAAAGGCGGTGGGCAATTACAAAGCTGGTGCGGTTCTCCATCAGCTTATTCATCGCCTGCTGGATCAGCACCTCAGTCCGGGTGTCTACCGAGCTGGTGGCTTCATCCAGGATGAGGATATCCGGATCCGCCAGGATCGCACGCGCAATTGTCATCAACTGCTTCTGCCCCTGTGAGATATTGGAGGTCTCCTCATTCAGTTCCATGCCGTAACCTTCGGGAAGCGTTCGCACAAAGTGATCCACATGAGCAGCTTTGGCCGCTTCGATTACCTCGTCATCGGTGGCATCCTGCCGGCCGTATCGGATATTCTCCATGATCGTACCGCTGTACAGCCAGGTATCCTGCAGCACCATACCAAACATCCTGCGCAGGTCCTGCCGGGTGAAGTCCTTGATATCATGACCATCGACAGTGATCCTGCCAGCGTTGAGGTCATAGAAGCGCATCAGCAGTTTGACGATGGTGGTCTTACCGGCACCCGTTGGTCCGACAATCGCAATTCGCTGGCCGGGCTGTACCTCGGTGGAGAAATCCTTGATCACAATCTTGTCTGGCTGGTAGCCAAACTTGACATTGTGGAACTCCACTTTGCCCTGTACATCTTCCACAGCAATCGGGGTCTCAGTATCTGAAATTTCCTCTTCTTCGGAAAGGAACTCAAACACGCGCTCGGCGGCGGCGGCGGTCTGTTGCAGTATGTTAGAGATATTGGCAATCTGGCTGATCGGTTGGGTGAACGAACGTACATACTGGATAAAAGCCTGGATATCGCCCACGGTGATCACCTGGCGCACTGCCAGCCACCCCCCCAGGATGCTGACTGCCACATAGCCCACGTTACCGACAAAATTCATCACTGGCATCATCAATCCAGAAAGGAACTGGGACTTCCATGCAGACGAATACAAGGTGTCATTGTATTCATCAAAGGTCTCCACACTTTCTTGCTCACGGTTGAAGGCTTTCATCACAATATGCCCGCCGAACATCTCCTCCACATGTCCGTTGACATGACCGAGATAATCCTGCTGCTGCTTGAAATATTTTTGTGATTGGCGCACCACCAGGCTGATGAACCCCATCGAGATTGGCAACATCAGCAGTGCCACCAACGTCATCTGCCAGCTGATCGAAAACATCATCACCAGCACGCCGATCACGGTAATCACCGATGTAATCATCTGTGAGAGGCTCTGGTTCAATGTCTGGCTGATCGTATCCACATCATTGGTCACGCGGGAGAGGACTTCGCCCTGGGTGGTCTTGTCGAAGTAGCGCAGAGGCAAACGGTTGATCTTCTCCAAAATCTCCCGGCGGAACTGGTAAGTGATCTTGATGGAAACGCCGGAAATGATCCAACCCTGGATATAGCCGAACAGGGAAGAAAGCCCATACAGCCCCAGGGTCAGCAGGAGGACATTGCCAATATACTCAAAGTCAATCCCCTCCCCGCTGCCAGTTACCTGGCCCATAACCCCTTCAAATAATTTGGTCGTTGCCCGGCCTAATATCTTGGGTCCGACAATTGCTGCCACCGTGGAACCGATCGCAAACAGAAATACAATCAGGATCGAAACTTTATAGGGGGCCAGGTACTCGATCAGTTTTGCCATCGTGCCGCGGAAGTCTCTGGCTTTTTCCCCGCTGATGATCATATGCCCGCGGCCGGGGCCGCCTCCGCGCGGCCCAAATCCCGGACCGCGTCTTTCCTGTCTGTCTCTTGAAGTATCGTTTGTCTGATTCATGAGAGTTCCTCCTCGCTGAGCTGGGACCGGGCTATTTCCTGATACGTGCTGCAGGTCTTCATCAGGTCTTGATGCCTGCCCTTGCCTACGATCCGGCCCTCATCGAGCACGAGGATCTGGTCGGCATTTTTCACCGTAGCAACCCGCTGGGTCACAATCAATACGGTGCTGTTACCGGTTTTCTCTTTCAGGGTTTTCCGCAGCGTGGCGTCGGTTTTAAAATCTAAAGCAGAGAAACTGTCATCGAAAATAAAGATCGGCGGGCGTTTGACCAAAGCCCGGGCAATTGCCAGTCGCTGCTTTTGGCCTCCGGAAACATTTGCACCGCCCTGAGAAATCTCTGCTTGCAAGCCCTTTTCGCCGCCAAACACAAACTCACCAGCCTGAGCAATCTCAACCGCTTCGATCAAGTCTTCTTCTGGCGCTTCCTCGTCTGCATAGCGCAGGTTGCTCTCGATCGTACCTGAAAACAGGACCCCGCGCTGCGGCACATACCCGATCTTGGCACGCAGGTCGCTTTGTTTCACCTGGCGGATATCAATGCCATCAATCAGAATCGCACCGCTGCTGACATCATAGAAGCGCGGGATCAGGTTGATCACCGTGGATTTTCCACACCCGGTTGAGCCGATGATCGCGGTGGTTTTGCCCGGTTGGGCAGTAAAGTTGAGATCACAGACCACATAGTCTTCCGCCCCGGGATATTTGAAGCCAACATCCCTGAATTCGATCTCGCCCTTGAATGGAGCAGCGAATTGCTTCGGCTCTTTGGGGTCTTTGATCTCCACCTCGGTTTCGAGCACATCAGCAATCCGGGCACCAGAAATAGAAGCCCTTGGCAGGAAAATGAACATCATCGTCATCATCAGGAAGGAGAACACGATCTGCATGGCATACTGCAAGAAGGCCATCATGTCGCCGACCTGCATATTGGCTTCAGCTACCTGGTGCGCCCCCACCCAGAGGATCAAAACCGTGAGACCATTCATCACCAGCATCATCACCGGCATCAAGGTCACCATCACCCGGGTGACGAACAAGCTGACTCTCGTCAGGTCGAGATTGGCTTTATCAAAGCGGTCTTCTTCAAAAGCCTGCTTATTGAACGCCCGGATCACCATCATCCCGGAGAGATTCTCACGGGTGACCAGATTCAACCGGTCGATCAAATCTTGAATGATCTTGAACTTTGGCAGGGAGATGACGAACACGATCGCGATCAGAGTCAGGATCGCCATCACCGCGGCGGCGATGATCCAGGACATCTCCGCGCCTTTGCCCATCGCCCGGATCACCGCACCCACCCCCAGGATCGGGGCATAAATCACCATGCGCATCACCATAAAGGTGACCGTTTGCACTTGGGTGATGTCGTTGGTCGAACGAGTGATCAGCGATGCGGTGGAAAATTTATTAAATTCTGCCGCTGAGAAGCTCTCCACATGGGCAAAGAGATCCCGGCGCAAGTCTCGGGCCACGCCGGCAGCCACCCGGGCCCCCAGGTAACTCACTGCGATCGTGGCTGCGCCCCCAGCCAGAGAGATCAGCAGCATGATCGCGCCTGTGCGCAGGATATAACTGGACCGGAGTTTCTCCAGGTCCATTCCAATGGCTTCATATTCGGCTTTCACAGCTTCGATCCCGATCTGGGTAAGCATATTTGCGTCCAATGAAGCAAATTGCTGATCAAATCCTGCGGTCAGCTGGGCGAGCTGTGCCTCTGGCATGATTGCCAAAGCCTGGAAGATGTCCATCCCCGGCGGGAGCTGGCCGAACCCTTCTGCCATTTCTGGCGCCAGGGTCTGCATCTGTTCCAGCGCAGCCGGGTCTTCTGTGATGCGGGTTAGCAGAGAAACAATGATTAAATCCTGCGCCAGACCAGCGTTGAGCTGATCGCTTGTCTCCTGGTCGATCTGATTGAGGACATACACTGGCTCTTCTGCCAGAATGGGATATCTTTCAACATAATCCTGATAATCAGGCGAATCCTTTTCGACAAGCGTGTAATTTTCTTCAACCAGCCGGGTTTCATCCTCACTAAGGAAGAGATTTAATTTATCCAGTGTGGAGGCTCGCATGGCTTCTGGGACCGCCTTTTCGATTCCACTTTGCTGGATTCCATTGTTCACAATCCGAGACATATAGTCTGGCAGCGCCAGGTCTGCGTTAGCCTGGCCGAACAACAGCACCACGGCGATCACGAACAACCAGAAATACGGTTTCAGGTATCTGATCAGTCTTAGCATAGAATTGTGCTCCTACGTTTTGGGGAGATTCTGGATCTCTGAATTGGATAACTGTTCTTGCGGTCCAAGTTTACGGACCAGGAGTTCGAAGGCCCGGTAAACTTGCTCTCTTTCATCGTCTGTAAGCGATTTAATCATCTCTATGAACCAGGCTCTTCGGGCGCTAAAGTTTTCCTTCAATACCTCGCTGCCTTTATCTGTCATTCTGATCTGTTTAACCCGCCGGTCGTTGGGATCTTCGGCGCGCAGGATCAACCCTTCGTGCACCATGCGGTCCACCATCTGGCTGGCGGCTGCGGTGGAAACGTTTAACCCCTCAGCGATCTCAGTAATCGCACTGGCTCCCTTGTGATGCAGGATCATCAAAGTTCTGAGCTGCGGCATCGAAAGGCCGGCCTCGCGGGAGTGGATCACAGCGCTGTGCATCGAATTGCGCATAAACAGGGCGAATAAATCCAGCAGGGCATCCAGGTTTTTGTCGGGAGCGCTCATAATTTAGCCATATTATTAGTTTCGAAGGGTTAAATATAAAGGAGAGTTATTAAAAAGTCAACACCAGGGATGCAAATATTTTGTTAGAAAACCAATGCCGCAGTTCAGAGTTGGCAGACTGGCCAGTCTGCCGCTCAACATCACTCTGATTTTGCGCATGCACGCAGATATCGAACGAATGGGATAAAACAAACCGATCCCATTGAGGCAACCACCAGGATGTCAACAAATGGGATCGCTGTTTGGTTGATCGCCGCCTGGACCACCAGCAAGGCGATCAGGCCGGCAAACAACATGCTGGCAGCATACAACAGCCCCAAACCGGCAGCAGCTCCCATCACCCGGTTGCGGAGCAGCATCACACCCCCGGCAAACAGCAGCACCGACAAGACCATATCAGCGACCAGCACCCCCACTTCCGATAACGGAATGGCTCTCGATTGGATCAGCGAGCTTGCAAACATCCCCACCGCCCTGAAGAAGAACAACGTGCCAAATCCGGTCAGTACCCATCCTGAAAATTTAGCCGGGATCACCTCCAGCAGCCGGCCCCTTATTGCTCGAAGGTCTAGCTGGTAGAAAATCCAGAAGGGCCCAAAGGCGCATACCAAGATCAGCACCAGGTGGCCAGCGGAGAACAGGTCAAACCGCCGGCCAAACACATAGGCAATTGAGTTATAGAACACATACAGCATAGCTCCCGGTAAAAGGAGCAAACCGGTGAGCTTACTTCCCCGAATCAGCAGAAAAACAGCTGCCAACACGGGCAGACCAATCAGTAGATTGATCAAATCGTTGGTCATGAATGCTTGAATGAACTCCTCGGCAGGATAAAGCTGTTCAGACCAGTTAAGCCCGATGATGGAGAGTCCTGCAAGCAGAACCGCCACAAAAATGATCAACAGCTGGATACTGGCCAAGTTACCGCTAAAGAAATGATTGCCCGTGTTTTTGGTTGCCATACGCACTCCTCTTTCAGATCATCCTCAACCGGATCATGCAGCCGGTGTATATACTATAACCACAAAATGATAAATTTTATTCGGATGTTTTCCTCAACCCAGATTAATCTCTGGGTTGAGAATTGTCTATATAATGGATCTAGGATCTAAAAAACCAATCTCCTCTGCCAGCATCGAAAAATAAGAAGGGACGGACTATAGTCATGAAAAGCATATTTAATTTCGTGCTGCTCCTTACAGCTGGATTGGCTGTGTTTGTGCTGGGCAACCCATATTACCGGGTCTTCCCCACAAACTGGAACCAGTCCTTTTACATTGGGTTGTTTGCATTCTTTTTGGGTGCAGTTGTTGTTTGCCGCTTTGTCCCTGCCCTGTCTGGGTATCAGGCTGCTGCTTACGCTTTTTTGATCGCATCGCTGGCCCTGGTGGTGTTAAAAACAGGCATATTCAATCTGCCCGAGTCAGGTTCTGTGTCCAGAAGAATCGCGCTGGATAAACTATCCCAATTCCTGCACATCGTCCCGGTTATTGTGGTGATGACCCTGCTGTCGAGGAAAAAACTGGGCGAGATCTTCATCCAGAAAGGAAAACTGAGGCAGGGTTTGATCTTTGGGCTAGTTTCCTTCATCTTTTTCGCCATGATCAGCTTCTTCATCGCTGCCAGCACCTCAGATTTAGTTAAATCACTCATTGTGGCAGCCCCCTGGCTGCTGATTTTTGTATTTGCCAATGCCACCATGGAAGAATTGTGGTTCAGGAGCATATTCCTTAACAACTTTTACCCACTGGTTGGAAGATGGGGCGCAATCCTGATTACCTCTCTGGTGTTTGGTATCTCACACATCAATGCGACCTATGAATTCCCCGGCGGCGGGTTTGTGTTTGGCCTGGTTGTCTTCTCACTCGGTGTTGCAGGCGCATACACGATGCAAAAATATGACAGCCTGATCGGTCCAGTGTTATTCCACGCTGGATACGACCTTTTGATCATTGTTCCGATCATAAATTCTGTATAATTGGCACATCAAAACAGGGGATAATGACTCAAAAATCTATGCAAAACTCCTAAACTTCAGTGAACTTACCTTGTCCCAGCCAGCATAAAGTACTATCATGCTGGACGATATCCTAAACCTTTCCAGACAGATACCCGGGAAATTTCACCGGGTATTTGTTTATACAATTGCCAGCAAGAAACTATCAAGAATCTATAAAAATCTAACAAAATCTACATTTACCTCACCTAACTTATCCAGTATAGTTTGGTTCATCTAAATCATAGGAGTCAGGATGACCATCAAACGCATTCAACTTGGCCTGATCCACGTAGCAGTGGCGATCTCGCTGGTGCCGTTCAACAGCACCCTTAACCGGGTGATGATCAAAGAATTGGCCCTCTCCAGCCTGCTGGTGGCAGCGCTGGTGTCGCTTCCTTATCTGTTTTCCCCGATACAAATCGCCATCGGCGCATTCTCTGATAAACACCCGGTCTTTGGCTACAAACGCTCTGCCTATATCCTGGCCGGATTGCTGTTATGTGTTGGCGGGTTGATGGCTGCTCCCCACATCGCCTATCTGATTTTGGAGGATCGTCTGCTGGGGATTGCACTCGGTGTACTCGTTTTCGGCGCCTGGGGAATGGGCTACAACCTGGCCTCGGTCTCTTATTTTTCTCTGGCGACTGAAGTCTCTGGTGAAAAAGGCCGCTCCCGCACAATTGCCGTGATGTTTTTCATGATGATCGTCGGCATCATCCTGACCTCAATCTCCTTGAGTCAGATGCTGGAAACTTATACCCCCGAAACACTCCAGGGCGCCTTCCGGATGGTCGGTTATGTCGCCTTCGGATTGGGGATCCTCGGCCTGGCCGGCGTGGAAAAGCGCAGCACACCTTCCCAAACTGATCAAGCCGAAACGCTCTCCTGGGGAGAGATCTTTAAAACGCTCTCCAGCAATAAACAGGTCATCCGCTTCTTCTGGTACCTGCTCCTGCTGCTGACCGCCATCTTAGGACAGGATATCCTGCTGGAGCCCTACGGGGCTGAGGCATTCGGGCTCTCCGTGCAGGCGACCACCCGCATCACGGCTATCTGGGGTGTATTCTTTCTGATCTCACTCTCACTGGGCGCGGCATTGGAGCGCCAGGTACCCAAAATCGTCCAGGCCCGTATCGGGGCGTACACCGGGATCGCAGCCTTCTTGCTTATTGTTGCCAGCAGCGTTGTGGGATCGGTGTGGTTGTTTTACACCGGGGTGGTGCTGTTGGGCTTAGCGACTGGCCTGTCAACTGTCTCTAATCTTTCCCTGATGCTGGATATGACCACGGTCGGCAGTGTCGGGTTGTTCATCGGGGCTTGGGGGATGGCCAGCGCCCTGGCCCGTCTGACAGGCAACCTGCTCAGCGGGGCGATCCGGGAGAGTTTCATCCCCCTGCTGCAAAGCAGCGTCGGCGGCTATAATGTTGTCTTCATCACTGAAATCCTTATCTTGATCGTATCATTGCTGATCCTGCGCGGCGTGGATGTGCAAATCTTTCAGAAAGAAAGCGAATCATCACTTTCTTACCTGGAGCGCGCCGCCATCTCAAACGAGGGGTAGGATATGCCTGGTAACTGGCTTACACTGAAAGATGTTTCTGAACTGCTCGGAATTCACCCCAGCACGGTTCGCAACTGGGCAGACCAGGGCGTGCTCCCAGTCCACCGCACCCAGGGCGGCCACCGGCGGTTCTTGCGCGCTGAGTTGGATCTTTGGATGCAGTCCCAACGAGTTAACCGCCAGGAAAAATCGGAGGGGATGATCCAAAACGCACTCAGCTATGCCCGCTTCCAGATCTCGGAGGCCCATCTGGAAGGACAAAGCTGGTACCAGAAAATTGACCAGGCGGGGCGGGCCTCCTACCGCCGCAGCGGGCGCACCCTGGTGCAGGGGCTGATCCGCGCTCAGGCGCTGGACGAGAAAGCCGCGGCGGCCGAAGCCCGGGTGGTGGGGGTCGATTACGCCAACAACGGCCGCCGCTTTGGCCTCACCTTGCTGGAAGCTGTGCAGGCATTTTTATTTTTCCGCAAAGTGATGCAGGAAGCCGCCTACCATGCCTATGAATCAGCAGCCATCCAGTCCCCATACGCCTGGGGAGATATGTTCCGGGATATCAACCGCTACACCGACCGGATCCTGCTTACCATCATTGAGACTTATGAAGCCTATCAAAGACAGTAGGCAGTCGTTAGTGGGTGGTCTCTTTTCGTAGCGGAGGGTTCTCCGAGCTTTGCGCGGGAACCCTCCGCTACAGGGGGTTGAACATCATCACCCATCGTTACTGCTCATTTCATCACTTATCAGCCAGCATATTTGTGTAGAATATCACAAACTGGACTATAATCAGAACCCTGAGAAAAAATTAAACAGGAGCTGTGATGACTGACCAGAATTTTGAGAAAAATTTACGAAAATATGCTGAAGTTGTAATCAGGATCGGGATAAATGTTCAGCCCGGGCAACGGGTATTGTTAATGCCCTGGACGGAGAATGCCGACTTCGCCCGCCTGCTGGCTGAAGAAGCCTACAAAGCCGGCGCCAGCTTTGTGGATGTGTTATGGGATGACGAACCCCTCCGGCTGACCCGTTTTGCGCATGCCCCCAAGGACTCTTTCGACCTGCACTCAAACTGGCCATCTGAGGCTATTGTTGAGGCTGGCAAGCGCGGCGACGCGATTGTGCGCATGGCCAATCCAGACCCGACCTTACTGCTGGAACAGGACCCGGAAATCGTCAAGGTCTTCCAAAAGACGCAGTACAAGCAGTTGGCGCCGTGGTCGAACCTGGTCCGCAACCGGAGAATAAACTGGGTCGGGATAGCGGTTCCAACTTCTCGCTGGGCAGCAAATGTGCTGCCAGATGTGCCGGAAGGGGACCGCATCGAGGCTATGTGGAACCTGATCTTCAAGATGTGCCGCATCACCACCACAAATGATCCGCTGGCAGAGTGGCAACGGCATATCGCCATACTGGCGGCGCGTTCCCGCTACCTCAATCAAAAGAAATACACCGCCCTGAAGTTAAACGCCCCAGGTACAGATCTATGGGTCGGGTTGCCGCAGGGGCAAAAATGGCTCAGCGCCCAAATGGAAAGCCAGGCCGGGATCCCCTCTGTGGTCAATATCCCCACCGAAGAGACATTTACCGCCCCACACCGCACACAGGTCAATGGCACCGTTCGTTCCACCAAACCTTTAAATGTGCGTGGGATGATGTACATTGACAAATTCTCGCTGACTTTCAAGGATGGCAAGGTGGTAGAGGCCAATGCAGAGGTGGGTGAGGAGCACTTGCACAACTTGTTGGAGACCGATGCCAACGCCAGCTATCTGGGCGAGATTGCCCTCGTGCCGCACAGTTCCCCAATCTCACAATCCGGCCGCTTGTTCCTCAACACCCTCTATGATGAAAACGCCTCCTGCCATCTTGCCCTGGGGAGCGCTTATCGCTTCAGTTTCGAAGGTGGGGAAGAGATGACGCCGGAAGAATTCGAGGCCGCCGGCGGTAACAGCAGTATGATCCACACAGATTTCATGATCGGCTCCGATGCCATCGATATCGACGGTGTCACTGCCGGGGGCAAGCTGGAGCCTGTCATGCGCGGCGGCGAATGGGTTTTTGAGGTTTAGTCCATCCAAAAATCCTGTCAGCTAGATAGCCAACAAAGCAATCCAATAGAAAATTACCAGCAGGGGCGGGTTCACCGAGTGCAAAGCGCTCGGAACTCCGCCCTTTTCGCGCCAAAGAGATCGGGGAGGTTCCGCCAGATTTCCACCGGCGAACTGACCGCTTGGCTTAAAGGTCGGTATCTGCACAATCAATGTGACGTGATTTAGATCAGCAGGGAACCATTCAGCGCTATCAGGCGTTTTATCCTCAGGAGCGATATTCGGAGGAATACGATGAAGAGAAAAGTTGGATTGATATTCTGGTTTGTGATGCTGTTCCTGGTGCTGGTGTCTTGCATTGGAGACGCAAGCGCCCAATTGGACGGAACCGCATGGCGTTTGGTCACCTATGGCGGGAAGTATGTGATCCCTGGCAGCAGTCCGACCCTGTTCTTTGAGAACGGAAGTGTTGGCGGAAATGCCAGCTGCAACAACTTTGGCGGCAATTACCAAGCACGCGGCAGCCAATTGATCATTGGTGAGACTGCCTGGACGCTGATGGCCTGCGCGGACAATCAACTAATGGAGCAGGAAAACGCTTATATGCAGCTGCTGGATCAAACAGACAGATTCGAGTTCATTAACGGTCAGTTGGTGATCACCACTGCCGCTGGGGAGAAGTTGATCTTTGATCGGATCGAATGAGACGACCCCGATGCCCCCGCACCGGTACCGCTGTTAGATCGCTGAAATCTACTTGACCCGGTCAAGTATTTCGGCGGCCAGCTCAAACCGGTTGAAGGGCGGCATCAGGTAGATGCCCTGCCCCCACGACTTGATCTCTTCAATTTGTTCCACGGCAATCCGGACCCCTTCTTTATCCGACTGGTCTCCAGCTTTGTCAATCCGATCCAGAAGATTTTCAGGGATGTTGATCCCCGGTACCTCATGGTGCAGGAATCTGGCATGCCGGGTGTTGTACAAAGGCAGCACCCCTACCAGGATCGGGTGCGTAAAAGGGCCGAATTCTTCTTCATAGGTCTTCAAAAACTGCCTAGCTTTCTCCAATTCATATACGGGCTGAGAGAGGAAAAAGTCAGCCCCGTTGGTGATCTTGCGGCGCAGCACCTTGATTTCTCGCTCCGGGTTCTTGGGCGTCAGGTTCAATGCACTGCCGACGAAGAAGTGAGTCGGCTCATCAATCTCAACCCCGGCAAGATCCACTCCGCTGTTAAACCCCTGCTTGATCAATTTCACCAGGCCCGATGGCGCCAGATCGTAGTTATCCATTGCCTCTGGGTAATCTCCAATTTCGGTCGGATCACCCATCACCACAAAGATATTACGCACGCCGATGGCATGGGCAGCCAGCAAGTCACCCTGGACCCGCAGCAGATTGCGGCCGCGGGTGGGGAAATGCAGGGTCGTCTCGATGCCCACCTGGTTCTGCAATAGATCACACACCGCCCAGGGACTCATTCGCATGCGCGCCATTGGGCTGTCTGCCACATTGATCACGTCTGCACCGGCTTCTTTCAGCAGGCTTGCACCAGCCAACACCTTGTGGGTAGAAAGGCCGCGCGGTGGATCCATCTCTACGCAAACAGGGAATTTACCCGCTTTGAACTGCTTCGCCAGGTAGGAGAGCTTTTGCTCGGCGGGTGATGGTTCTTCCTTCTTGTCATTACGCAGCAGCGGCAAACTGATCTCGTCGCCGGGGAGCGTGGTCTCAATGGCGGCACGCATCGCCCGGATATGATCTGGGGTGGTGCCGCAGCAGCCGCCGATGATATCGGCGCCTGCCTGGCGGAAAGCCAGGGCATAATCCCCAAAGTATTCCGGTCCGGCAGGGTACATGATCCGCCCACCGACCCTTTCAGGCCAGCCGGCATTCGGCATCACCGAGTAGTATGCAGCCGGGACTGCTGCCTTCATTTCACGCAGTATCCGCAGCAATTGGGCAGGGCCTTCAGAACAATTAACCCCGATCACATCGGCCCCGGATTGGTGCAGCCATTCGGCAGCCTTTTTAGGGGAATCACCCAGCAGGGTGCGGTCATCCCGGGTAAAGGTGATCGAGGCGATCACTGGCAGACCGCAGACCTGTTTGGCCGCCTCGATTGCCGCCCGAATTTCATACAGATCGCTGATCGTTTCGATGATGACCAGATCTATCCCGCAATTGCACATCATCTCGATCTGTTCTGCGAAAACCTGATGGGCTTCTTCGCTGGTCACCCGGCCATAGGGGGCTAACCGGACGCCAATCGGCCCCACATCCCCGGCGATCAGCACCGGTTTGGAGGAGGCTTCCACCACTTTCTGCGCCAATCCTACTCCGGCACAGATAATCTCCTCTTGCTTGTCTCGCAACCCGTGTTCAAGCAGCTTATAGCGGTTGGCACCAAAAGTGTTGGTCGTGATCACCTGGGCGCCGGCCTCAATATAAGCCCGGTGGATATCTGCCACCATTGCCGGATTGCTGATATTAATTTCGTCCAGGCAGCTGCTAAAGGATTCTCCCATGCTGTGCAGCATGGTGCCCATCGCCCCATCAAATACCAGTGGGTTCTCCGCTTCTGCCAGTTGTTTCAGGAAATAAGCCTTCTCCATCAGATTTTCACAAACACCAGAAAGCGAAGGGGATTCGTTCCTAGTTTCCTAACTCGGCCTCGATCAAACGGGCAAACTCAGAAAACGGCTGCGCACCAGCCAGATATTGGCCATTGATAAAGAAGGTTGGGGTAGAAAGAGGGGCATTCAAGTTCACTAAAATTTGAATATCCCGATCGATTGTGTCCAGATAGCGGTTCTCTTCCAGGCATTCAACAAAAGCGGGCATATCCAGTTCCAACGAGTTGGCATAGGCGATATACGCATCGAAGCCAAACCCTTGCTGGTTGCTGAACAGCAGGTCATGATACTCCCAAAAAGAGTCTTGCTCACCGGCACAGTGTGCTGCATTGGCTGCCGGAACTGCCTCCGGATGGAGCTGCTCCAGCGGCAGGTCTTTATAAACATATTGGACCACATCCCCGTATTCGGCAAGGATCCTGTCAAAGGTCTCGTTATGATACTGGCGGCAGTAGGGACACTGGTAATCGCTGAACTCTATAATTGTCACCGGGGTATCCGCAGAACCGAGGACTGCATCATCTTCGTAGATCGGAATATCAAACTTCTGCGCAGCCGTGTCCGCAGCCGCACTTACTTCGATAGTGGGGGTAGCCCAAACCTGGTACCCAACAAATAATCCCGCCAGGAACATGACCGGCAGCAATGCCATCAGGGCAGCTGTCGATGTGAAAGTTGATTTCTTCTTATTTCGGCTCATCGCCTTACCTTTCCTAAAAGATATTTGAATAATCGAATACATAAAAAAATATCGCGGTGATTATATCATCAATGCTCAACTGATCGGATTAGTTTTATCCAGATTCCCTTATAATACCAGTATGGAAAATCTTCTCCGTCTGCCGCCGGAATTCGATTCCCCTCTGATGAATGCAGCTGGTACCCTGGGGTTCACGCCTGATCTGCGCCTGCCGTTGATTTGGCAAGAATTCGGCGCGTTCATCACCAACCCGGTCAGCACCAAACCGCGCAAACCGTCTTTGGGGAGGCGCTGGCAGACCTTCCCAGGCGGGGCACTGATCCACAGCGGGTTCCCAAATCCCGGCTTCAGGCAAGTTGTGCAGAATTATGCGGCCCAATGGGCCCTATCCCCCATCCCGGTGATCGTGCATTTGCTGGCCGACAGCCCTGATATTCTGCGCAAGACAATCGAGCAACTGGAGACGCTCGAAAATATCCGGGCGGTTGAGATCGGCTTTCCCGATGAGATCAGCCTGACTGAGGTGCGAGAAGTGATTGCCGCCTGCATGGGAGAATTAACCCTGATCGCCCAGATACCCCTCTCCCGGCCGGTGGAGATGGGTGAAACCTGTCTGGATGCAGGCGCTGCTGCCATCAGCCTGGCGCCGCCGCGCGGCACTTTGCCCGGGGATTCGGGGGGACAGTCTGGGAGGATCTATGGCCCGGCAATATTTCCGCTGGCACTGCAGGCAGTTCGCCAGTTAGTAATTGCCAAAATACCCGTGATTGGTGCCGGGGGTGTTTACAGCCGTATCCAGGCAGACGCAATGCATAATCTTGGTGCGCTGGCTGTCCAGATAGATCTAGCCATCTGGCGCGGGGATTGGTTTGTGAAGGAGGAATTGTGATGGAGATTATCCCGGGTGTTTATCAGCAAAAGAATGCGATCGTCAATTGGTACCTGATTGTTGAGGACCAAAATATCACCATGGTAGATGCCGGTGTACGTTCAACCTACCGGCAGGTAACAAATCTGATCCACTCATTGGGCAGACGAGTCACCGATCTTAGCAGGATATTGCTGACCCACGCGGATCTCGACCACGTTGGGGCGGCCCAGGCTTTGAAGCAAGCCAGTGGAGCAAAGGTTTTTGCCAGCCAGATCGCTGCACAAGCCCTGGCGGCAGGTCATTCCTCCCGCACCCTCAAGATGGGCATTCTGACACCGCTGTTTAGCCGGGTTGAACGCCTGAATGGCAGCATGCAGGTAGAGGTGGATGAAATCCTATCAGACGGTCAGATTCTGCCGGTACTTGGCGGTCTGAAGGTGATCAAAACCCCGGGTCATACCCCGTGCCATCTTTCCTATTTTTCCTTAGAATATCAGCTGCTGTTTGCCGGAGATGCAGTCCGCAACCAACCGGATGCAGTTGGGTATAACCAGTCTAAACTGACCAATTGGGATCATCAGGTTATGCGCCAGTCTGTCAAAATGCTGGCAGACCTGAGACCTGAGATTGTGGCCTGCGGCCATGGACCGGTTGTATTCAATGCCCGGGAGAAATTTCCCCAAAGCTAACAGTTCATCACCCCTCTGTGATAAACTGCAGCACAATCAAAAGCGCAGTGCTTTGACCAAATTGATTTAATACAGGAAGCGTCTAATGAAGAATTTAACCCAATATACCCGCAAGGGGTTTATCCAAGCTTTGGAAGAGCGCGTCATGGTGTATGACGGCGCTAACGGTACCATGCTCCAGGCAATGAACCTGACTGCTGACGATTTTGGCGGCGAGCAATTTAACGGCTGCTACGATTATCTGGCCATCTCCAAACCAGAAGCTGTCGAAGCAGTCCACCGGGCGTATTTTGAAGTTGGGGTCGATGTGGTTGAGACCAATACCTTTCGCGCTAACCCGCTGACCCTTGAGGAATATGGTCTTGGCGACCTGGCTTTCGAGATCAATAAAGCCGCCGCTGAAGTGGCGCGCAAAGCCGCGGAAGACTTCAGCACCTCTGAGCAGCCGCGCTTTGTGGCTGGCTCAATCGGCCCCTCAGGGATGCTGCCCTCGGCAGACGATCCCACCCTTTCAGACATCACCTATGACCAGCTGGTTGAAATCTTCCGGGTGCAGGCTGGCGGTTTGATTGCCGGGGGCGTGGATGTACTGCTGATCGAAACCTCACAGGATATCCTCGAGGTCAAGGCCGCAATTGAGGGTATCCAGAAAGCCTTTGAGGACAGCGGCGAGGTGATCCCAATCCAGTGCCAGGTGACCCTGGATACCAGCGGCAGGATGCTGTTGGGTACTGATATTGCCTCGGCGCTGACTATTCTGGAGAAATTGCCGATTGCTGTGATCGGATTGAACTGCTCCACCGGCCCGGAACACATGCGTGAGCCGATCAGCTTTCTGGGCAAGAACGCCGCCCTGCCGGTCTCCGCAATTCCAAATGCAGGGCTGCCGCTGAATGTGGATGGGCAGGCTGTCTATCCGCTGGAGCCGGTCCCATACGCCGAAGCGATGCATGAATTTGTGACCAAATTTAATGTCAGCGTGGTGGGAGGATGCTGCGGTACCACCCCGGCACACCTGGAGAAGCTGGTCGAGAAAGTGCACGGACAGCCCACTCCAGAAAGACCCCACCACAAACTTGCCCGGCTGTCTTCCTCGATTTCGGCAGTCGATATGGCCCAGGAACCGCGCCCTTTCCTGATCGGAGAACGGCTGAATGCCACCGGCAGTCGGGCTTTCAAACGCATGCTGCTGGCCAAAGATTGGGATGCGATGGTGGAACTGGCCCGAGACCAGATCAACGGCGGGGCGCACGCCCTGGATATCTCTGTGGCGGTGACAGAAGACCCGGATGAAATCGGCCTGATGACCACCCTGGTCAAACGGTTAGCCATGAGCGTGGAAGCGCCCCTGGTCATCGACACGACCGAGCCGGAGGTGATGGAAGCCGCCCTCAAGGTGGCACCGGGGCGCTGCCTGCTCAACTCTACCCACCTGGAAGCTGGCCCTGATAAACTGCACCGGGTACTGGAGATTGCCAAACGACACAATGCCGCAGTGTTGATCTTGACGATTGATGAAGACGGCATGGCCAAGACAGTCGAGCGCAAGCTTGAGATCGCCAGACGCATCTATGAGTTTGCCGTCAACAAGTATTCTTTTGCCCCAGAAGACCTGGTCTACGACACACTCACCTTCCCGCTTTCTACTGGTGATCCAGAATTCGCCAACTCGGCTGTCGCCACGATCGACTCCATCCGCCAGATTAAAGCTCAACTGCCGGGTGTGTTTACATCATTGGGCGTCAGCAATGTTTCCTTTGGGCTCAGCCCGGCAGCCCGTCCGGTCTTGAACAGCATGATGCTCCATTTTGCGGTCCAGGCTGGCCTGGATATGGCCATCGTACATGCTTCCAAGGTGCGTCCCTACGTAGAGATCCCGGAAGAAGAACGGAAGCTAATGGAAGACTTAATCTTCAACAAACGCCCCGATGCCCTGCAGCGGGTGATCGAGTTCTATCAGCATGTGCAGGTCAGCGATGAGACCGGCGCAGACCCAACCGAGGGGATGACCCCGGAAGAACGCCTGTACTGGAGCATCCTGCACCGCCATAAGGAGGGGGTTGAAGCGGCGATTGACGAGATCATCAACCGCAAAGAGATGGGCAGCGACCACGAATCGGCAGTCAACATCTTAAATAATACCCTCCTGCCGGCCATGAAAGAGGTCGGTGACCGCTTTGGAGCCGGGGAACTGATCCTGCCGTTTGTGCTCCAATCCGCCGAGGTGATGAAAAAGACCGTCTCCCATCTGGACAACTATCTGGAAAAACTTGAAGGTATCAGCAAGGGGAAGGTGGTATTGGCCACCGTATATGGGGATGTGCATGACATCGGCAAGAATCTGGTAAAAACCATTCTGGCCAATAATGGCTATGAAGTTGTTGACCTGGGAAAACAGGTCCCTGCCGATACCATCATCAGCAAAGCCGAGGAAGTTGGTGCCGATGCAATCGGTTTGAGCGCCCTGCTGGTTAGCACTAGCAAACAAATGCCGCTGATCGTGAATCAATTGCAGCGCCGGGGAATGGAGATTCCCGTGCTGATCGGCGGAGCCGCCATCAACCGCCGCTTTGGCTGGCGAATTTTACAGACCGAGTCAGGGGTTCTGTATCCACCAGGCGTGTTCTACTGCGCAGATGCCTTCGAAGGCCTCAGTGTGATGGAAAGGCTTGTGGACGAGGAAAAGCGTCAAGGACTATTGGAAGAACTTGTCGCCAAAGCAGAAACAGAACTGGATCGAAAACCGAGGGCAAAAAAGGCTGTCGCAGAGGTTGCCAGCCGGGTGCCCCCAGCAAAATCAATCCCCAACGTGCCTGGGTGGGGACCGCGATTGGTAGCAGAAATGCCGCTCCAGATGGTCTTCGAACACCTCTCAATCAAGGAATTATTCCGTCTCTCCTGGGGGGCGAAAAACACCCGCGGCGAAGAATGGGAGAGATTGCAGCGAGAGTTCCAAGGCCGTTTGGACCGCATGAAGCGCGAAGCGCAGCAAACCGGCTGGCTCAAACCGCAGGGCGTCTATGGGTATTGGCCTGCCCAGGCGGAAGGAAATGATCTCCTCATCTACGCCCCGGATTCACTCTCCGGAACTCCATCAGAGATTGCCCGTTTCAGCTTCCCGCGGCAGGGGGCAGGAGAAGGGCTGTGTCTGGCGGATTATTTTTCAGCGGCAGATTCAGGCCGGATGGATGTGGTTGCCCTGCAGGTGGTGACTGTTGGTCAGCAAGCCACAGACCAATTTGATGCCTTGCAGGAAGAAGGCGATTATTCTGCAGGGTATTACGTTCACGGGCTGGCGGTGCAAACTGCGGAGGCCGCTGCAGAATACCTGCACCGGCATATTAGACGGGAACTAGGCCTGCCTGAGGGTCAGGGGAAGCGCTACTCCTGGGGCTACCCAGCGATCCCGGACCTGGACGACCACCGGATTGTCTTCAATCTGCTCCCCGCTGAAGAGCAGTTGGGCATGTCGCTGACCTCTGCTTTTCAGCTTGTTCCAGAACAATCCACTGCTGCAATCGTGATCCACCATCCGGAGGCAAAGTATTACAGCACCGGCACCAGCCGGGTAGAACAGCTCATGGGTGAGTAGAGGTAGCAGGATAGATGAAGATATCAAATGAGGCGCAGTTACGCTGCGCCTCATTTGATATCTGGCAAAAGCTACCGTGCCCGCTGTATTGAACGGTGTGATTGCTTATTCTGATTACGCGGCGGCTGTTTTTGGTTATTTTGCGGATTTTCTGGTTTGGGAGCGCTGTAATCAAAATCTTCCAAAGTGCGCCGCGCCAAATCTTGTTTCATAATCTTTTCAATCTTGCGGACCAGGTCGCTATCATCCGGCGTGGTCAGGGTAAAGGCGTCACCGGTCCGTTTGGCTCTGCCAGTACGCCCGATGCGGTGGATGTAAGCATCGGCAGTATCCGGCATGTCGAAGTTGATCACATGCGAGATCGAGTCAATATCCAGGCCGCGGGCAGCGATATCGGTTGCCACCATGATCTGGAAACTTCCCTGTTTGAAGCTCTTTAGCGCACTGGTGCGCTGGCTCTGACTGCGGTTACCGTGCAGGCTGGTGGCATTGTATCCGGCGCGGGTTAGCTGTTTGGAAAGCCGCTGAGCCCGGTGTTTTGTGCGGGTGAACACCAGAATAGAATCGGTTTTTGTTTCTTCCAGCAGGCGGAAGAGTAAATCCTTTTTAAGATGCTGGGGAACAGGGTAAAGGGTATGAGATACAGTATGTGCCGGACGGACGATACCGATGGCTACCCGTTGGGGGTCATGCAGGGTTTGCTTTGCCAGCTGCTCAATTTCATTGGGGAAGGTGGCTGAGAAGAGCATACTCTGACGTTTGTTGGGAAGGAAGTTGAGGATCCGGCGGATATCTGGTAGAAAGCCCATATCCAGCATTCTATCTGCTTCGTCCAACACCAGTATTTCAATATTGTTCAGAAGGGCGTGGCCGTTGTGAATATGGTCCAGCAGGCGCCCTGGGCAGGCAACAACGATTTCAACGCCGCGCCGCAGGGCATCGATCTGCTCACCGGGTTTTACACCGCCATAAACCGCTGCACTGCGCAGATTGGTAGCGCGCCCAAGCTGGACGATGCTCTGGTGGATCTGGTCTGCCAGTTCACGGGTAGGGGTGATGATCAGTGCCCGCGTGCGGTTGCGCGGCCCTTTTAGCAGCTTGTGCAAGATCGGCAGCACGAAAGCGGCTGTTTTACCAGTGCCGGTTTGAGCGGTACAGATCAAATCGTGCCCGGCAAGGGCTAGCGGAATCGCTGATTCCTGGATGGGGGTAGGGTTTTGATAACCTGCCTGGCGGATTCCGGCATTTAAGCGGGAATCGAGATTGAACTGTTCGAAGTTCATGATTTTTCCTCGTATTCAGAAGCCAAGCGGATGTCAGGGAAATCGGGCGGCGCCCAAAAGATAACAACAACGAAGACTGCTGGGTAGTTTATTAAACGGAGCTAACAATACTTCATAGTGATGTGGCTGTCAAGCCTTATCTTACCGCTTGAAAGGGCATAACCCCCAAAAAAGGCGCAGCAACGCTGCGCCTCAACTGGCTGCTGCTGTCCAACGACTGCGACCTAAAACAACACCGAGGCTAGCTCATTGCGATACTGGCGGGTATCAGGGTCGTTCTGATCCATCAGCACCAGCAGGCCGACCATCGCCCGGCGAACCTCACCGCCGCAGTAATTTTTATTCTGGCGCAGGATACCGAGAAACCCATCCGCCGCGGCAGGCAGATTGCCCTTGGCGACCAGGCTGAGAGACCGCACGAAACCAATCATCAGGTCGTGTTCCTCAACGCTCTCCGGGTTTTCAAGATGCAGGCTGATCGAACGGGCCAGGTCGGCTAGTGATTCGGCATCGGAAAGCTGCTTGCTGGCCGGGAAGTCCATCAAGACCGCCAGCGCATCAACGGTTTCACCCTGCAATAGCAGCGATTTTGCCAGGCCAAGTAAGGCGGCGCCATTGTCGGGATCAGATTTTAAGGTTTTCTGGAAAGCCAAAGCCGCCTGCTGGTAGTTTTTCATCCCCAGCAGCCCTTCAGCGCGCTCCAGTTCCAGGTTGCTGGCAGCAGGCACCAGGTTCCGGAGGAATGTACGCACAAAGGCCTCGGATTGCAATCCGACGAATTCGTTAACCAGCTGTCCCCGGTAGAAAGCTTTGATCGTCGGCAGGCTGCGCACGCTCAACTGGATGATTAGATTGGGATTTTCGTCCGCATTTACCTTGGCCAGACGGAACCCACCTTTCATCTCCCGGGCCAGTTTTTCCAGGATTGGTGTCAGCAGGTGGCATGGCTGGCACCATTGCGCCCAGAGATCCACTACCACCGGCACGGTATTGGAATAGACAATCACATCATTCTGGAAGCTGGCTTCTGTCACTTCAATTATGTGTTCCGAGGTCATATCTAGCTTAATCGTACCAAAAGTTTATTAGAAATGGGTAGGCATTTGTGGCCATTTTCTATGATATTTTAAATGACAGCAGACAGTTTGCAACAGGGGGAGGGTGGTGATGGAATCAGCGCCATTATAAGTTCAATAATAGCAGCCCGGAACTTAGCAAGGGGATAAGACGTTAATCCTATGCGGCAAGGAATCTGGTTGCCTTTATTTCCCCTGCCATTATAATGAAAATGCGCCAAACACTATTGGTAGAAAAGGCGGTTTGAGATGAAAAAAATTTTCCAAACGTTAGCTCCTCCGATCCTGATCTTGCTGGCCCTTAGCGGCTGCAATTTCCCCACACCAGGCGCGGACGCAACCCTGCTGCCGGAGGAGAATATCCTCCCGGCAGTTTCAGTCGGCCCGTTAGCGCCAGAAGTAGTAGAGACGGTCCCCGCGGCTGGCAGCCGCATCCCGGTGGCTGGTGAAGTTTCGATCTATTTCAACCAGCCGATGGACCGCGCCTCAGTAGAGAGTGCAGTGTCTGCCTCCCCCGCACTAAATGGTGTTTTCACCTGGATGGACGACCTGCACCTGGTGTTTCAACCCGCTCAACCCTGGCAGCCGGCTGCTTCCCAGGAGATCACCATCGGCACCGGAGCTAAATCAAAAGAGGGGTTAGCGCTGCAATCACCAGTTTCATGGCACTACCAAACGGCAGACTATCTTCGATTGGTACAGGCTTTGCCACAGGACCAAACCCAAGAGATTGACCCGGAATCGCCCATCGTCGCTTCATTCAACCAACCGGTGGTGCCATTGGGCGTATCCACTGATGATCTGCCCGCGGGTTTTTCCCTCTCGCCAGCAGCCGATGGGCGCGGCGAGTGGTTGAATACCAGCACATACATTTTCTACCCAAATCCGGCCCTCACCGGCGGGCAGGAATACACCGCCACCCTCAATCCTGACCTCACCAGTGTCGGCGGGACTGCATTGGAGTCCGGCGCCAGCTGGAAATTTGTCACCCTGCAGCCCGGCTACCAAACCTTTTCCCCTGCTTTGAATGAACTCCATGTCCGGTTGGATACCCAGGTTGTCGTGACTTTCAATCAAGCGATGAATCCCTCCAGCGTAGAGGCCAATTTTAGGATGTCAGACCTGAGCAACCAGCCAGTTAAGGGGAAATTCACCTGGTCGGAGGACCTGACAGAGATGACCTTCATGCCAGACGGTTTGCTGCGGCGTGGGGAACGGTACACCTACACTATCCAGGGGGGTGTGGTCTCAGCCGGCGGCACCCCGATCAATCAGGACCTTTCTCAAAGTTTTTTTGCCACAGAGGAACTCTTTGTCCTCGAAACCAGCCCGAAAGATGGCGGACAGAAAGAATATTACACCAGTGTTGAAATTAAATTTAACGCCCCACTGGATATCCCAAATCCTGACGACCTGGTGGTTGTTACACCGGATGTAAAACCCCGTATCACTGTAACTGGGGATAGCATCCGTCTTTATGGTAATTTTGAGGCTGAAGAAAGCTACACCGTCACTGTGAACGGCGAGGTCAAAGACATCTGGGGGGATACCCTGGGATATGAATACAACTTCTCATTCACTGGTGCGCCGCTGCGTGAAGCCTTCAGGCCAGCTACTTATCAGGGCAGCGGGGTTTTGTTTGTCAACCCAGACCAGCCTGTTATCTCCGCCCAGGTGGTCAATGTTGAGCAGGTCTTGGTGACGGCCGGGGCAGTAAGCTTTGATGAGTTCCGCCAGATTGAGCATTATGCCGCTTACGATGACCGGCAGCAATATCAACCAGCCAACCTGACCCGCAATTTGCAAACCCTAGAAATTGAACGCAACCGCAACCAGATCGTAGGCTTGGCATTGAACACCGGCCGCGGGTTGCAGCCCGGAATCTACTGGGTTTCGATGGAACCCGTCCCTGCGCTGGAATTTTACCCGGCCGCCACCACCTGGGCAGTGGTCAGCCACGTGCAAATGGTGCTCAAAGTGAGTGCCACCAATGCATTGGTGTGGGCAGTAGATACGCGCACCGGCGCGCCGGTCAACGGCCAACCAGTGCGGATCACCGATCAATCGGGGACACTGCTGGCCTCAGGTATGACCGACGGAATAGGACTGTTCAGCACCGAGTTGGCCCCCAGGGAATCTTACGATGGCCGCATATATGCTGAACTGGGTAACCCTGGTGATGACCTCTATTCTCTGGCGATGAGTTCGTGGTCTATGGGTCTCTCTAGGTGGGATTTTGGGTATTATGCCTATATTGCCCCTCCGCAAAACGATTATTACCTCTACACCGACCGGCCGATCTACCGGCCTGGGCAAGAGGTCTCATTCAAAGTAATTGTGCGGGAAGAATACAACGGGCGATATCGCCTGCCTGGGACGAATGATGTTGAAATCATGGTGCGGGATGGCAGTGGAGTTGAATTGGAGACCCTGGTGCTGCCGCTGTCAGAATTTGGCACCGCAAGCGGTACTTATCAATTGCCGGAGGGCGCAATCCCCGGATTTTATGAATTTACGCCCATCGAAGACTATTATGTTCAAGGGGTTACCTTCCAGGTGGCGGAATATCGCAAACCTGAAATTGATCTGAACCTGGCTTTCAGCCAGGAGAATGTGCTGGCCGGCGACCAGCTGAACGCCGAGATCACCAGCCTATATTTCTTTGATGCCCCTGCAGCTGGCAGCGAGATCGGCTGGAATCTGTATGCGCGAGATGGATATTTCGCCCTGCCGGGCTATCATGTCGGCCCTTCCGACGGGTTCCGCTATTCATTCTTGTATCCCGGGATTTCTCAACTCGGAGAACACCTCATCGGCGGGAATGGGGTTACCGGTGATGAGGGGCGTTTTGCGATCAGCACACCATCCCAGCCGTCAGACCAAACTCAAATTTATACCCTTGAAACAGTCATCCAGGATGAAAGCGGAATGCTGGTTGCCAACCGAGCTACAACAACCGTACATCCTGAGCGGATCTATATCGGGTTAAGCGCAGATTCCTGGATCGGTCAAGCCGGTGCTGAAATGGGCTTCGATGTGCGTGTGGTGGATTGGGAGAAACGGTCTGCCGGCGTACAGAACCTGACAGCCACTTTTGGTACCGTCACCTGGGAACTGGCCTCAGCGGACCTCAGTGGATTTCCGACATATGAAAAGGTCGTCACAGTGGTTTCTCAGGGCAATTTTCAGAGCAGCGACAGCGGGATAGCCCGGCTGGCTTTCACGCCTGCCGACCCTGGGGTCTACCAGCTGGCGGTGACCAGCGGCAATGCAGTCACCGAGTTGCTGATCTGGGTTGGAGGCCCGGGTACCGGCCTGTGGCCTGATCTAGACAGTAAAAAACTGGAACTGCTGGCAGACGCCGAGAGCTACCAGCCCGGCGAGGTGGCCGCCATCTTTGTGCCCAACCCATTCCCAGGTGAAGCCCTGGCGCTGATCACCTATGAACGTGGAGAAATCCTGGAAAGCCAGATTTTAAAACTAACTGAGTCGGGAATGAGCATTCCCGTGCCGCTCACGGATGAATCCTCGCCAAATGTGTATTTCAGCGCCACCTTGATCGGAACTGAACCAGATGGAGATTTGGGATACCGCTATGGGATCATCAATCTGCCCGTCTCTCCAGATGCTTACTTGCTGCAAGTCGAGGTCCTCGGCCAGCCGGAACAGGCCGCCCCTGGCGAACCGGTCACGCTGAAAATCCGGGTCTCCGACCGGGATGGCAAACCTGTGCAAGGGGAGTTTTCCCTGGCTGTGGTGGATGAGGCTGTACTGGCGCTGGCAGACCGCTTTGAAGACCCGATAGAACAAGCCTTTTATGGCGAGCAGGACCTGGGCGTGCTGACCGGCATCTCGCTGGTGGCAGACGCCGAGTTGTTCTTTGAAATCCCAGGCGGGTTGGGCGGCGGTGGGGGAGATCTCTCGGTGCCAGCGATCCGGTCAGATTTTCAAGATACCGCCTACTGGAATGCAGTTGTGACCACCGGCGCCGATGGCACTGCCAGTGTCGAGATCACTCTGCCAGACAACCTGACCACCTGGCAGCTGCTGGCGCGCGGTCTCAGCCAGGATGCACGCGTGGGTGAAGGGATTTCTCAGGTGGTCACCACCAAACCGCTACTGGTCCGCCCGGTCACACCGCGCTTTGTAGTGGCTGGCGACCAACTGGAACTGGCCGCAGTGGTGCATAACAACACCGCCCAGCAATTTGAGGTCACCGTGGGGCTATCAGTTTCTGGATTTGAGCTGGGGGACGGATTCTCAGCACAGCAAGTCATTACCCTGCCGGCTGGCGGGAATATGCGCGTCAGTTGGGCTGGCACAGTCACCCGCGGCGATGCGGTCAAAGCAGTATTTGCGGCGGAGGGCGGCGGGTATCAGGATGCCAGCACCCCGGTGGGGGGTGATATCCCCATTGTGGGATACCTGGCCCCGCAAACCTTTACCACCGCGGGAGTCTTGGATGCAGGCGGTGAAAAGTTGGAACTGGTCAGCCTGCCGCGCAGTTTTGATCCTCAGTGGGGAGAACTCCGCCTGGAGATGGCATCGTCTCTGGCGAGAGTTGCCCTGGATGGACTTGAAGTCATTGAACAATATGAAAATGCCTCAGTGGAATATCTCATCTCCAGCTTCCTGCCCAACCTGGAAGTCCTGCAGGCGATCCGGGAATTTGGGCTGGATGATTCTGCCCTCCAAATGGAGCTGGATGCCAGTCTGCAATCCGCGCTGACCAAACTTCAGAACCAACAGAATTTTGACGGCGGCTGGGGCTGGTATCAGGGCAATCTGTCAGAAAGCAATCCGCTCCTGACTGCCTATGCTTTGCTTGGTCTGGTACGTGCTGAACAGGCGGGGTTCCAGGTTCGGGCCTACGCGCTTGAACAGGCGCGGGATTTCCTCACTGGTCATCTCTACCGCAGCACGCCGGGTGCCGACTGGACCTGGCAGTATGAGCAGGATGTGTTTGTTCACTACGTGCTGATGGAATCCGGCTTCCCCATGTTTGAGATCGCCGAGGGATTGGCCGAGGGGTTGGATCAGTTGTCTCCAGGGAGCCAGGCGCTGTTCGGCCTTCTGATGGCCAATGGAAAGCGGCAGGAAGTTGCCGATGCAATCTTCTCAAATTTACAGAGTACAGCCATCCGGTCTGCCAGTGGTGTTCATTGGGCCCATCAGCCCGGCTATTGGGTCACACTCTCATCCGATGTGATTAACAATGCCATCGTGATCTACGCCCTGGCGCAGCGCGATCCGGCCACGCCGCTGGTGAGTGATGGCGTCCGCTATATGATCAGCCACCGGGATGCGCAGGGCGGCTGGGGATCCTCGTATGGCACCGCCTGGTCGCTGATGGCGCTGACCGAAGTAATGCGCGGCACCGGAGAATTGGGGGGCGATTTCAGCTTCTCAGCGACACTCAATGAAAACCCGTTTGCCACTGGCCAGGCTGGTGGCGCGCAGCAGTTCAGCCCGGTAATTGCTGAGACCAGTCTGCAAAGCCTGCTGGCCGACCTGCCCAATGCGCTTAAAATCGCGCGCGAACCGGGCCAAGGGCGTTTATATTACCGGGCGAACCTGAATGTGCTCCAGCCAGTTTCGGAGATCGCTGCACTGAACCGGGGTGTTGGGGTTTCCCGGGCGTATTATCTTGCCGGTCAGGATTGTGCCGAAGAAGCCTGCCCGCCAGTGGACCGCGTCCATGTCGGCGATCTGGTGCTGGTAAGGGTAACCCTGAACCTGGATCAACCGCTGCATTATCTGCAAGTGGAGGATTATATCCCGGCAGGCACTGAGGTGCTGAACCGGAGTTTGAAAACCAGCCAACTCGGGATCGGTGAAGAAAACGTGACCTATTCGGCAGATGATGCCCAGATCAGGGGGTGGGGCTGGTGGTATTTTGGGGCCAGCACCATCTACGATGACCACATCACCTGGATCTCAGACTATCTGCCGGCGGGCACATACGACATCACCTATACACTGGTGGTGCTGCAGCCGGGCACCTTCCAGGCAAGGCCCGCCCAGGCGCGACAGATCTACTTCCCGGAGGTTCAAGGGGTCAGTGCCGGGAGCGTGCTGGAGATTTTGCCCTGACCAATGGGACCAGGGACAGAGACTGCAATAAAAATGGGACCGGGTACATCAACCCGGTCCCAGTCTTTTCTTGTGATAAGGAGTTCCCTTATACCCCCAGCACCTCGGCGACTTTATCCTCATCCCATCCAACAATGATCGTCCCGTCAATGTCCAGCGTGGGAGTGGTGCGGTTGCCCCCGGCCCATTTTTTGATCTGTTCAGCAGCCTTGCCGCTGGTGCCGACATTCACCTCGACATACTCGATCTTATGGTCCGCCAGCCATTTGCGTGCCTTATGGCAGCTAGGGCACCAGCGCGTGCAGTAAAGCACCACCCCGCCGCTGGGCAGTTCTTCTTCCTCCAGTTTTTTGCGTGCCCCTAAAATCGCAGATCGGGCAGGCTCCACTTTGGCCAGCTCAGCAAAGAGTACATCGTTGTCGGGCTGTTCCAGTTTATCGTGGATGGAAATGTATCGGATGACCCCCTCTTTATCTACAATAAAGATCGCTCTCTCAGGCACGCCGTCTTCCTGGCGCAGGATGCCATACTTTTCTGATACCGCACCATGCGGCCAAAAATCGCTCAACAGCGGGTAAGTGATCCCGTCCAGGCTTTCCGCCCAGGCATTCAGCGAGGGGATATGATCAGTGGTGATGCCCAGAACCTGGACATTTAATTCCGCAAACTTGGGTAGATCATCCTCGTAAGACGGAATCTGGCTGGTTCAAACCGGAGTCCAGGCTTTGGGGAAGAAGGCCAAAACCACCGTCTGCCCATACAGTGAGCTCAGGCGCACCTTTTTGTCGTCCAGGTGGTTTTCCAGCTCAAAGTCTGGGGCATAGTCGCCTACTTGCAATTTCATAATAATTCTCCATTTCGTTTTGATCAAACAAAAGTGATTTTACTAGAAAATCTTACCTCTGACAAAAACCAGTCTGGTAAGGTAGGATTTGAAAAAGCGAGCGGTTCTCTGCTCGCTTGTGGTTTGATCAATCCCTCTTCCTACTCATCATCCCGAATCGGGTCCACTGGTTCAACCAACTCAGGGTCCAGCAACTCGCTGAGAAAATCCCCCCCTATCTTGAGGGAAGCCTTTCTACCAGAGATAGGCTCCACGGGTGATGCGCCTTGCTTCCTGGGTGCGGGCTTTGGCTTTGGCGGTTCCTGGGTGGCTTGTCCTTGTTCCGCGGTTCCTTCTTTCTCTGCTGCCTGCTGTTCTGCAATCCTGGTCTGGTAGGCTTCCATCTCAGCCACCTTTTTACGCCGCAGCATCCCGGGGTTAACTGATTCGCCAGGGATATAATCTGCGGACATATATTTCTGGACAATATCAACCAACTGGGCAGACCGAAACGGTTTGGGCAGGTAATCATCACAGCCTACATCAAAGAATCGCTCCCGATCCCCTGAAGCTGCCATGGCGGTGAGGGCAATCAGCACTGTGTTTTGCACGGTCTCATTTTCATGGAAGCGCACCTTCCGGGCAACTTCCATCCCGTCCATTTGCGGTAAAGAGATATCCAGCAGCACCACTTTGGGAGTCAGTTCTTCTATTTTACGCAATCCGGAAATCCCATCGCTTGCAGTTTGTAATGAATACCCCTGTAATTCCAGAATTTTCTTCACAATCATCTGGGTATTATGGCTGTCTTCGATCAGTAAGAGTTCGCCCTTCATCTTTTTATCTCTTGTTCCCATTCACCTGGATTCCCGTCAATTCTCCGACCAGCCTAACCAGTTTATCCACTGAGATTGGTTTCTCTAAAAAGTGGTCCACTTCAGCTGGCAGATGGCGGTATTGTCCAAAGGCTGAGCACATTACAATCTTTGTGCCGTGAGCATTAAACCTGGGCCGGTACTCTGCCAGAATATCTGTTGCACGATCACGGCCAATCCGGACATCACTGATAAGAATATCATAATCCTTATTTTCCAGCAGAGATCTGGCCTCATCCATTGTGGCAGCTTGATCGATTACCCCGGATTCAAATTTAGATAACGCCAGGGAGTAGATCCGGCGCAAACCCTCATCATCTTCAAGGATCAATAGGCTGAAAGTGTCTTTCTCGGTTTGTGGGTTCACAGCAGGAGATAAAACCTGCTGCACCACCAGCAGAAAATCCAGCATGTCAAAGGGGCGAGAGAGACATCCTTGAATGCGGTTCTTGCTCAAGTAATTCGGATCAGCGCAATGCTGATCAACTAAAAGGATCGTTTTCATCTCCGGGTAACGCTGAGCCAATTGAGCAAATACAGATTGGCGGTGATCTTCGGGTAGATTATCACTGAAGATCAGAAGATCAATCTTGTCCTGAGCCAAATGAAAAATTGCCTGGCGGTCAGAACTGCACAGCTCAACCCGGTACTGCCCTTCGGCTCCTGAGATTAACGCCTGGGCAAGAGCTTTGGCAAAAATGCGGTCATCTTCTACAATCAGGATCGTTTGTGGTTCCATAATTTTGTAGGCAGAAAAAAATCAAACCAGACAGCCGGTGCCGCCGTCCAATTTTATTGTAGTGAATCGAGGATAACCCATTATTGGGGTTTCCTTAGGAAAGATTGGAGAAAGTTCCACATTTTCTAAAAAACCGGTCAGACCATCAATTTATACCCGATTCCCCGCACGGTAATCAGGTATTGGGGTGATTTGCTGTCCTTCTCAATCGCCTTGCGCAATTCATGAATCCGCCAGCGGGTCATTTCTCGCGCTTCAAAGAGCGAAACATCATACCCCTGGGCTTCACGCACCAGCACCTGGTAAGAAACAGGATTTGGCGCATGCCTGACAAGGGTGACAAGATAATCAAAGTTGGTCGGCGAGAGGGGGATATGATTGCCTTCCATGCTCAACAAATGAACCTGCAGATCAAGAACAAATGGACCACGCTGTAAAAACCTGGCCGGATCGTGGATCGCGGGCATGACTGGGGGAGTGGTTTCCTTGTCCGAAATCTGCCCCAATTCGGAGACCAGGTTTTGAATCTGTGAGAGGATTTCCCGCTGGCGTTGAGGCTGCAGTTGTTCAACCAGAATTTCACCCACCCGTTCGATGATCCGCTGCGGGTCAGCTGGCTTCAGCAGATAATCCCTGGCCCCCTGCCGGACAGCTTCTATTGCAGAGTCGAGAGTGGCATGGGCGGTCAGGATCAGAACCGGCATCTCGGGGTAATGGGCTCGAAATTCAGCCAACAGCGCCAACCCGCCCATACCCGGCATCATCAGATCAATGAATGCCAGATCGAATGGTCCAGCCTGGGTCAAATTGAGCGCCTCCTCCCCGCTGGCAGCGGCTGTGACATTGAATCCCGCCTTGCTTAGAATCCGAGACAAGGTGATGCGCAGTTTTTCTTCATCATCTACGATCAGAATACTCGGGGTCACTCTTCCCTCCCCTTTTCCTGGTCCGGGTTAAGCGGCAGCCACACGGTAAAGGTAGAGCCCTGATCATCATTATTACTCACATCAATCACCCCGCCGTGGTTATGAACAATATCATAACAAATTGAAAGTCCCAATCCCAGACCAGTGGATTTTGTGGTGTAAAACGGATCAAAGATGACTTTCAAATCTGCTTCCGGGATACCTGGCCCAGTGTCCGAGAAGGCGATCCCCACCTGTTTGCCAAAAGCCTCGATACGGGTACTAACGGTGAGCACACCCCCTTCCGGCTGCATGGCTTCAATGGCATTCAGGCTCAAATTCAGAAAAACCTGTTTAATCTGATCGGCGTAGGCCTGAATATAGATTTGATCCAGGTCTTCGATCTCAAGGTCAAGAGCCACCGCATTCCGGCGCAAATGAGTTTCAAGCAAGGGCTCAAGGTCCTCTAACAGGTCGCCAAGGTTGATCCGGACAAACTGGCCTGAAAGGGCAGGGCGATAAACATCCCGCAGCCGGTTTACAATTCCGCTCAGACGTTCCACCTCCGAGAGCGCCAGTTCCAGCAGATCGGCATCTTCCTGGCCCTGATAGGATTGTTCAATCAGGAAAAGACAATTCTTGATCGTTTGCAGGGGATTGTTCAGCTCATGGGCCACCGAGGCGACCATCCGGCCCATTCCCGTAAGTTTGTCTGCCCGGATCAACTGCTGGCGGGTTTCCTTTTCGGTTTGCAATGTCTGGGCCAGCTCCTGGTAAAGTTGGGCATTGTTCACCGCCGAGGCAGCTGAATTGGCAAAGGTCTCCAGCCGCGCTTTTTCCTTTTCACTAAATACATTCGGCCGTTCACTTTCCACATTCAGCAAGCCAATCACCTGGCTGCCGATCTTCAACGGGAGGCAGGCAAATGACCTGATCCAGCCGACCAGACCGGCTTGCTGCCACTCGGGATCGTATGTATCGCCAGCCAGGATCGCCTCACCACTTTGAAACGCTCGCCGGATGTGATGATCTTCCGGCAGATCGGTTAATTGAAAGAACTGGCCTTTTTCTGGCACATCACCCTGGTCATACCCGACCTTTCGCACCACTTCCAGGCGGCCTTCCCGAACCAGTATCACATTGGCAGCCCGGGCGCCAAAAAAACGCCTGGTATGGTTAATGATGCCGGCTAGGATTTCATCCATCGAAAGGGTCTGGTTAAGCAGGGCGGCGATTTCTGCCTGTGCCTGGGCCAGGGCTCGCTGCTGCCGGGCTGATTCCAACAAACGGGCATTCCTGATCGCCGCAGCCACCTGAACGCATATCTTATCCAGAAGACGCTGATCCCGGGAGCTGAACAGCCCAGGGGCATCACCCAGCACGCTGAGGGTGCCTAGCGGCTTCTCCTCACTGAGGATCGGAGCAACCACCAGGGAGCGCATCCGCCCGGCAGCCGCGGGTTGCACAAATCTGCTGTCTCCATGGGTATCACTGATCATGATCCCCTTGCCGGTTTCGATCACTTTGCCAGCAACCCCTTCACCGGTGTGCATGCTCACAAAATGCAGGTCTTCTTCTTCCAGAAGATCAAAATCAAATTCGTTCCTCGGGTTTACACGCAGATGGAGCAAGGTCTTGGTCTCAGTTTCGCCATTCTTATTCTCGCTTAGCGCAACAGCGTGTAGGCGCTGGTGTTTCTCATCATAAAGGTGGATCACAGCCCGGTATCCCTGGTCGATCACGCTGATCACTTCGTGCACCACATGCCCGAAGACCGCCTCCAACTCGAGGTCCTGGTGGAGCACCTGGCTGATATTGGCAATTGCTTCGCTCTCCAGCAATATGCGCAGATGCTCTTCATTGAACTCGACCAACCGGTTTTGCTCGTCCATCTCACTGCTTCACGAAAAATAAGCCAGGGCCAGACGGAGACGTTCTTCCACGTCTCTGGGAGCATCCTTTGGAATGCTTTGGAGGGCAGCTTGTGCCTCAACGATGCTGTATCCTAAGGCCGTCAAAGCACCGATCACCTCGGTATCCAGGTCATCAAGGGCTGCCGCAGCTTCAAACCCATCCACATCCTTGATCTTATTGCGAAGATGGAGCAGGATTTTTTCAGACGTGGTCTTACCTACCCCAGAAACCCGATTGAAGACTTCGGGCTGCTCTGCAAAAACTGCCCGCCGGATTGCATTTGGGTTAAGCGTGGAAAGCACTGCCAGGGCCAGACGTGGTCCAACCCCATTAACACCCAGCAGCAGGGTGAAAAATTCGCGCTCCTCCCGAGTAGAAAAACCGTACAGAGAAAGCTCTGTCTCGCGCACCACCAGATAGGTTTGCAGCGAGATCAGCTTCCCCACTTCTGCTTGGTGGCACAGGTCTGCAGTGGTGAATACTTCAAGGCCCACCCCGCCCACCTCGACCACCAGACTGTCTTCAGTGCGCTCTGCCACCCGCCCATTGACGCTTGAGATCATAATTGCTCCTTACTAGAAGAATATCACCATCACAATTGCGGTTACCAGCATCAGGATCAGCCCGGGCAAGATCGCCCGGCGGAGCATTTTATCCCCACCGAGAATCACGACCAGACCTTTCGAGACTAAATTGGTGACAACCGCGAATAATAATGACTGCGTGGCAACCTCCAACCCGATCACACCATCCCTGCTGAGTTCCGCCACCGTCAGGGTGATCGCGCTGACATTCGCCAGACCGGAGATCGCAGAAGAGACCAGCACGCCAACATCCCCAAAGTAGTATTGAGCAGCGCTTGAGATCAGCAAGACAACCGTGAAGAGCACCCCAAAGCGGATGGCGGCAGCCAGGTCAAGCGGGTTTTTGAGCTTGATATCACCTTTCTCATCACTCCGCCGCTGGAGGATCATGAAACCACTGTAGATCAACCCGGCAACACCCGAAATGACCAGCGGCAGCCAGGCTTTGTTGAAAAGTCCACGGTGGATGATCCAGACCAGCACCAGCATGCGGGCAAACATCACCGTCCAGGAAATTATGATGGCCACCGCTAAAGATTGAGAAAGATTTGGCTGGCGTTTGCTGCGCTCTGAAAAGCCCAGGGTAACCGCCGTGCTGGAGACCAGACCGCCGATGAACCCGGAGAGTTCAATCCCTTGCTGGCCGACCAGCCGGGCAAATACATATCCCAGAAAATTGATCGCCGAGATAAACACCACCATCAGCCAGATGTTGAAGGGGTTGAGCACATCCAGCGGCGGGCCAGCCAGCCCCCGGTCGGGGAGCACAGGCAGCACGATCGCGCTGATCACCGCCAACTGCAGGGCAGCGTAAAGTTCTTTTCGCGAGAGCGCTTTGACGAACTGATCTGTCTGCACTTTAATCGACAGGATCACCGTGGTTGCAATCCCCAGGGCAACCGCCAGACCCAGTTCCCCCTGGTAGCAGAGCACCCCAATCATCACCGAGATCAGGATCGCCATCTCAGAGGTCACCCCGATCCTGCCGCGCTGCCAGGATTCGGCAAAATAGCCAATCCCGACAAACAGAGTGACGGCGGCCAGGAACGCGATCAGGATAGAGGGGAAATGGTACAAGTCGGCGAGCATGGCAGCAATCGCCCCGCCCAGACTGAGGAGGGAAGTGGTGCGTTCGCCGGCGATGATCGAGCGGTCTTTGTGAACCAGGGCAATCTCGCGCTGTACGCCAATCAAAAAACCGATCGCGACGGCAGTAGCGAAACGCACAAAAACATCAAATTCCGGAGACATAAACATCATTCCTCCATCAGCGCCTGGTAACGGCTGTGGTGCAGGTGGCAGACCGCCACCGCCAGGGCATCGGCGGCATCATCTGGTGTGGGGCGGGCATCCAGTCCAAGCAGCAGTTTGACCATCTCCTGCACCTGGGATTTTCCGGCATTCCCATACCCGGTGACAGCCTGTTTGATCTCATTGGGGGTATATTCTCCAATCGGGAGTTTGGATTGCGCCAGAGCCAGCAGCACCACGCCGCGGCCCTGCCCGACGCTGAGGGCAGTTTTGACATTCTTGGAAAAAAACAACTTCTCCACCGCGGCGCTTTCCGGGCGGTGGAGACGGAGTATTTCTTGCAGTTCAGTATACAGTTTATCCAGCCGCTGGGGCATCGGGGTATTGGCCGGGGTCAGGATGGCGCCATGCGCCACAGCCTGCAGGCTGCCGTCCTCCAGTTGGCGCACCAGGCCGTAGCCGGTCGTGGCGGTTCCGGGGTCAATGCCCAATACCAGCATATTGATTTCCGGGGTTATTCGGCAGCCAGAATGTCCAACGCTTCATCGGTGATCGCCAAGTTGGAATCGACTTGCTGCACGTCGTCCAGCTCTTCCAGGTTTTCGATCACGCGCATCACCTGGACGGTCTGCTGCGGATCGAGAGCCATTGCCTGGTTGGGGAACTGGCGCAGTTCAGCCACCTCGGTTTGGATGCCCATCGCGCGCAGCTGGTCGCTGATCTGCTTGAAAGCGCTGCCCTCACCAAAAATCTCGATCAGTTCGCCATCGTAGATCACGTCTTCTGCGCCGGCTTCGATGGCCAGTTCATAGGCGTCATCTTCGCTGCGGCCGTTGGCGGGTAAGGAGAAATATGCCCGCGGGGTGAATTGCCAGGCCACCGAACCAGTCTCGCCGAGAGATCCGCCGGCGTTGCTGAGGGTGTGGCGCAGGGAAGCGACCGTGCGGTTGCGGTTGTCGGTGACGGTTTCGATGATGAACGCCACGCCGTGCGGCCCGTAACCTTCATACACGATGCGCTCAAGGGCGGCAGCATCCTTGTCCTCGCCGGTGCCGCGCCGGATGGCGCGCTCGATATTGTCCTTGGGCATGTTGGCGGCTTTGGCTTTCTCGATCGCCAGTCGCAGGCCGATGTTCATTTCTGGGTCGCCGCCGCCCTCACGCGCCGCGATTGCAATCCCCTTGGCCAGCGTGGTGAAGATCTTGCTGCGCCGGGCATCGTTGGCGCCTTTTTTATGCTTGATGGTTGACCATTTACTATGTCCAGACATAGCACACTCCTGCAAAGATATTAATTAAGCTTGTCTTACAATTATACCATTAGGAAGGTTTCAGCACTCAGCAGGCGCTTGTGTAGATGACCTCCCACCCCCTGTAGGGGTGGGTTCTAGACCGCAACGGTCTGAACCCACCCAAATGATGGAGCGCACAAAATGGAGGGTTCCCGAACACAGCTTGGAGAACCCCCCACTATAAACAAAAATGCCCGATTGGGGGTGCAATCGGGCATCGGTGGGTATCTTGCATAGGACTCGAACCTGAACCCCATCGGTTAACAGCCGATTGCCTGCCGATTGAGCTACTGAGGAATATCTGCCAATTCGGCGGGCAGGATGAATATCCACAGGCTGGGATATGTCAAGTTCTACGCATTGAAGCAGATCACGGAAAATCGCAACGCTGAACTGCGCCAATTACATTCCCGATAAGATCATAATACACTTCCTTTGAGTAAGTCCCACCCCTACAATTACACCAATCTTTGTAACCGTTATCATCATAATAATCACCGATAATGGAGCTTGGCTCTTCCCCATAAATATTCAGGCTGAGACCATGAAAACGTCCTTACTTAAAAAGGGCAAGGTCTTGTTCATTTTGATTTACTTGATAGAGACACTATTGTGAGGAGGCTCTAGAACACCAAAACCTCATCTGCTTCTATTGTCCAATCACCTAGTAAGTCCATTGTTCCTAACCGAACGTTTTCCACAAGCATTTCAGGCACGAGACCTCGCGCCTCCTGGCAAGTCCCTCAGGTGGCGACTTCCCCACGTCTTACGATAGATTTAAGCATCCGTTCAACATTGTAATAACCATTTGGGGTTGTTTGGTTGGCAACAGCACAATTAACACCATC
>JAFGDK010000090.1 GCA_016932165.1 Anaerolineales bacterium
ATACCGTCCACTTGGTGGATGTAGCTCAATGGCAGAGCGCCGCACTGTGGATGCGGTGGTTGAGGGTTCGATCCCCTTCATCCACCCAAAGCAACCCCTTATTGGGGTTGCTTTTTATTTTGCGCCAGCACCTTCTGGCGGTACTGGAAGGCGGCTGCAAACTCAGCCCCAAACAGGATCAATACACCCACCAGATAGATCCACAGCGCCAGCGTCATGAACCAAGTCACACTGCCGTAAAGCAAACCGCTGCGATTCAATACAGATGAGGTGTACAGCCTGAAGCCGAACTTGGCAATCATCAATAATATTGCCGAGGAGAAAGCCCCGGCAAAAGCCGCTCCCCAATAAACGTGCTCATTGGGATACACCCGGAAAATAATGGTCATGATCAGCGTAAGTGTGGTAAGCTCCATCAAATAAGCAGTAATCCAGCGGCCACCTCCAGTGCTTTCCAATAACAGGTTGGTAATCGGACCAATCGAGAATGAAGCCAGGAAGGTCACCACAATTGCCAGCACAGAAAGCGCCCCAAGCAAACGCCTGCGCCAGAAATCGCGCGGCGATGAATCGAAAATGCGGCTCAGCGATATTTCCATGATCGTGAAGATCGAAGACCCGCCCCACATCAAGCCCAGACCACCCACAATCCCGATCGAGCCGCGAGCCTGCCAGGTTTGTTCCAGGATATTCTCAAGGTTGTTAGCCCCCACCGGAAAGAAACCCTCAAGATAGGCTGCCAGTTGCTGCCGCGATGCCTCAGAGGGAAAGAAAAAGCTGGCAATGTAAACCAGGAAAAGCATCAGAGGGAACAACGAGAATAAAGTGTAATAAGATAAGGCAGCCGCATGCCGCACACTGCCGTGTTCCCCAAATGAAGCGATCACCCGCCTAATAAAGCGGATCGAACCCATAATTCGGGATTTGAGATACACCAACATAACTAAAATTATAGCCTAAAACTTTAATCGTCGAATTGCAAAATTGAGAGTTACTAAGGGAAGGATTTCCGGTAAACTTGAGGGTAGAGAAGCATGATGAAGACAAAACAAGCCCTGTTTGAAATCTTGTCTCAATCCGCCCGGGAATGGATACCTCTCCCTCATGTGGACGCAGTCCAGATGAGGGAGGCAGACCGGATTGCAGTTGAAGATTTTCGTCTCGGCATCCTTCAAATGATGGAAAATGCTGGCCGCAGCCTGGCAAGGATGGCAGCCAGTCAGTTGGACAATCTAACCGAAACAAGAGTGGCTGTTTTTGCCGGCTCGGGGGGCAATGGCGGAGGAGGACTGTGCGCAGCACGGCATCTGCACAACCATGGCGTAAAAATTTCTATCCTGCTCACAAAGTCTGAAGACAACTTGGGTCACCCTCCCAAGGTGCAGCTCAATATCCTCCGCCGTGCAGGGCTTCAGATAACCCCCACCTCCCAGGTGGCAAGCGCCGTGGCACAAGCAGATCTGATTCTGGATGCAATGATTGGATACAGTCTGCACGGGGCGCCAACCGGAATAACTGCTGAATGGATCAAACTGATCAACCAATCTGGCAAACCGGTCATCTCGCTGGACATACCCTCTGGGCTGCATGCCACAACCGGCGACACTCCGGGAGCCTTTGTCCAGGCAAGCCAAACCCTCACTCTGGCGCTGCCAAAACCCGGGCTGGTGAATCCACTGGCCGGTGACCTGTTCCTCGCCGATATCGGCATCCCGCCAGAGGTTTATCTTCCTCTTGGGATCACTCTACTTCCTTTCTGGGGATCAGACGATATTCACCCAATCCGGAGGAAAAAACTGGTATGATCTCAACCCCATCCCCTCAACTGGCAAATCAACCTGTTTTGATGTAAGATGTTAACATGCACCCCACCAAGACCACTCTGACAATCGATCGTATCAATATTCTGATCCATTGGGTCAGCCTAACCGGAATCGCAGCAGCCCTTGGCTGGGGACAGGCTTTCTCCCCTTCTGCGATTGTCCTGATTTTACTCGCCGGGGCCTGGACGCTGCTCCTGACAGTGTTCTCACTGCTCAACAAACGCTTGCCCGCCCATCAGATTGTTTCTCTGGCGGCAGCAGGGAGTGTGGGACTGCTATTTGCAATCCTGGTGGCTTACGGGAACACCGGGTTCCTGTGGGCCGGCATGCTTCCCGTGCTGGTTGCGGCCCTGTATTTCCGCTTCCGGGGAGGGGCCATTGCAGCGGCAGTTGCGGTGCTTGTTTTTGGGATGATCCTCTCCATGCAGCTAGGCAACGCGGCAGGACTGGCAGCCCTGCTCCAGCCGGCTATCGTGCTGGTCCTGACGGGCTTGGCGGCTGGAATGGTCTCCCAGCAGGTGGGATATGCGCTCCAAAATCAGCTGGAGTTTGAACAGGCTGAACTGGAACGCCAACAGCGCCAGGAATATGACCGCATCCGCGCCCTTTACCGGGTCACCACCCGGCTGACCTCTACCCTAAATCTGGACAAAGTGCTGGATACCGCCCTGGACACCGCCGCTGAGGTGCTGATTGAACCAGGGATGGATAACCTGCTGGCCAGTGCCGTGCTTCTCTTCAGCGGCGAGAAATTGGTCGTCAATTCTGCCCGGCGTTTTACCGCTTCAGATCTGCGAACCACAATCCCTGTGCGTGCCGGGACAATCTACGAAAGCCTCAGATCAATGCAGGCACGCAAATGCCTCAATCCAGCAGATGACCCAGAGCTGCTGAAGTTTGTCACCCTGAGAGAGTGCGGGGCTGTATATACCTATCCAATCCGGAATAACCAAGAAATTTACGGCTCTCTGGTATTTGGCCACCCCGATCCAGAATTCTTTGACTCAGCCCGAACAGAGATCCTAAACATTATCGGGCGCCAGGCGGTGGTCGCACTGCAGAATGCCAGCCTTTACCGAGATCTGGAATTGGAAAAAGAACGCATCATGGAGATCCAGGAAGACGCCCGCAAGCAGCTTGCCCGCGAACTCCACGACGGCCCGACCCAATCCGTAGCCGCAATTGCCATGCGGGTGAACTTCGCCCGCCGGCTGATTGACCGGGACCCGGCCAAAGCGGGGGAAGAACTGTTCAAGATCGAAGACCTGGCCCGCCGCTCCACCAAGGAAATCCGGCATATGTTGTTCACATTGCGCCCATTGGCGCTTGAAACCAGCGGACTGGCCGCCGCCCTGATCTCGATGGCGGAAAAGACCATGGACACCTATGAGCAGCGCGTGGTGATCGAGGTGGATCAGGAAGCCGTCGAGGAACTGGAAATGAGCAAACAAGGTGTCGTCTTCTATATCGTTGAGGAGGCAGTCAACAATGCCCGCAAGTATGCCGAAGCCGAGTTGATCCGCGTTAGTTTGAAAAAGATCCACCGGGAAGTGGTGCTGCTGGAAATTGAGGATAACGGCGTGGGCTTCAATGTGGGTGAGGTGGATGCCGGATACGAACAGCGCGGCAGCCTGGGAATGGTGAACATGCGCGAACGCACTGACCTGCTCAACGGCATTTTCCAAATCTCCTCCGATGTAGGCAAGGGTACTCACATCCGGGTGTATATTCCTCTCAACGACGATGCCGGCGAACGGCTCAAACGAGGCCGGATTGAATGACAGCAACCAGTAATCAATAGCCGGTTGCCAGTTTCCAACAACCACTGACTTCTGACCAGCACCTGCTGACCACTATCTTGACTTATCGCCAATTTCTGACTAAAATTGCGTCCGTTTGGTCAACAGATCAGATAATCAACTCACTATCTGAGGGACGAAGGTAATCGGGAAGGAATCATCCGCCCGGTGAGAGGCGTCCTGAAGGAAGGTACAAATGGATAGAGTAAAATTAGAAGCTTCTCGCCGGACTGTGACCGGCAAGAAGGTCAAAGTCCTCCGCCGCGAGGGCAAACTCCCCGCAATTATCTATGGCAAACACATGGAACCGCTCCCGATCATGCTCGATCTGCGCTCCACCACTAAGATCCTGCGGGATGTCAGTCAGGCGACTGTGCTGACCATTGATGTGGAAGGCGAAGACCATACTGTCCTGGTGCGTGACCGCCAGCGCGGGATCCTCACCGGGGCATACGAGCACATCGATTTCCTGGAGATCTCGATGACCGAAACCGTACGCACCCAGGTGAATGTGTTCGTTGAAGGCACTTCTCCTGCAGAGAAGGAATTCGGTGCCATCATCATGACCGGCGCCGACAGCGTCGAGGTGGAGGCCCTGCCTGGTGACTTGCCCGAGTCGCTGGTGGTGGATGTCTCCTCCCTTGAAAGCATTGGTGACACGATCACCGTGTCAGACCTGGTGCTGCCCAAGGGCGTGGAAGTGCTCTCCGACCCAACCGAGATGCTTGCTGTGGTGACCATGCCGGCCGCCGCCCTCGCTGAGGAAGAAGAACTGGCCGAGGAACTGGAAGGCGAAGAGGGTATCGAGCCTGAACTGGTTGGCGATGAGGACGAGGAAGACCAACAAGATTAATCAAATCTGTTTGCTTAATTTACAACCCTGCAAATTAATTTGCAGGGTTGTCTTGTTTTAAGGACCGATCTGAACTTCTGGAAGATATAATTGCTTAATGAAAAGGTTCTGCAAATAAATTTGCAGAACCTTTTATGCAACCTGTAATCCTCTACCGATAATTTAAGTTCGGTTTCCGGTACTTAGAAATTCCCGTTGGATGCCAGCGTCACCTCAAATTGATCGAGGGCTTCAATCGCTTCCATCACGTACATCAAAGCTGGTCCGCCGCCCATCAACACGGCGACATCCAGGGCTTCGATGATCTCTTCCCGGGTGGCCCCGGCTTTGATTGCATCGTGCACATGGAAGGCAATACAACCGCCGCAGCGGACGACAACTGCAATGGACAGAGCGATCAGCTCTTTGGTTTTGGTGTCCAACACCCCATCAGATCCAGCTGCGTGGTGGAGTCCCTGAAAGCTTTTCATCACATCGGGGCTGGCCTTGCCATAAGTGCCCATGCACTCAAGAATTTTTTTGTACTTTTCTGGGTAGTTCATTTTTCAAATTCCTTTCGAATAGTTTGTAGTTTTGATGAACTCAACCAGATTATACCGCTAATTTGTGAAAAAAAGCACAATATTACATAAGAAGATTGTTAGAAATTTCACAAACAAAACCAGCACACAGCCATCAGAGGAGGGGAGAGTAGAAATTATCAGATAAAGTGGATTCGTTTGCTAATCCCCTATTAATCTGCTCTGCCAGATCAAAAATCCTTCACCCAAGTTGCTGCCTTGGTTTGAGATCAAAGGTGCAGCCTTTTTGCGGGATTGGGGATAGAGGGCTAGGGCAGCTTTTACCTTGATCGAAAATATGGTGAAATATGGCAGCAACTTAGGTTTCTTAAAAATGATCCGATGCCGGCAGGTTGCTTTATCTACTGCCTTTATCTGGGTCCATTATGACCATAGGGTCAAGATGTGGTGTTAAAACCATCCACATCGTCTATCACTTCTATAGTTTCCAAGCTAATGGCAACAGCTATCTAGCTTGGAAAGGCGACTCAGTACTTCATATTACAGATATCCCTTGAATTTTTAGCCCAGCATTTTTTAATAACTGTCCGGCTATCTCCATCGCAGATTGATCGATTCGCAAACAAACACCACAATCTGAACTTAGATGACGGGGCACGGGGATGAGTTTACCCTGAATCCCAACTTCGGCTAGAAGTTGCTCTGCCCGGAGGGCATGGCTGGTAGCATACACTAGAATCACAGCATGCTTTGGATCACTCATTTAACCTCCAAGGCTAACTGTTGAACTGCTTTGATACCAATCTGGATTTCTTCATCAGTGTTGAAAGCACCAAGACCAAACCGGACGGTGCCTACCGGAAAAGTGCCTATGGTTTTGTGAGCCGCAGGCGCACAATGCAGCCCAACCCGGCACAAAACGCCATAATCTTCATCCAGGCGCAGCCCAACTTCTGATGGAGACATCCCGTCCAAGGTGAAAGAGAGTGTTGCCGTTTGCAGATTTGCATCTAAGCTGCCATAAACGGTTACCCCGGCAATTTCCAGTAAACCTTCCATTAGTTGTCGTAGCAGCCCCAACTCATGGGAGCGGATGGTTTCTTCACCCTGATCCAAGACCCAGTGAATACCAGCTTCTAGTCCGGCCAGCCCAACGGCGTTTTGAGTACCGCTTTCGAACTTATCAGGCAGAAAATCTGGTTGTTCTTCCCGTTCCGAACGGCTGCCTGTGCCGCCTCTCTTGAGCGGCTCAATCCAATCTGGATCGACGCGTTCACCAAATACCAACCCGCCAGTACCCATTGGGCCATACAGTGATTTATGACCGGTAAAGGCTAGTAAATCAATGCCGTCGGTTTGAATATTGATAGGATAGGCTCCGGCGGTTTGAGCTGCATCCACCAGCAGGAGGAGATCATGCGCCCTGGCGATTTGGCTGATATCAGCTACCGGGAGAAGGGTGCCGACCACATTGGAGGCGTGGTTGACGGTTATCAGGACGGTATTATGTCGGATCGCAGCCTGGATGTCTTCGGGATTCAGCAACCCAGCCGGTGAACATGGCACCACTGTCAACTCAACGCCCTGGCGTGTCAAGGCTCGCAGTGGCCGCATAACAGAATTGTGTTCCATGCTTGTGGTGATGACATGGTTGCCAGACCGCAGCAAACCGCGCAAACTCAAATTGAGAACCTCGGTAACATTGCCCCCAAAGACCACTCGCAACGGATCAGGGGAATTGAACAAACGGGCAACAGCTTCACGGGCAGCATACACTACCCGGCTGGAATCAACTGCCAGGCGATGACCAGAGCGGCCGGGATTGGCCCCAATCTTGTGGATGAAATCTGTCATCGCCACTGCGACTCCTGGCGGTTTAGGCCAGGAGGTCGCAGCGTTATCGAAATAAATCAATTCTCGGTGATTAGAGATCATGGCTTACGTATGATTAGCCGAAAGCCATCTTCGGTCTCATCGAAGGAAACCTCACACTTCTGAGTCAGGGCAAAACGGCGTACGTTTTCACGCGAGGTTACCGTTTCGACCAGGACTTCCAACTCTTCCCCGGCTGGCAATGTTTTCAAAGCATTTCGGGTACGTAAAACAGGTTCCGGGCAAGAAAACCCTCGGGCATCTACTGTTTTCATTTGTTCCTCCTTTCAATTATTCAAACCGCTCACGGAGCGTGAATCCCAATACCAGGCATACCAAAATTCCCAGGATGACAGCTGCCTGACCATATGTGCTGATACCTCCAACCACCAATGCACCATCAACCAGTTTATCGGGGGATCCAGCTAGGGAGAAATTATGGGAAAACGCAGCTCCAGTGATCATCCCAAGAACAAAAACGGCTGAATCGCCATCGCCTTCCCCGGAGAGAAAAAGTTGCCGGCCAGGACAACCGCCCGCCAGGGCAAAGGCCAATCCCGCCAAAACCATCCCCAAGAAGTTCCAGAGATGATTGCTATGGGCCACCGGTTGAGCCGCAAACCCGAAGTGGACTTGTCCAAAAATCAAGTTGACAATGAAGGCTATCACCACCAAAGCACCTACCCCACTAATCAGGTGTGTATCCCCCATTAGAATCACATCCCGAATAGAACCCATTGTACAAAAGCGCGTCCTTTGAGCGAGAAATCCGATGATCAACCCTGCACCAAGTGAAATCCAAACCGCGGCGTGCAAAGAGCCAGGTCCGCTTTCACTGAAGAAAATTGCCCCTCCCTCACTGAACTGGGGCTGGAAGAGGAGCAGCAACAGCAATCCAACCATGAGAACAGGCATAATCCAACCAACGCTTGCGGGGACAGGATATGAGCGCCCAAGTGTGTAGCCTTGTTTCAGAAACCAGACCCCGATCGTGATTCCTATCACCAGGCCTGCCAGGCCTACGATGGCATTGAGGTCACCACCTGCCAGTCGTAAAAGTGCCCGCCAGGGACAGCCTAAAAAGGCAAGTGCGCCGATCATTGCGAATACCCCCAATATGAAGCGAACAATGGGAGCGGACCCAGCCCTTGGTTTGAACTCCCGAAAGAACAGCGCAGCCAGGGTTGAGCCCAGTACAAAAGCAATAATCTCAGGGCGTATGTATTGGACAACCGCTGCCCGGTGCAAACCGAGGGCTCCAGCGATATCACGCTCAAAGCAAGCCACACAAATGCCCATATTAGGGGGATTACCAGCTTTTTGCAATAGGGACGCCAATAATCCGATCACTGCTCCGGTGAGGACAATTCCCCACCGGGAAGCAAAGAAACGGGTGAATCGATCTGACATTTTACAAACCTCCTCAAAACTGTGATTGTTGATCGGGGCGGTAATCAAACCGCCTGGATGCTTAGGTCAGCAGTACTACCGCCAGCACACGCTGACGGCAGCTATAAGGCTGGAAAATATCCGTTCAGAACGCAGCAGATTCAAAGCGTCCCAGCGTGAGCAGGCGAGTCCCGGGGTGCAACCCGGCACCCCCAGTGGAACTTCAGGATCGATGGTGATAGATTATTTTCAAAAAACTTCCTCCTTTCGCCATATCAATCTGGTAACTGGCTGTCATCTCTTCGAAGAGAAGAGCATCAAACCCTGGCTTTCTTTCAGGATACTACTTCAACACCTTCTCCTCTGATGACTTCGCCAATTAACCACATTGGTTGATCAAGCTGGTCGGCAAGATTTAGTAGAGAATCAAGCTGGTCAGCCGGCACACTAAGCAATAAGCCCCCGCTAGTTTGAGGGTCGAAGAGCAGCATCATATCGGTTTCATCGATTTCTACCGGAAACCGTACGTGGGAACCAAAATGGAGGCGGTTATCGAAAGCACCACCGGGAAACAGATATTCCTTGGCGTATCGCTTTGCTCCTTGAATAATGGGAACCTTTCTAAGCTGTATCCGCAAACCAACCTCAGAAGCCTGTGCCATTTCCAGGGCGTGTCCTAAAAGACTGAAACCAGTAATATCTGTTCCACCGCGCACATTACACTCCAAGGCTAATTTAGCCGACAAATTGTTTAAGCGTTTCATCCAATCCACAACTTCATAAATATCCTTCTGATCAGCCTTCCCTTGTTTAATAGCTGTGGTAATCGTGCCAAAACCAAGCGGTTTGCTCAATACCAGCACATCGCCTATTCTTGCTCCGCCCTTGGTTATCATGTGAGCCGGATCAACAAAACCCAAGACAACTAAGCCATATTTTGGCTCTTCATCCTGAATAGTGTGCCCGCCAGCAATGACAACACCAGCCTGACGGGCAGTCTCGGCACCGCCTCGCAGGATTTCACCGGCTACTTCGGCGGGTAATTGGGGCGGAATTGCCGCCACGTTCAAGGCCAGGAAGGGCCGCCCACCCATGGCGTACACATCTGAGATTGAGTTCGCAGCGGCAATGGCTCCATAGTCGAAGGCATCATCTACCACTGGCGTGAAGAAATCAGTGGTCACCACCAGAGCACGTTGATTGTCCAATCTCCACACGGCAGCATCATCTGGGTCACCTAAACCTACCAGCAGGTTGGGATAATCGCTGGAATCGAAAATTTTTTGGATTGGGCGCAGCACCTGCGCCAGCGCGTCAGCGCTTAACTTAGATGCTCAACCGGAACAACTGGAGAGGGTTGTCAGGCGGATCGGGCGTTCGTCACGGGGTTGGTTCATGGTTCGTCCTTTTTCTGGTTTAAATCAAAACTGCCGCCAGCACACGCTGACGGCAGCCATCCAGAAAGGTGGTAACCAGATTAGAACGCGAAAGGTTCACCGCGTCCCAGCGTGCGCAGACAAAACCTGGAGTGCAACCCGGCACTCCAAGGATTGCCTCAGGATTGGCGGTGATAGATCATAATCATGATTGTTCCTTTAATCACAAATAGTATGATCGAATTATACAGCCAGGCATAACGAAAATCAAGCCAATTGATTCATTTGCGTTAGGTCATTCTGAAATATCTCTAAAATCCATTGGCTAAGAAAAATAAGTTGATCTATCAGGTCTCATAGAGATAGGTGGTCTTCTCCATTACGCAAATCGCCGCTCAATCAATCAAGATAGCATAAGTTTGAATATTCCCAAACCTGGAGGGGATCCTCATATGGAAATAAGATGCAGCGGCATTGATATTAAAGACCGCCACATCTGTATCGCACCCGGAGGGATTCGAACCCCAGCTTGCTAATTCGAACTCAAACTACTCGCCCCCTTTGAGCATCATCGCCATGGCTTCGAAGATTCGAGTGAGGTGGTACTCCCCTGCCAGCATCTCGGCATACGGCCCCTGGGCACTGACCGGGACATTGGCCCCCGTATGGCCGGTGGTGGTCCAATCCACCCAAAATTGAGTACCATCGGGCATATCGAACGGGCCGTCCTGGCGGTATGACCCGCCGCCATCCTTGTTCAGGCTCATCCCGCCGGTCTCATGGTCTGCCGCTACGATTAAGAGCGTGTTCTCCCGTTCGAGTGAAAAGATCAAGGCCATCGTGACGGCCGTATCCAGTTCAACAGTGTGCTGCAAAACAGCTTGCGCCTCAAGTTCGTGCGCGGCCCAATCGATCTGACCAGCCTCCACCATTAAGAAGAAACCGTCAGGATCCTGGGAGAGAATGGAGAGCGCGGTCTGGGTCATCTCTGACAAGGTAGGAGAGATTGGGGCCGGAATCTCTTCTGCAGCAAAAAGCCCCAATACTTTCATCCCCGGCGCGGGGTTCAGAGCGACCAACTCATCACGATTGCAGAGGTAGTTGTAACCCGACTCGATTGCCACGCTGACCAGGCCGCTGCCGCTGGGCTGGTTTCCAATCCCAAAATAGCAGCCATTCTCATCCTGGCTGAAGAAGTCATCTTCTCCCCCGCCGAGGAGTACATCCACCTCGTTGGCAATCATTTGCCGGGCAATCTCCGTCCTGTTGCTGCGGTCTGAAACATGAGCAGCAAAGACTGCTGGGGTAGCATGAGCCATCGGCACAGTGGTCACCAAGCCGGTTGCCCAGCCCTTCTGTTCTGCCAGCTCAAGAATGGTGGTCAGCGGATGGCCCTTGGTATCCATGCTGATCACCCGGTTGTGAGTTTGGCTGCCGGTAGCAAAAGCTGTTCCCGCTGAAGCAGAATCGGGCACTGCCCCATTAACTGCTGAGGTCTGCGCCCAGCCATGGACAAGGAGGCTATCCATAATCAGCAGACCGGCCTCTCCTTTGACCAACCAGGTGGCTGCCAGGCGGTGTGCAGCGCCCATCCCATCTCCAACAAAGAGGATAATGCCAGGGATAGCTGGCGGCTCTGCTGTGGGGGGCAGCACCTCGGTGGGGTGAAGCGTTGGCGCCGGTTGCGGGGAGGCAGTTCCGGTAGGTTCAACAAGCGCCGCAACGGGAAGGGTGGGAACAACTGTTGGGGATGGATCAGGGGCCAACGAAGCAGAACCAGGCACGATGTTCAAAGCCACTTGGCTGCTGCATCCAGCGGTGAGCAACAGCCAGAACCCAAACACAAAGAATTTACGAAAGCTCATCTCAGGGATAATTTTAACCCGGATTCCAGCACCAGGCTGGATGATCAGGCGGGGAAATTTGATGCGGGTGAGTAGGAGACGGAGATCTGGCCGCCTTTGTTCTCCTTGGCCTGATACATCGATTGGTCAGCCATGGCCACCATGGTCTCAAATCCAAGCTCCTCAAAGTCAGCGGCGGCATCTGACCCCGCCAGGCCCATGCTGACAGCTAAAGAGATTCTATTGCTGGCTGTGCCAATCTTTACCTGTTTAATCTTGTTTAATATCCGATGCGCCACAACTTCGGCATCATCAAGAGAGGTATTGGGGAGTACCATCAGAAACTCATCTCCACCCCAACGGCCAACAGCATCATCCCGGCGCTTGCCTTCCACTAGCATCTGCCCGCATTGACTAAGGGCCTGATCTCCGGACAGATGCCCAAACGTATCGTTGATTTTCTTGAGTGCATCGACATCAATCAGAATGACACAAAAAGGTTTGCTCTCCAGTATGCAATTTTCCAGTTGCATCTGACCGTAATGTTGAATTGAACGGCGGTTGTGCAAACCGGTGAGCGGGTCAGTCATGGCGAGAGTCTCCATTTCCTGAAGCGCATTCAGCAACTGGCTCTCCCGCTGCTTCTGCTCGGTAATATCACGGATGATCCATTGCAGGTACTGTGGTTGATCACCATTGGCACCCACCAGGCCGATATTTGCCTCGATCCAGATGGTGTATCCCGGCTTGGTCACCAAACGATAACGCCGAGGCGGAAGCTCACCATTCATCCTGAATGTGTCAATATCATTCTTGAGATTTGAGAAACTCCCTGATTTCAGGATTTTTTTAAGCGATTGGTTGTGAAGGCTTGCGTAGTCACAACGAAAAATCTCGGCTGCCTGGTAATTGGCAGCCACAATCTCAAGATCCTTATTCAGGAGCAAGAAGCCGTATTCAGCGCGCTCAAACATGGCTTCATAGCGTTGTTTAAAGTCATTAAGATACTGTTCAACTCGTTTTCGCGAGCGGACATCCCTCAAATGCACCTGGTAATAAAGCGTATTACCTTCCTCGTCCGTGACCTCGGTAGGAATACTCTCAACATCAATTAAATCCCCATTTTTGGCAATCACCTGATGCTCAATGGCATCAACCTTACGGTGTTTACTCAGCTCTTCCCAAATGGGCGCATAAGCTTCAAGATTGACCACGAGATCCTCAGCAGCTAATCGCTTGACCTCATCCAGAGTATAGCCCGTCAGAGTGAGACCAATGGGGTTCATGTCCAGGATTTCCATTTCCAGACTGAGGATCACAATCGCATCAATTGAATCATTAAACAAGGCCAGATACCGGCGCTGATACTCACGCACTTGCAGGTAATTGCGCCCAAGGATTTCCAGAGAGGTAATATAGTATGATCCCCCAATCAGAAGGAAAAGCAAACCCACTGCCACTTTAGCTTGAGGTTCAAGCAGAGTTACCTTAAAGATCGAAATCTCATTGATGTCCATCCATCCAGTGATTATTAAAACGAAGCTGCTGGCAATCACCAGTTGGATTACCCCCTTCAAATAGAAAGCATAACCTGAAATCATCACCAGCATCAGAAACCCGGTGATCATGATCGTGTTGGTGTTACCCTGTGAAATCCCGATAAACGCAAATAGACACCAGAGAGCCAAGACAGCAAATTGCTGAGCGGCAACATATTTTTCTAGATAGAAAAGCACAATCAGGAATGCTGCTATTGTAATTGCAATGAGGAAGAGATATGAAATTAAGACCTGGGTATCACGGATAAATAAATAAGTGAGGATCATCCCGATTAATGAAAACCCGGCAACGAAAATGGAGAGACGTTTCCGGGCAGATGCAACTACCATATCAGAAATCTTGAGATTGTTTACAATAGGTGTCTTCATTCTGTACACAATATCTGAAATTCAGATAGGTATTTTCCTCACAATTTCCATCCCCATTTGCCTATGCCGTGATCACAAAACCAGCACCACCATCCATTTGGTGAATGCGTTGATGGTTTACCAATCTACCTATACTTATTGTATCTCTATATCCAATTGGAGTACTTAACAGTCCTGAAAGGGCTTTCAGACAGTTTTGTCAGGAAATATCAGCAAGAAACGATTGGGCTTCTCTGGCCACCTGGTCGGGTTGCTCCAGCATGACCATATGCCCGGCATTCGGGATGACCGCAATCCGGGCAGATTTTATGCCACTCTCTAACTGCCAGAGGATATCAAGGGGTATCATTTCGTCCCTCTCCCCAGCGATAACCAGAGTCGGCACCTTGATCTTATTGACCCTACCTGTCAGATCAAAATTGCTGCAGGCCAGATAATCTCCATAAATCACAGCTGAGCGAATGCCCATCATCTGATCGTGGACTTTTTCCAGCAGTTTAGCATCCGTACCGGGCATCCAAGACCACTTAAGGATCAACTCAATTGCAGAAGGTGTGCTGTTGGGCGTGGACAGTTTGAAAAGTATATCCTGGCTGACGGAAAGTTTGGCGGCAGTGGCCACCAGGATCAACCCGCTGACCAGATTCGGATATTCGAGGGCAATCGTCTGGGCAATCGCCCCACCCATGGAATGCCCTCCGATGACAGCCTTTTTAATCCCGACAGCTTGCATCCATTCCGCCACCGCAGCGGCATATTTTTGCACCGATTGCTCCCCCAGACCGCGCGATTTACCATGACCCGGGAGATCAGGGGCATATACTTTATAGTTGTTCAGTCTTCTGAGGTTATAGGGCCAGTGGAGATGATTACCGCCCGCACCGTGCAACAGAACCAGCACCGGTTGTCCATTGCCATTCTTGGACGCGTAATAATACAAACCGCCTACCGTTGGCATCCAGCCCTCCTTGTTTCTCTCATCATCTCTCTCAAGTCATTGTACCAGTAATTGGTTCCAATCCAAAATCAGGTTTGCTAATCTTTGGCGATTTGTTTTGGTGATCGTGCCAATTGGCAAATGACCCTGAAATTCCTATTTACTCGCCCTGCAATCAATCACCGGGCTTCGACTTAAAAACTTAAAATGAGTTAAAATTGACCTGATTACTCTAATTATTCTTGGGATGGAGGATAAAATGAAAAAAGGAAAACTCTTAATGGCACTGGTTGCTCTGGGGCTTGCGATTCTCGCTTGTTCGAATATAAATCCCCTGGGCGATTCGAATATTAATTTCAATCCACTCGGTGATGGGAGCCTCAAGGTGGAAACCAGCCTATCACTGGACTTGATCCAAACCGCGCTGGAGACAGCCGGAAATTTTGACCAGGTGGTTGGCCTGACCCTTGAACCACGGAATGGTTACATTTATGTCCATGCAGACCAAGTGGAGATTCAAGGAGTTACCGGAAACGATGTTTCATACCATCTGGAATTGAGCAGCAGTCAAGGAGACCTTATCGCCAAGATCACCAATGTTCAGTCAGGCAACAATGCCCTTGATAGCAGCCATTTCGAAAGCTACAACGAGCAAATTGCAGAGATTCTGACAGACGAAAACGGGCTGGAGGATCTCACCAACTTTGAAAGCGTTTCCATAACGCCAGATGGTGTCTCTGTGGTCGTGATCATTGAGACAGGCAGCAGCAATTGATCTGGAATATTTGCCCACGATCTTTAAAATCTCCTGGTCTGCAGAATCTTCGATCTTAAGGGATTGCCTGACGAAAATCCAGTTTATGCTAAAATTGAGAGGTTAGTTGAATTCTGCAGCAAGGAAAACAAGATGGCAAGAGATGTTGTCCGGTCCGTAAAAGGCACCCGAGATTTTTACCCAGAAGAGATGGGCGCCCGTATCTGGCTTTATGAGAAGATGCGCCAAGTCAGCGAATCCTTCGGATACAGCGAATTTGAAGGCCCAATGCTGGAAACCTATGAGTTGTACATCGCAAAATCAAGCCAGGAGATCGTAGAGAAGCAGTCATTCGTGTTCGAAGACCGGGGCGGAGATAAGCTGACCCTGCGCCCGGAACTGACCCCTACCCTGGCCCGGATGGTCGCTGCACGGCAACCCCAACTGACTTTCCCGCTGCGCTGGTGGTCTTTTGGCCCCTTCTGGCGCTACGAACGCCCGCAAAAAGGCCGGACGCGCGAGTTTTTCCAATGGAATATTGACCTGCTGGGAGATGATTCCCCGGAGGCGGACGCGGAGTTGATTGCCATCGCGGCCAGCTTCCTCAAGGAAGTCGGACTCACCTCGGGCGAGGTGCGGATCCTGGTGAATAACCGGGAATTGATGGATAAACATCTGGCAACTTTTGATATCGCGCCTGAAATGCGGGGCGAGGTTTTCAATCTGATCGACCGGCGGGACAAGATGAGTGAAGAAAGCTGGCAGGAATATGCCGCTGAACTGGGTCTCACCCCCAAGCAGACCGGCCAGGTGATCGATTTGATTGGGAACCAGGAACTCTGGCGGCAATCAGACTCTCTGGTGAAGATGTTTGCCGCCCTTGAAGCTTACGGGATCAGCGATTACGTCAGCTTTGCCCCCCAAATCATCCGAGGGCTGGTGTATTACACCGGCACCGTGTTTGAAGCCTGGGATACCAGCGGGGAATACCGGGCGATCTTTGGGGGCGGGCGCTATGACAATCTTGTCGGTGATGTGGGCGGCGATCCAGTCGGCGGGGTGGGTTTTGCGGTGGGTGATCTGATCATCACCCTGATCTTGCAGCAATATGGCCGCCTGCCGGAATTTGGCAAGACCCCGTCAGCCGTGTTCTTCACCCTGTTCGATCAATCTCTTCTTCAGGAATCTCTCAAACTGGCAAACAGCTTACGCCAGGCAGGGATCAAGGTTACCAGCCAATTGACCCCCTCCAAGCTGGGGAAGCAGTTCAAGTATGCCGACCGCATCGGGGCAAAGTTTGCCATCGTAGTCGGACCGGATGAAGCTGCCAACAACACGGTCACAATCAAGAACCTGGCTACCGGGGAGCAGACCGAACTGCCGCAAGGGGAACTGGTAAATAACCTCAAAGCATTGGGCGGATAAAAAACTAGATAAAATTCCCCTGCTGAAAGAATAGCAAAGAGGCGGACGTTTGTCCGCCTCTGGTTTTTCTTTGATTGTTCTTAGTCGCCGGGTTTCCAGATTTCCCAGATCTTGCCGACGATGTCGGGACTGGGGGTGAGAACTGCCTTGCCAGGCTCCCATTCTGCCGGGGTTGCTTTCTTCCCGCCAGACTCGCGCACCAGCTGAAAAGCCTTCACCTGCCGGATCGTTTCCTCCAGATTCCGGCCTACCGGCGGGGTCATCACTTCCATCGCCTGGATAACGCCATCAGGGTCGATGATGAACCGGCCGCGCATCTCAACGCCGGTGTTGGGATCATAAACCCCAAAAATGGTACCCACATTGCCAGCGCTGTCTGAAGCCATCGGCCAGGGGATCCCGCCCTCCACCATCTTGGAGAGCTCATGGTCATTCCACATTTTATGAGTGTAGACACTATCCACACTGACAGAGATCACTTCTACACCCAGTTCCTGCAAACGGCTGTAATTAGCGGCAACTGCCGCCAGCTCAGTCGCTCAAACAAAGGTAAAATCACCGGGGTAGAAACAAAGCATTGTCCATTTCCCCAGATAATCGGACAATGTCACCGAAGAAAAAGTACCATTCTGGTAGGTTGGAGCGGTAAAATCTGGGGCGGCCTGCCCCACTTTTGCCAGCGTCATTGAAACCTCCTTTTCCTGTGCTGGCTCAGCCTGATCCGGCTGAACATCCTTTACTTTTACAGATGCACCCGTCGGACGAGCGCATCCTACCTCATCAGCCATAAAAACCTCCTTTTTGGCTTGTGCTACCTATATTATACTCCTGATGGTTCCATTTCCATAACCAAAGATGCCCAATGGGGTTGTAACCTATGTTAAATTAATTCCCAATGGTGATGATATGAATGAAATCAGCGCAAAACCAGTAATAGAATTCCGCCAACCAAGCCCGTTTTGGCAGACGGTTGGCCGCACCCTCGCCCGGCTGACCGGCTGGACGATAAAAAATGATCTGCCTGATGACCCCAAGATGGTGCTGATCTTTTTCCCGCATACCAGCAATATTGACGTGCTGCATGCCATCCCCGCTGCGTTTGCGATCGGACTAAAACCAAGTTGGCTGGTTAAAGATGATATCTACGTGGGGCCGTTCAAGCCCATGCTGGATAAACTGGGTGCCATCCCGATCAACCGGCATGCCCGTGAGAACAAAGTGGAACAGATCGTCGATGCGATCAAAAACACAGACCGGGTGATGTTTACCCTCTCCCCGGAAGGCACCCGCAGCAAAACCGAGTATTGGCGGACAGGTTTCTACCACATTGCCCGGCTGGCCCAGGTTCCGATCCATTTTGCCTACATTGACTACCCCACAAAGACAGTCGGGGGAGCGCCGGGATTCATCCCCAGCGGGGATATGGATGCCGATATGGCCCGCATCAGAGCCTTCTACACCGATAAACGCGGCAGGTTCCCTGAGAAGGTGGGGCCGGTCAGGTTCAAGAACCAGTGATTGGTGAGCGGGCATTCCAGGAATAGGAAAATTTAAGTCAACCTCAGACAACTGCTGATAACCATAGATGGAGAATGTTCTCTGTCTGATCCAATGCTTAATCCCTATCAAGCCAAAGACTACCTGGCTACTCGACGGTTCCAATCGCCATAAACCGAATATAATTCCAGTATGAACTTGCACCAAATCCATCCTTTTGAGTCATCATACATCCCCCGGCGCAATGTGGATATCTGGCTGCCTCCTGCCTATCCGCAGGAAGTTGGGCAGCGCTATCCGGTGGTGTACATGCACGACGGGCAGAACCTGTTTGACCCGGCGCTCTCCTATGCCGGGGTGGATTGGGGGGTGGACCCTGCCCTGCAGCGACTGATCGCATCCGCTGATTTCACCCCGCCGATCGTGGTGGGGATTTGGAACACGGACAACCGTCTGGGCGAGTATATGCCGGAGAAACCGCTGGAAGACCCAAAGTCCCGCGCCCGCGTAGAAAGTTTTATTCGCCGGTTTCGGGGAGAACACCAGTTTGAGGTGTGTAGTGATGCCTACCTGGCGTTCATCGTCGAAGAGCTCAAACCCTGGGTGGATGATCAATTCTGCACCCTGCCAGACCAGGCCAATACCCATATCGCTGGATCCAGCATGGGGGGGTTAATCTCGCTCTACGCTGTGTGCCAGTATCCAGGCGTTTTCTGCGGGGCGGGATGTGTCTCCCCTGCCTGGAATTTCGGGCGAGGAGTATTGGTCCCCTACTTCGGCCAGCGCCTGCCTGATCCAGCACATCACCGCCTGTATTTTGATATGGGGAGTAAGGAAACACCTCTGCCGTGGGTGAACTGGGGGCTGCTGAAAGCCCAGGCCAGAATGGATACCTTCTGCCGTGAGGCAGGTTATACTGATCAAAAATCGCTGCTCACCCTCACCTTCCCCGGAGGTAAGCACCATGAATCCGCCTGGCGGGAGCGGGTGGAGGGGATGATCAGGTTCTTGATTTAGCACCGATCACCGTGATTTTTTAGCTTTAAACCCTCAGCGAGCCGCGGAACCCCCTGGCGGCATAGAAAGACGGCGCGCTATTATGGCCCACGAAGACAGTGTTGTAGCGGCGGTTCCCATAGATGGCACCCCCTAACTCTCTAATTTCTGCGGGCGTTTCCAACCAGCTCTCGGTCTTGGTATCAAATTCTCCCAGCTTCTGCAGTTGGCGGTACTGGTCTTCATTCAACAGCCTGATCCCCATGGCGGCAGCCAGGTCCACCGCGTTTCCGCCCGGGTGAACTCCTTTCTTCACTCTTTCCCGCTCTCCTTCTCCATCGTAGCAGATGCTTCTGCGCCTTGAGGGACTCTGCTCTGAACAATCATAAAAAATGTATTCGCCCGTGTGTTGATCAACACCGATCACATCCGGTTCGCCGCCGGTGCTTTCCATCGCAAAAAGCGAGGCCAGTTTTCCAGAATCTGCTTCCAGTTTCGCCCGGATTTGGGGCCAACCAAGACCTTTGTGGCGGCTCATGTTCTGCTCAAAACGAAGCTGCAATGTTTGCAGCAGATGTTCAGCTTGTTCTGGGGATATTTCCAAATTTACCTCAACCTTTGCAATCGGTTTACCACTACCTTTTGGCATAATCTGACTCCTTTTTACAACCAATAATCATGTTTCAATTATAACCCTCACATGGCGCTAAAGGTTTCTCATCCAAACTGCCGCCAAACTGTTTGGTAGCGGCAGCAATTACCCCCGCAAGATCAACTTCGTCAGGCAAGTCCGGCCAAGAAGCCGGAGAACCCGCCCCTGCCAGAAATCCAACAAGATAATCTGACCAGATCACTCCATTTCAGGTAAAATAGCACGATGGATAAGGGCTACCAAAACCTGATCGAGCGGATGAAGAATATCCCGCACTTCAAGAATCTAGAAATCCGTGAAATTGCGAATATCATCCAGGCCGGCAGGATCCGCCATGTGGAAAAGGATACCGTCCTTCTGCACGAGGGCGACCCATGCGGCGGGCTGTTTGTGCTGTTAAAAGGAGAAATAACACTGCAAAAGGTAGGCCCAGAGGGACACAACTACATCATGGCCGTGCTGGAACCAGTCACCATGTTTAATGAAGTTGCCGTACTGGACCGCGGCAACAATCCCGCCCGAGCGGTGGCCCTGACAACCTGCCGCATCTGGCAGACAGACTGCGAAAGTTTTCACCGCCTGCTAACCACTTATCCGCAAATTGCCCTGGGGCTGCTGCCGATCATCGCCGCGCGCAACCGGTTGCTGGTTGAACAATATGAGGATCTCTCATTCCTCTCGGTGAGGGCGCGTACCGCCAAACTGCTGTTGGAGCTCAGCCGCAACGGGGAAGAGGACATCCAGCGAGACCACCACCCCATCCAGATGCTCTCTGCCCGAATTTCCACCGCCCCCGAAGTGATCAGCCGAGCCATGCGCTCGATCAAACAGCAAGGTTGCATTGATTACAACCGGCAGTGGATCCGGATCAATAAACCTGAAGAACTTGCCCGGATCGCCCATCTGGGGGTTGAGTTCTAGCTGAGTTTTATCCAAAGCCGCGGGATCAATTACGCCGATGTATGGCACACCGAAGTGCAGATCGCACGGAAACCTGCCCATTTTTTGCAAAAATTTTTTACGTGCAGTTTCCAATTGAACTTCAAGCGAAAACCCGCCCCCACAATTGAACCATTCGCAGGATTGTTGATTTTAAATTCCTGAAAAATTTATTGTGGTGTGCCGTCTCTATGGACACACCTTAACAGTAAAGGCCCGATGGGTATCGGGCCTTTCTGATTTCCTTCTTGTCAGCAGTACTCATGGTGTTCGTTATGTAATCCTCGATGCACGTGGATGTGTACGCACTGCCTGATTGTGAGCAACATTGCCTGAAGGAAATCTCCTTCGTTCACAAAAGTCTCCTGCCTTCACTCAGAAGACCTTTGCATTTGGCGGCTCCAAGGAGGAATACATAAGGAGGAGGAAGAAGCCGCCAAACAAGGAGGAGAAAATGAAATGGATGGTGAAGATAGTTTATCCAATATTCATATATGCAACATAGGGAATTTATTAGAAAAGATTAGGGGAATTTCTACAAAAAATCCACCTGGTTGGCGTGCAGCTGCCAGAGGGTGAGGTAGGCAGCTTCGCGCACTTCACTCTGGTCCTCGCTCATCAATGTGAGGAGTGGTTTTGCCGCTGGTTCGGCCTCATTTGGTTTCCGGCGGTAGACATACATGGCGGCAAGTTTGGTTTCTTCATCACCTGCTTTGAGCGCATCCAGAAGCATATCCCAAGCCCCCTGCCCCGGAGACAGCCCCATCCCTTTTTTACTTGCATAACTGACCAGCCAGGGAGTATCATGCAGCGGCGGCAATTCCTGGGGGATCGAGATGGCATCGAGCTTCATATCCTCAATGATCTGGATCGCAGCATTGCGCACCACCCACTGGTCATCACCTGTCTGGAGTTGGAGCAGCATTTCTTCTGCCCACCGCTCCTTTACCCGCGCCAGACCGAAGACTACTGCCCGGCGCACATTGACATCTTCCAATTCAGCGCCTTCCCGCAATACCGGATGCCCCTCGAGGGGGTGCAGGGCCAATGCCTCCGCCGCCGCCCGGCGGACGTGGTCATCGGCGTCCAGCAAAGCCTGGGTGAGCAATTCCAACGCCCGGTCGCTGCCAAAAGTGGCAAGCGCCAGGCAGGCAGCCTGGCTGACCAGGGGAGACGGAGATTGATACAGCAGCTGCACCAGATCATCCAGAGCGCTCTGGTCACGGGTCAGACCGCAGCCGAGGACGCCCAACCAGCGCACCGAGGATTTGGAGGATTTGAGCATCTGCTGGAGCAGTTTGTTCACCCCGGCCGCACCGGAGAATACCAGGTTTGCCAGAATCCGGGAGCGCAGCGCCATAGGCAGGTTTTCATCCTGCAGGCTGGCTGCCAGCGAGCGCATAAAACCTGTGCGCCAGGCAGGTGACCCGGAAACATGCCGCAGCCAGGCGCTGGCTTCCACCAGGCTGGACTGGAGAGGCTGCTGTTTGGCAGCATTCATCGCCCTGCTGATCAAGGTTGTCATCTCAGCCTGGTAATAGGGCAGGAACTGCTGGGTGACCCGCTTGCCGATCCACTCTTGCTGGGCATCAAGGGCTTGCAGGCTCTCCTGGGAGGTTAGATTGGCGCCGGCAAGAAAGCCTGCAAAGATCGGATGGATAAAGCCAAACCGCCCATCCGGGTACTCCACCAGCAAACGGGCATCCGTGAGCTGGGGCAGCAAAGCGCGCCCGCGCGGCCGGCCTGCATCCTCGCCAGATCCTTCCGTGGGTTCAGCCTCTTCCGAAGCCGTAGAGCCAGGAGCAGTCTGATCCAATTCATCCAGCAAAGCATCCAGATCATCGTCGAGCAAGTCCTCACTGGAGACTGAAGTCGGCAGCGAGGCGGCCTCCTCCAGCAGTTCTTCCACGTCTTGATCAAAAAAGGGATCATTGTCATCGATCAGAGATTCATCCACCACTTCTTCAAAACGCACGATATATCCTGCCGCGGTTCGCCGCTTCAAGAAGGGCTTGGCACTCAATATGCTCTGTGCAGCCAGGTTTTCAAGCGCTGGTCTGGCATTCATGATTCCCGCCGACATGCGGTAGATATAGGCATCAATTGCCGCCGTCTCAGAACGGCCGCGGCTATCTCCGGCATAGGCAGCCCAGGCCTTGAGGGTAATATCAAACGGAGAAGAATATCTGCTGTCGTGATACAACCAGGCGTTTAAGACAACCGGATCAAATACCCGCGGGAGACCGCTGGCCCAACCCTGGGTGGGGATATGTTCCTCCCAGAGCCGGCCCCATGTCCGCAGGAAGGATAATTTCTCATGATCTGTCCAACCAGCGAGCCCAAAGGGAAACAGCTGCAGAGGGAGCTGGGCGCTCAAATCCTCAGCAGACGAGGATACAATATAGCGGTTTCCAGGATATTCCTCCTGCAAATTCTTAAGCAGGCTCAAAAGCAGCGGCCGATCCTCGGGCGGCAGTTCATCAAATCCATCCACCAGGATCAACATCCTGGCATTCGACAGGTTTTTGCGGAAATAATCCCGCAGTCCGGCTTCCGCCATGATCGATACCTTGTTAGCCAATGCCTGGTAAAGCACGTCCAGCGGGCGGCTGGCTTTGGTCAGATCAAGGCTGCCGGCATGCACATAGAGAGGAGATAGTTCAACCAGGTCTCCGGCTGCCGGGTCCTTGAGCGCGATCTGGCAGGCCAAATAACAAAGGGCGAAGGTGCGCCCGCTGCCGGGAGGGCCAAATAAGAGTAAATTCCCGCCCTTAGACATCGCTTCCGGGATCGTCAAAGTCTTGACGTGGAACTGGCCCCCAACTGTGGGCATATCCGGCAGATAGGGAACAGCGATATCGGTGATTGCCTCGGGGGGCAAGGCTTCACCCGGGATGACCGGCGGAGGCGGCGCGATCAGCTTGGGAGAGATAGCCACTTCCTGCATCGTGAACAGCGGAGAAGCCAGATGCTCCTCCGAGAAAACCCGGTAGGCATCCATCCGGTAGCGCTTATCAATCGGGAGGCTCAAGCCGACACGAACACTCGAGAAGCGGTCTCGGATGCGCTGCCAGAGCCGGCTGAGCGCCGGCTGGAACCGCTGGAACAACCAGAACACCATCACACCGGCTGCAAACCCGATGATAAATGATGCAAATTGAATCTCGAGGTTCGCCAGAAAACTACGCATACAATATTCTTCCACACACTTCGCAATATACAATCTTGCTGGGAGACCGGGCGGCCTGGGCTTGAGCAGCTGACAGGTTTGCGCCGCACACCGAGCAGCCGCCGTCCTTCACTTCAGAGACTGCCACACCCATGCGGGTCCGGCGCAATTGTCCATATTTCGCCAGCATATCGGGAGCAATAGGAGAGACAATCTTCTCCCGGCGGGCCTCCAGATCAGCAGCCTGGGCCAGCAAGGCTCTCTGCTCGGCGCCGAGGTCAACATTCTCGGCGGCAACTTTTTCTTTCACCTCACTCAAACGCTGATCAGCAGTCGTGCTGGCCGCTTCGGCTTCTTCAAAAGCCAGCATGGCGTCCAGCTGGCGGTCTTCCAGCACGCTGAGATACCGCCTTAGCGCGCCCGCTTCCATTTGCAGGTCTTCGAGTTCTTTGGGAGATTTTTTTGTGCCGCCATACAGCGCTTTTTGATTGCGGTCGATCTTCTCTTGCTGGACCTCGACATTCTGTTCCGCGCGCTTCAACGCCAGGCGGGCTTCCAGCAAGGCCTTGGCGGCCTTCTCAGAACGAACGGCCGCCTGCCTGACTGCGGAGTGGTCATTGAGAGCAACCTCAATCTCTGCCAGGCGCTTTTTTGCCTGGTCAAGTTGAGTATCAAGCAGCTGTAATTGGACAAGATGGCGAACCTGGCTCATGTGTTGATTATAGAGGTGGAATTCTCAAAGCGCAAGCCTTGGCAGCAGGCAGCTGCCCTCAGCCAGTTGCCAATCTGCCCAAGCGCACTTCTCAGGCCTACAACCTGCTGATTTATTGTGCGGTCTGAAACCTGATCTCCACATCCACCATCTGGGCAACGCCGCAGCTGTTTTGAAGGCCAGATTCTATCACGAAGACATACCAATCCCCAGCCTCCCAATACCGGGAAGAAGTATTCACCGTCACGTAGGCTGTGTAAGTGGCGGCATTGTAGGTCACACCAGAAAGGTTAACTGGCCGTCCTGCAGTCGTATTCCGCAGAGAGTAGTTCCTCACATCGCCGACGCTGCCCGTGCCGCTCTCGATCATCGGCTGGTTGAAAACCACAACAAGCCGATTGGCTGACAAGACCACATCAGTCTGCAGATTTGTGGGGATCGTGCTGGAGACAAAGCCGCTTACAGGATTGGGATTGGAACAGCCGACCTTATCCAGGAAATCAAGGTCCGAAATAACTTCAGAAGCCCCCAGGCTAGTGACCGAAATCTGGTTGAAATTACCGCCATCGGCATCGTTGGTTGAATCGTACCCTGCAAGATCAATCTCATGGATCACATAATTCCCCACAGTCAGGTCAGTGAAGAGATACTCTCCCCCCGAATCCGTAACCGCTGTGCGGCAATTCGTCCCTAACAGGCAGGCGCCGTCATCCAGCTCAATCGTCACTCCAGAGAGCCCCAGATCATCATCACCAAGGTCGCCATCCCCATCGGTATCCAGGCGCACCTGCCCGCTGACCGCGCTCATCGTGTAGAAACTGCGGGCAACATCCACCCCTTGCGGTTCCCCGCACGAGTTCTCAACCTGCGATAAAATCTCAAGTTCATATTCCAAGCCCGGCAGCCAATCGGGATCATTGGTATCAATGGCCAGGGAGACCGTATCTGTGTTGGCATCATAACTGATCCCGATAAACGGCACAGTCCCGCCAGAGGTGAGATTGGCCAGCCCGTTCTGATAGTTTTCCATATCCAGCACACTCCCCGCACCAGACTGGCTCATCGCCTGGTTGAAATCTACTTTTATAGTAGCCAACGTCAGACTTACCACCTGGTTATCAGAGGGAACCGTGGCTGAGACAAACCCATTCACCGGGTCCGGTGATGGGCAGGTGGAATCGATGAAATCATTGTTGGGGTAATCTCGATCCGCTTCCACCATCAGCGGAATCTGGTTATCGTTTGGCGGAGCGCTGTCGTTGGTTGAGAAATAATTGGGCAGATCGGTGGCGACGATGAAGTAACTGCCGGCAGACACACTGCTGAAGGTATAACGCCCATCATCGCCGGTGATTTCAACCGGGCAGTTTACACCAGGAGTGCAATAGACATCCTGTAGTTCTATCTCCACTCCTGGCAACCCGGGATCTGGATCCGCCATATTACCGTCGCCATCTTCATCGAAGCGAACCTGCCCGGAGATGGTAGAAGCTCCGGCTGGCAATACCTTAACTGTCGCTTCAGCTGTTTTGGTGAGGGCATTATATTCATCGTCCATCAACCGGGCTGAGACGATGTTGGTGTAGGAATCTCCCCCAATCCCGGTGACAACGGTGGCAAATTCGCAGGAATATGTGCCTCCAACCGGGATATTTTGACCCGAATCGCAGCTGCCGATCCCATTCAGGTTGCCGATGCGGTCATCCAGGATTTGGATCAGCAGCAGCGGCTCCACCGAAGTGTTGGTTATCTCTATGGTAAAGGTCACAATCTCGCCTGGTTCAATTACGCTGGCTGCACTGGCGGTCTTGCTGACCGTGAAACTGGGGAGGAGATCAATGATTTCGACCAGGGCACCATCTGAGGCGGTTGCTGTTCGGCCAAAGGTATCTTCCACCTGAACGGTGACCGTATTCTGGTAAATATCTTCCGGGTCTCCCAGGAAATTGACCGAATAGGTACAGGTATAGCTGGCTCCAGGGGCCAGGGCCGTCGGGTAAAGATTCCCCGTCTGGTTACAGGTGCCCTTCTTGCTCAGATCAGCGATGACACTGTCTGTGAGTGAAAGCAGCGCCACTGGGCTAGAAAAGGTATTGGTCACCTTGACGGTAAAAGTGATCAACCCGCCGGGCTCATTTATCGAGGTTTGATTGGCAGTCAGACTGATCTGCACAGTGAGCGCGCTCAGAACTGGCGTGCTGGTGGGCGTCCTGGTGGGAGAAGGCGTCCAGCCGGCCGGGGTATTGGTGGCAGTTCTTGTCGGCGACGCGGTCCAACCGACTGGGGTATTGGTGGCGGTCGGTGCCGCGGTTCGCGTTGGAGAGGCAGTCCATCCAAAAGGAGTGGCGGTTACGGTTCCATCCCAGGTAGGGGTGAAGGTGCGGAAGCTGCGAGGCGGATCGGTGCTGGTTGGGCGGCGGGTATACGTCGGAGACCCCTGGACAAGGTCTCCATCCCCTAGAGTAGCCGTCAGGCCTGTCCCTCCATCGGAGACTGCTCCCTGATCATCAGTCTGGTTGGCACTCACACTGGTACCCCGGGTAGGATCGTCCCCCCCAATCCCTGCGGGTGGCCCTGCTGCGGCCTGAACGATGAGATAGATTCCCAACGACAAGATCAACAGCCCAGCCGCGAGGTAAGGCCATAACTTTCGGGTCCGAATGGTCAAAAGTGTTCGTTGAAAGAAATTGGTTTCGTTTTGCTCGGTCATATTTACTTAAAATTAAATAAGGAATTGAGTCTTCTTTTCCCTATAATCATACAACAAAAAGACACAATTTTGGCTGCTGGTTTTATGATCTGGGCGCAAAACAGTTAAAAAATCCCTCTTTTTTAATACCTTCGGGCGCATAATCCAGGTGGAAAACTCAACCACACGATTTCATTCTTTGCATCCCGTTAGAGGCATGCAGGAATGACCTGTTTCGATTCTTTTCTTGTATCATTCCCAAATGTTTTTTTCGGGAATCTGCATTTAAGCAAATAGGTGAGGATGCAGAACCCTGCATCCTCACCTCTGGCTGAACAGTGATTCACTGTACAGCTTATTCCGGAGATTGGCTGCCCCCCAACAACTTGTAAGCCAGCGTGGCGGCTGCCAATACCTGCCCGACCACCGCCAGCAAATTCTCCGGCGCAAAATCCGCCCAATTCAGCTCATCACTGACCAGCAGGGATACCACTCCCAAGACCAGCGAGACTGCCAGGGTGAGCCAGACAGCCGGCCTGCCTGAGAGACCGAACCTGTCCTTGAGCCAATTGATCAGCGGCACGCCCAGGGCGCCCACCAACCAGTGTAAAGCCTGTTCCATATCAAAATCCTCCCTGATAAACTAGTTGACCAATAAACCCAGCAGCCAGGAACCAATACTGCCGAGGAATGCCAATGAGATCGCAGAAAGCACCCACACGACCGCTTTACGGAAACGATCCAACCGGGCGACCCTGGCGGCCAGCCCTTCTCCTCTGGACCCAGATGGACCTTCCAGCAGAGCTGCCAGCGACTCCACTTTCTCCACCAGCCGGCTGATCTGGCGCTGGCGGGCATCACGCTCTTCCCGAATGGCGATCAGGATCATGTGATTGGTAACCCGGTCTGGAAGGCGGGTATCCTCCCGCTCAAGGAATCGGGCAATCCTTTCGATGCTATCCTGAGACTTGGCGCTCATCGCCCCTCCTTATCCCGGGCACGCCGCATAGATTCGGTCAGCCAGTCCGACTGATCCCGCCGCCCGGCGCGGTAAGCTGCAGCCATGCTCCATTCATCCATTGCCACAGCTTCCCCCTGTTCATAGGCAGCCAGCGCCTGAGAAACTATGCCAGACGGGTATGGGATCACACTCAAATTCCCCGACCTGGAGACCCGCCCATCTTTGGTGTAAAGGCCGCGCAAGGGGAAATCTGCCGAGAATTGCCAGGCCCAATACTGGGTAAAGGGGCGCGGCAGCCGCGGCGAAAAGCTGCCGGGGACGAATTTCCCCAACCCCGCGGGGCCGCGCGGCCGGCGGTACGGCCACCAGGCCAGCCACAACCCATTGATGAACGACTGGTCTTTGATCCAACCGGGTCCCTGATAACCGTTGTCCGGATTTTCAAGTTTCATTTCCTGCCAGGTGGCCGCATTGGTATACAGCAGGTCAAAGGCCAGCCAATCTGACCGCTCAAGCATGTGGTGAAAAGTAAAAAGATCCTCACTCTCGCTGCCCAAACACGGATTGGAAAATTCGCCGGCTGCGGGCAGAAAATGGCCGCGCGTAAAATCATTCGCCCGCAGGCTGATATCATCCCAGTAGGGCTGCGTGTGGTGGAGGAAGAAATCGGCCTGGGCTTTGGGAGGCACCTTTCGCCCCCCGTTCCGGGTCCGGTAAGAATGGGTTAAACCTACCATCCTGCCCGCCTTGAGCGCATCCTCCACATGCTGTTGGAAGCATTCATCCACCAGATAATCACCTTCCGTGGCTTTGATCAATACCAGCTGAATGGTTTCCGGCACCTGGGTCCAATCGATATGCCACCGGTGAGAGATATCCACCACCCAGGTAAAATTGTGTCTATCTACCATTTTCCCCCTTTCAACCGCAATTTTCTTTTCTTTCCCGCCAGCGTCAGCGTCCGCTGCCTGGCGGTCAGTTTCAGCTTGCGCTTCTTGGCTCTCAGGCTGGTATCACTCATCTTCCGGCCCCACAATTCGGATCAAAAACTTGCGGATCTCCGTATTCCCGTCCACCGTAGCCGAGACCACCATCACATACACCGTCCCGGCATCATTCGCCTGGGCAGTGACCGTCTCGCAAGTCACCGTATCTCCAGACGCACTCGAACTGCCGGAGAGGGCCGTGGATGAATAATCCGTCCCGTTCTTGTAGCACTTCGTATCCGGGCTGGCAACCGTAGTCGCCCCGATAAACTGCACCGAGAAAGTCAGCGCCTCACCCTCCACCATCACCTGATCTTTTTCCACTACCCAAATATCATCAGACATAAATCGCTCCATAGTTGGAGTTTGTTACACAAACTCCCATAGCAAGGCTTTGCCTTGCGTCTCGCTCATCCAAACATCCTTTTCACTACGGCATCCGCCAACTCCTGGGTTTGCAATTCAGGCCAGCTCACCCGCTGTAACAAGGCCATCCCCCGCCGGGAGAAGATTTCATTCAGCAGCACCTCACGCACCTGGTCGCTGGCTTTCTGCGCCTCAGTCTTATGCCCTATCTCCCCGTCAATGTCCACCGGGTAACTCCGCCCCTGGTGGATCACAAAATCAACCACCTTATCCTCCTCCGGGATAGATACCACCGTTGAAAACTCCACCTGAAAGCTAATATCCTCATCACGCATCCCGGCGCCCTTGCAAGCCCGGTAAAACCGCTCTTCAAGGTCTGAGGCAGTCGTACCATGCACATACAAGGTCAGCCCCTCCTCCTCGGCAGGAAAATCAAAGCGGTTTATCTTCATCCGTGCCATCAGATTTCCCTCAAGGTCAGCTGCAAAGTCCCGCCCCACATATTCAGGATGTCATTCTGGAACATCCGCAGCACGCTTGGCGGTTCCACCACCACGTACTTCCCGTCCAACTGCTCCCACACAGACCGCATATAGATCCGGCTTGAACTGGTCGCCGCCTCTTTCAGCCAGGTCACAAAATCATCCGGGTCGTGGTCGTATCCCACCCCGGAGAGGTCCCGCTGCGTGCCGCTGACCTTCAAGCACATATTCCACTGGTACTTGACCGGAGTCCTCGCAAAGCCTTCCAGCACAGTCGCATTGACAATCGGTGGCGTATCCTCATCTTTGGTCACCAGCCGCAGACGGTATCGGATCTGGTACACCTCGCCCTCATTGACCGTCAGTGTATCCGCCGGGTTCACCCGGAACACACCCGCATAAATCCAGCTGTCCGTACCCACATCCTCATTCACCTGGTAATCCAGATGCACCTCCACATCCGAACTCAGGTTCTCCACCGCCGCACTTATTTCTTTGATCAGCTTCGGCAGGCGGGACACCCCCATATCAATTGTGCTCGATACCAGGTGCGCCTCCGGGTAATAGGTCATCCCGCTGTCCTTCAAGGGGTTGAAGGTATGCCTCGGCCAGTCCTGGTAGACTATCTCACCGCCCACTGAAAGCCATAATCTGGGGCGGTAGCTGTCCTGTATATACATCTCCTCGATCTTCGCCCCGCTCGCCCATCCCCTGAAAACCTCGTGCCAGCCAAAGGAACCCTGCGGCTGCACCAGCACGCTTGAATACCCGTCCGACTGGATCGCCGCCATGATCCCCGGCGGTGTCCCCAGCAGCTTCACGCACTTGCCCCGCCTGTCATCCGGCAGGCCGTTATCCTTGTCCGGCCCGATATTCGAGAGGTCATACGTCCCGCTGGCATCATACAACCGCTGGACCGCATACCCGCCCCACGAGAAATAGGAATACAATCCGTGAGACAGCACTGCCTCGCCGTTGTTCTCCGACTGGGTGAACCCGATCTCTCCCAACTGTTTTGTAGCGTAATCTTCATACTTGTATATGCGGTAAACGCTGTCCGTACTGGGGTTGGTAGACCAGTTTGCCGCCACCGTCAACGCCGTGGCTGTATTCGATGCAATCGCCCTGACCTGCCCCTCACCCGTCCCGTCCTCAATTTCCACATAGTAGCCAGCATACCCGTTCACCGGCCAGTTTGCCCCTGAATCGGTCAAACTGGCCGCTGCCCCGGCAGTTGCAATCCCCCGGTAATATTCGGTCTCGTTTGGCACCAGCAGATAGCGCCCGTCAGGTTTGAACGCATACACCATCCCGTTATGCGCCAGCGCCCCATTGATCGGCGTATCCGTGCTCCCGATCTTTATGCTGGGGCCGAACTGGTAATCCGTACCCCACGCCTGGGCAGCCTCCGCCCGTCCAAAATGGCTCGCCGTGGGGGTCAGCGTCCTGAAACGGTAAATCTCCGTTTCCCTCTGCTCGTTGCTGGACTGATTGACAACCAGCAGTTCCGCCTTCCACGAACTATCGTCAAACTCATGCGCCGGGGGCGATCCGCCCTCATTCCAACGCATCCGCAGCATCACCACATCCTCATAGCCAAACAATACCTCGCTGTCCAGCACCGCCAAACAGACCACCGCTGCATCAATCTGGTCGCCGCTGGACGGGGTTATATCCTGCCAAATATCCGTGTGGTAGATCACATATTCGCTGTCCGTACTGGGGTTAATATCCCAGGCGGCCACTGTCAGCGAAGTGGCATCGTTGTCCGTGATCTCCCTCGATTGTCCCGCCCCCGTCCCGGCAACAATCTTCACCCAGTCCCCAATCCATTCATCAGCCGTCCATAATTTGTTGCTGTCAACAAGCGTGGTGCCTATCGCAGAAGTCGCTACGCCCCGGTCTCCGTTGATGTACAGGTTGCTTGCCCCGCCGTCTGCCTGCTGGTCTACTGCATACAGCGCCCCCCGAAACTCAAAGAACCTGAACTTTCTGTCCTCCACCGCCGAGAGAAGGCGGTAATACAGGCTAAAAACCGCATTTCCCCACCCGCCGCCTGCCCGGTCATATTCTTTTGAACCCCCCCCGTCAACGTCCACCCCGATCTCCCAATGGTTGGCAGCATCATCAGATGATCCCGCCACCAAATAAATCCAGATCGTTGTGCCTATCGTGGCAGACCCGCCAGACATATCCACTTTCACCAAATAAAGCTCGTTTTCGTTATAGTCAGAAGCAGATAGTGTGCTGGCTTTTAGTTGTGTCCCAGGGGTGCCTGAGTTGTCGGCGTTCAGGCGCACCGATAGGCTGCCAGGGCTTCCAACACGTCTTAACCACAGCCATACAGAATCGTATGCGTCCCAGGCCGATGAACAAGTGATCGAATGGGCGATAGCATAGGCATTAGCCCCCGCATACATCGAGATAAAACCCAGGTCTCCGGGCAAATTCTGATACCCCTCCGAGAAGAGATCATCAGGTTTGCTGAACTTCCAGTTTGGCACCGGGAACACCTTCCCCGGCGTGAGTGTCCAGGCCATCTTGCCGTCTGCATACCGGGTGGCATCGTCCACAAAGCTGTCATTCGCTCTGCCGCCCTCCCAGGTGCGCTGCTCGATGTGAGACATCCCCGGTTCCCAGTCCCCAAACTTGGTGCCGCCCTCGCTGAAATGCACCGTGCTCGGTGTCACCGGGATCTCGTTGATACTCCGTGGCCCGTTCTCCAGCCGCAGCCCCCAGGTCTGCACCCCATCGCTCAAGCTGATCTGGTGCGTGGGGCGCTTCACGCCGGGGTAAACCTTAATCGTCATAATCCTGATCCCTCCTGGTAGATGTTTGAGCTAATAAGTACTCAGCGTGCCGTTAATCGTGTTGCTCCCGCCGCTGACCAGATCACGGGTATAAATGGTTGTGCCAGCCACGTTCTGCAAATCTGTTCCCACATCGTGGATCGTGACGCTGTCCAGCCAGGCAGTATCGTCCGAAAGGTTGAAGCCCACGTCTGTCACCAGAGAGTTATAAAGCTCACAGCCCAGCATCCATGTTTGGTCGCCCCCATCGGAGATACATTGCCCATAGGTGTGGTGATATTTGCCGTTGATCCTCACAATGTCGGTTTCATTGTGCGTGGTCGAAGCCTGGTGGTTTGTTTCTGTCCCCAGGTTGTAAATCTCACAATCAATTTCAACCGCTTTGGTGGTAATTCCATTAAGATCATCGTAATTCAGGCCGTCACCGCGGTAATTGTGAACCGAGCAGCCCTGGAACATGATCTCATCCACGCCAGCAATCGTTACCTGCCCTCCGCCTGAAAAATCACAGTTTTTAAAATAAGCTTTCAAGCCGCCAGAGGCGCTATTGTTCCTGATGCGAACGCCGCCCAGGAAAGTGACCCCCTCAACGTAATAAGTCAGGCTGTCCTTTTGCCAGGCAGCACACAGGCTGTCGAGGGCAGCAATATCAGCATCCGGCTCTCTGTCGTCAAAGGTGCGGATATACAGGCGGTCGGTGGCTGTATCGTAGTAAAACGAATTGGCGGCCGCATCCACCTCGGCGATGCTGGCCTTTGGCGTCAGGTGTTGGGGGTCGCCAAACGCGTCCAGGTTGTTGTAGTCAATCACATTGGCGACATAGTCATAGGTATGCGCTGACTGCGACCAGTAATAATTGTCCACGCCCGTCCACGAACCCAGGTTGTCAGTCTGGCTGGATGAAAGCGTTGGATTATCCACCCCGATCAACTCCATGCTGCGAGACAACCCTGAGTAACCAGCGCTTTTGTGGAAGAACCCTTTCAGGTACACCCGGTCGGCATCCCCGGCGCTTTCCGCCGCCCCAAGCGTGGCAAAGGCGTTATCCCAATCTGCACCAGAATTGCCGTCGTCCCCGTTGTCGGCATCCACGTAGTAGGTTTTGGTAACGCTGATACCAGCCCTGGCCTGCAGATTGAAATCTTTCGCCCGGAATTGGCGCCCCCGCTGCTCGATGGTGAACGGCAAACTCCACAACCAGCCGGTTGGTTCAGAGACCTGTAACCAGGAAATCCCCCTGAAACTCCCCAGCGGCTGGGCAATGATTCCCAAAAGCCTCCCAAATGACCGCATCTACTTCCCCCACTGGTACTGGATATCCGCCGTGGCCGCTTCCTCGATCACCTTGAGCGTCGATCCAGCCACCCAGATCATCACCGGAGGATCGCCAGCCTTCAACTGGAATCCCTTGCTGGCAGTCGGGGTTGTCCCATCCAGCGTAATGCGCACATTCTGCTCCAGCGCCTGGATGATCAGCTTGTAAGCCCCATCCGGCGGGGTCAGTGTAGTTGCGCTAGCGATCGCGGTGCCGTCATAGTGGCCGGCAATCGGTTCAAATTTCAACATATCCATCATGCCCTCCTATCACTCTCGCCCGAGTCCCAATCCGCGGCTGGTTCTGCGTCCCTTCCAAATCGGATGGAGCATCTTCTGGCGGTTCAGTTCAGACCGCGCCTCGTTCAGCCGATCCAATAGGAACTCGCTGTGCCCATCCAGCCGGGATGTCTGCCAGACCAGCGCTTTCTCCACCACCGCCGCCGCGGCCAGCGCCGGGTGAATGCTCTCATGGATCACATCGTTGTAGGCGCTCACCCTGGGATGGATGCTTTCGTACCACACCCGGATATCCCGCCCGCCCTCCGGCTGCTGGCGGAGGACGATCAGCCCGGTATTTCCCGCCGCAGCGGGGACAAAACACCAATCCTGCACGCGCACCCAGCGGTTGTCATCGGCATCGTCCAGGTTTCCCTGGATATCCACCTGGCGCGGCGGGCGGCGCTTCCAGGCCGCCGCGGCGGCATACTCTGTCTTGCCCGTCGCGGTATCCAGAGTGGTTGTATCCACATTGAGGATATCTCCCAGACTGCGCAGGGCCAGATTCACCAGTTGGATCATCGGATGCAGCGCATAAATCCCGCTGACCAGCCCGTACAGATCCCCTGAAGCGACCGCCGCCGTCATCGCAGGAAAGCTGAGCGTGCCCGTGCTGTCCACATAGCTGGAGACGCGGCCGAACTCCCCTTCCGGGCTTTCTCCATCCGCCTCCAGGATGATCACCGTCCCGTCTTTCCAGTCGTCATCCCTGCCGGTATCGATCAACTTGCTGTCCACCAGCGTAGCAGCAGACCCGCCGGTGGCCTCCCCCACCTGGAGCTGGCCCAACTCGGCCCAGGCGTCCCGCAGTAATTGCCAGAGCGTGTATGTCATTTGTCCTCCAATCAATTCGTACCAAGTTCCTACTCATCATGTTCTAACTGCAGTCGACCACCCCCACCCGGGAGAATGCAAAGCAGACGGCAAGGGACAAGTCTACGAAAACATTAAAAATTGTAAATTTTAAACATTCCACAATTTAAATTGTATAACCAGCGGGATGAGGTGAGTCAGGTATGCCGGATACATCTCGATTGCTGCTCCCTACTCACCTCAATTTCCCGCTGCTCAGCCGCAGATAAGAGAACTACGTCGTGATCCCGGTGATCTTGCCGTGCGCCTTATCATTGGCCACCAGCAAAGAGAACTCACCAACCACCTCGCCGCGGATGCTGTCGCCCACCCGGGCCAGCTCGTAAGCTGCGAAGGGACGCAGGGCGTAGTAACCAACCTTATCCGACTGGAGCACGTAAGCCGTGCCGGTCGGGCACCAACGGTCCATCACCAGCTCCAGCTCACCGTACTGGGTGATCACCCGCTCAATGGCGTTGAGACCGATGCGGTTGTCATCCTGGGTCAGGCGCACGAAGCTGGAGTTATCCAACAGGCCGCGCAGGTCGTTGGCCACGCGCGGGTTCATCACCAGCAGATCAGGATACCCGCCGTCCATGATGATCTCTTCCATCAGGCCGTCAATATCAGACTTGGCAATCGCCCCGCCGGCGTTGACGCTGTTATCGGTGATAAAGGTATCCAGTCCGCCGGCAGCGCGCGGCGAGGTGGCCGAACCTTCCACCCGCTCCCCGTAGAAAGCCATCCGCTCCACCAGGCGCAGCAGGTGCGGCACGGCTTTGTTGGCCTGGTACATAAACTCGTCCTGCACACCGTGCTGGGTGATAGCCTGCAGTGTGCCGGAGACTTTAATCGCCTTCTGAAAGATGCTGGTGTAGTTATACGGTGCGCTGATGTCAGTGATCGGGCCGTAGTCGGCGTCGTCCCCTTCCAGGCGGGCCATGCCCACAATGTAGATCGTGGTATCGTCGGCGTGGGCCGCCGCGCTGCTGCCCCCGAAACCGCGGGCATACACCTCCAGCGTGTTGGCAGTCGCATTGCTGGACTTGACCACCATCTTCTCGCTTTCCACCAGGATGATATGCCCGTCCTGGAACTTGCTGGCGTCATCCACAGTCAGCCCGGTGGTGTCCGAATCATTCCACCCTGCCGCATCGTTGATCGCATCATCCAGCGGGTCAAGCTCATCCTCCAGCAGTTCGATCTTGTAGCCGTCCATGCGGATCTGGAACTTTTCCACCGCGCTGTTCAACCCCACTTTAGCCAGCAGCGGGGTATCGCGCGGGTCGATCATCGAGATCACATCGCTGATCGCCCGCCCCTGCGGGGTGGTGTCGCTGTAAACTGTTTTGGGTTGGTCAATTATCGTCATCAAAACCTCCTTTATTTGTCAGCAGGTAGTCATCAGTTGTCAGTAGTCGGCAGCCTGTTCTCAGCAATAACATGCAAACGCCCGGCGGCTGACCGGCTATTCAATCAGAAGATATCCAATCCCTTCTGGCGGAATTCGCGCTTCAGGGCAGTCAGGGCGTTGATATCGCCCGGTCTGATCTGCACCCGGCGCCGGCGGTATTCCTGCGCCAAGTCATCAACAGCCTGCCCGCCAGCAGGGATCACCGCGCTGGCCGCCGTCACCAACGGGTGAGAGGATTCCTCACCTCCCCCCAATGTCAGCGCCAGCAGTCCCTCCACCAGATCCAGGTAAGCGGCCAGGTCCCCAACCTCCCGGTGGCGCAGGAGCAATGCGGTGGCATCCTCGCTGCCCCGGATTCCCGGCAGATTGGCCAGCGAGAGGATCTTCTCCTCCAGCGCGTCCGGCCCAATCGCGGCGGGTTTTGCTTCCTCCCCGGCAGCCGCTTCCGCCGCCTCGACCGCCGCCCGCAAGGCATCCGCATCCTGGCGCAGCGTGCTCAGCTCGCGGTACTGCTTCTCCAGCTGCGCCCAGCGCTTGTCCTTGACGCTCTGGAAGCGCCGGTTGACCTCTTTTTCGATCAGCGCGGCCAGGTCCTCTGCCATTCCACCGCCCTGCTGTGAAGCATCCGAAAGCGAAATCTCCGCCCCCAAACCTGGCTGACCACCCGGCTGGCCTGAATCCCGGGCCGCAACACCCGGCTCCCCGCCCGCGGGGCTGCTCTCCATAATCTCTTTCATCCGATTTCCTCCCTGAAAATGGTGTTTTGTGAGACTATATTAGCACAATTGTTCTATATATTAATCCAGGGTAACAACCGTAAAAGGGGTTGATAGCAAGGCAAGTGATCAGTGATTGGTGATTTGGGAGGAGAGTTTTTTTATCATCGCCGACAATTCCTTAGCTTTTCCAATCGCATATTAAATCCCTGACTTCGAGAAAGCCATGTTCCCAATCAAAAACCCAT
>JAFGDK010000016.1 GCA_016932165.1 Anaerolineales bacterium
ACCACGCCCCAATACACAAAACCCCGGTTTACGGGTGCGCTGAATTGTAACATAGCCGCATTCCGGCGGCAATAGCTGGTAGTAAAGCAAGAAAGATATTTGGAAAAACAAATATTCGCCTCAGATAAACACAGAGTGCCCCGCATTCTCCCGTACGGACATGTTGATCGGTTGCCAGCAACCGACAACTTGTCCAAAGCAAAAAGATCAGCAAAGCTGATCGTCACCCCCACCTGGCCTGCGGCCTGTCCTCCCCCTTTGCAAAGGGGAGGATTATGAGCTACCCATGTATCACTTGTTGGCTATCGCCCTTCCCGCCAAAAGCTCCACTTTTTGATCGAAGCCTTTGGATTCGTACGGCTTCAAGGCTTTATGGGCGAAGCGAGGGATTGTGAAGTCTTCAAGTAGATAGATGACACAGTCTGACAAAATCTGACACTTTTTGGGCTTTTCTTGAAAGGTTCAAGCAAGTTGACTATGGTCACCCCCACTTCCGGCTCCGATCTGGCTTTCTCGAAGCAAACCCCACCTGGCCTGCGGCCTGTCCTCCCCCTTTGCAAAGGGGAGGATTATGAGTTCACCGTGATTCTTTAATCGCTATTGCCCTTCCCTTTTTCAAGGGGAAGGGTGGCTGCGAAGCAGACGGGATGGGGTCTGTATGCCTGGGGTTCGTCCAATATAGGATTCTGTTCTACTTACAACTTTGCATCTCATCCAAAATCTTCTTCAGCACACCATCTAGAGATTCAAAAATTTCCTTATTCGTAAACCGGATGACCTTATACCCCCCTGCAAGTAAATCGCCTTCTCGGTGCTGATCGTACTCTTTTAGTTTGTCATGCACAGGCCCGTCAACTTCAATGATCAGCCGGGCTTCAGGGCAGTAAAAATCAACGATATAAGCACCTATCAAATGCTGGCGGCGGAACTTGTTACCCGCCAATCGCCGTTCTCGTAAATGTTGCCAGAGATGCTCCTCGGCATCGGTTGGCTTTGTACGCATCTTCCGCGCTCGTGCCAACAAGCCTTCTCTCGTTTCTCTTGAAATTTTCTTCTCTGTCATTGTAACTAGTTTAGCACAACCCCACTTCTCTTTTCCTGAATTAAACCCCCACCTCCGGCTTGCGCCCACAGCCGCTGTGCGGCATCCTTCTCCCCCTTCAAAAAGGGGGAGAACCATGAGCAACCAAATCCCAACACCGAACGCGGTGCCCCTTCCCTTTTTCAAGGGGAAGGGTGGCTGCGAAGCAGACGGGATGGGGTTTGTCCGAATGGGGTTACCTCCCCACCGCCTCCTCCACGATCCTGATCTCCTCCTCCGTCAATCCATACAGCTCATACACCAGCGCATCGATCTGCCCGTCGGCGGCATCGATCTGGCGCTGCAAGCTGTCCTTCTCGTGGGGAGTTGCGGCTGCCGCCAGCTGCTTGTGCAGCCCCAGCATTTGCTCCACCAGCGCCACCATCCGGTCGTGCTGGGCGACTTCGGCGGGGTTGTTGAAGTCGATTGTTCGGATAGGGAGTTGTCTCATGTACATTGGTTTATATTCATAGTAACCCCCACGCTTTGTTGAGGCGATCATCCTCATTATGAAATCAACAGCCTTGGAATTTAAAATCCCCAAAAGATAAAGACTATCAGATGCAAGAATTGTTGTTTTATCATTTGAGTAATAACTTTGTTCGTCAATAGCATATGATGCTCTATTGGCGATTGCAGGGACAATTATTTTTGGTTTATCAAATTCCTGATAGTAATCACATGCTCTAAGTTCCCACCAATAATCTCCTTGATCATAACGCCCTTGAGCTCTTTTTATATATTTGTTCAGATGCTTTGCTATAGCTGGGTGTTGATTGCTAAACCAATGCCAGGTATCCTTATTATTTGAATTTTTATTTGTCCAACCTCTCTCAATTAGGATCAAATATCTATCACTACTTGGTGATGTATAACGTTTTATATCTTTTCCAGCTAAGAAAGGTTTTAGTAAAGCTGAGGAGTGAGGAGATTCTTCTAGTATTTCACTTTTTTGGGTTTCATCAATAATGAATGCTTCATTAAGGCCCGTTTTTATTCCATAAAAAATCTTATTTTCCAAATATTTTTCGAGATGGACTCCTACCTGATTAATTTTCTCCATCAGGTTTTGAGTTTTCTTATCAATCAAGGTCCAGCCTGTTGCTGCCAATCTGTTTAGCTCAAGTTCAAACTTATTTTTTGATACATATTCTTTTAGATCTTGGAAATCTAGGTTTTTAATATTCGTTCCTTCAAATAACTCAGTGGGCTTGTTGTTTTGTATAGTAAGGATACAGGGATATGTTGTGGCTTTTCTAAATACTGGCAAATCACCAAAGTCAACAATTTCGATTATCCTGTACTTTCTTATTAGCTCCTGCAGAGGCTTCCCATAATTAGCTCGCATCCATTTATTTGCCACAATGTAACAAAATATTCCATCCTTATTTAGCAAACTCAAACCTTTTTCAATAAAAAACATATACAAATCTGCCATACCCCCGTGAACAAAGAAATGATTACTGAAGTAATCTTTATATTCAACAAGTAATTCCTGCCGCACATACGGCGGATTCCCAATCACCGCATTAAAACCTCCCGCGGCCATGATCTCCTTGAACTCCGTCTGCCAGTCGAAGGCGTTGATCCGGTAGCGCGTCTCGGCATCCATCCCGAACAAGCTCGCCTGGGTGCCGGCATAAAAGTCCGGGCCGATCAGCGAGTTGCCGCACTTGATGTTATCGTCCAGCGCCGGCAGCGCCCGCTCCTGGAACATCTCCATCTGGCTGCCGCCCTCGCCCTCCAGCACCTTCAGCAGCAGCGAGAGCTTGGTCACCTCCACCGCCTGGCTGTCGATGTCCACCCCGTAGATATTGTTCAGCAAGATCCGCTTGCGCTCCTCGATCGTCAGCCGCCAGTCATCTTCGCCCACCTGCACCATCCGCCCCTTGTCGGCCTTCACGTCTGAGTTCTGGTACTGCTCCAGGTGCCAGTCCAGCAGGTACTGGTACGCCCCGATCAAAAACGAGCCGGAGCCGCACGCCGGGTCTAATATCCGCAGGCGGCTCGCCTGCCGCGGCGTCTTGTCCGCCAGCAGCTTGCCCACCGTGTTCTCCACGATGTAATCCACAATGTAGGTCGGGGTGTAATACACCCCCCCGGCCTTCTTCACCTCCGGCTTCTCTTCCACCTTGGCGCGGTGGCCCTCCGTCAGCCGGATCACCTTGCCCAAAAACTGCTCGTACACCTGCCCGAGGATATCGGCGGGCAGCACCGAGAACTCATAGGGCGAGTCCGGGTAATACAAATGGCTCAAGATCCCCTTCAGCACCTTGTCATCCATCGCCAGGTGCGGGGTCAGGTCATCCGGGTGCCCGCTGCGCCCGGCTTCTTTCCTGAAGTGGAACAGCCCGGAGTTGTAGCGGTCGTCGGCCCGTTTGAACAGTTTCACCAGCCCCTCATACAGCTTTTCGCCCTGCGCCAGCCCCTGCAGCTGCCCGTACATCTCAAAGCCGCGGTCCTCGCCAATCCGCAGGAAGATGATCCGGTCGATGATCCGCTGGACGGCGAAGTTCAGCTCCCGCTGGCTCAGCTTGGCATTCCGCAGCGCCAGGTTGCGGGCCAGTTCCTCCCGCCAGCGCTCGATCTCGGCCAGGAAGGCGTCGTCCACCTGCTGCGTGCCGCGCGCCGTCTTAAACTCGCCCGCATAGCGGTCAAAATCGCCCTTCAGCACCGCGTCCTTGCTAAACACCGCCGCGATCTGCTCCCACACCTCGGGGTACTGCTCAAAGGTGAAGTACATCACCCGCCCGGTGGCAATCCCGTCACTCTTCACCGGCCGGTTGCGGCAGTCATACACCGCAAACTCCTCAAAATCGGTCACGATCGACACCGGCAGCTTGGCGCTCCACGCATACCGCCGCACCTGGTAAGCCGGGGCGATGTCATCCTTCAGATTCACCGATGGTTTCTTGGCTTCGACAAAGAACTTGCGGTCTCCCCCCACCCGGAAGCTGTAATCCGGCGCCTTGCTGATCCCCTCAATCCGCACCTTGTCCTCATGCACCACATCCTTATACCGCTCGGAGTAATTGCTCGTGTTATCCACATCCCAGCCCAGCGCCTTGAAGAACGGATCAATGAATTCCCGCCGGGTTTGGGTCTCGTTGTACTCGCTGGACGTGTAATCTGCCCGGTTGCGCTGGAAGCGCTCGACCAATGCCAAAATACTCTCAGGTGCGGCCATAAATCCCTCTCAGATAGTGGAAGACAGGCAAAGAAATTATAGTACAGATACATTTGGTTGGCTCAAAATAACCCCCACCTGGCCTGCGGCCTGTCCTCCCCCTTTGCAAAGGAGAGGATTATGAGTTCACCGTGATTCTTTAATCGCTCTTTCCCTTCCCTTTTTCAAGGGGAAGGGTGGCTGCGAAGCAGACGGGATGGGGTCTGTATGCCTGGGGTTCGTCCGGCTGGGATCGGGTTGGCCTTGCTGGTTGTCAACCCGCTTGAACCTTTCAAGAAAGACCGAAAATGTGTAACCTTTTGTAACCTTTTGTAACCTTTCCAGGCATAACTTTTTCACTGCAGCCTCGGCATACCGAAATTTGACCTCTATCTCGCTGATCCTTTGCTATCAAGAATATCAGACCAATTCTTCAGTTTCAGAAGATTTGCGCCCACAAAATCATTGAATCCAATTCACACCCATTTACTCCTCAAAAACCCTGGCTTTGAGAAAGCCATCACCGGAAAGTGGTTCCCTGATTCCTCGCTCCCCAATCCCTAATCCCTCCTTTTCTGTTATCATGGTGGGCGCAAAAAAACAAGGAATCAAAACCTCCGCACCATGATCCAGCTCAACCAGGTCACCTACCAATATCCTCAGCACCAGCCGGTCTTCCAGGGCTTTGATTGGCGCGTCCAGCGCGGCGAAGCCTGGGCGGTGCTTGGCCCCTCCGGTTGTGGCAAGAGCACTCTCCTCTACCTGCTCGCCGGGCTGCGCTTCCCCCAAAGCGGTCAGGTGATCATTGGGGGAGAATTTTTATCCAAACCCCGCCCCAACACCGGCCTGATCCTCCAGGATTACGGCCTGCTACCTTGGGCCACCGTCTCCGAGAATGCCAGCCTCGGGCTGCGCTTGCGCCTCTTCTACGGTCCAGACGGGCGTCACGCCCCCGCCGGCCAGCAAGTTCAGGATGCCGAGGCGCAGGCCAACCACTGGCTCGACCGGCTGGGATTGACTGAGGTCAAGGATAAATATCCCGGCCAAATCTCCGGCGGCCAGCGCCAGCGCACCGCCATTGCCCGCACCCTGGCCACTGATCCTGATCTGCTGCTCATGGATGAACCATTTGCCTCGCTGGATGCCCCCACCCGCCAAAGTCTGGGCCGCCTGGTACGCAGTCTGCGCCAGGAGGCCGGGCTGACCACCATCATCGTCACCCATGCAATTGAGGAAGCCGCCCGGCTGGGAGAGCGCATCCTGGTGCTGAACCAGCCGCCCAACCGCAGCCCGCAGATTGTTGAGAACCCCGGTGCCGCCGTGGAAGGGTACAGCGAATCAGCCCAATATCTCTCCCTCTGCACCCGGCTGCGGGGATTATTGGAGCCGGCCCAATGAACGCACGCAAAGTGCTCCTGGCCGCTTTGGGGATCGGCGTGGCCTGGCAGCTTCTCGCCTGGCTGCTGGACACCAATATTCTCCCTGGGCCGCTGCTCGTACTGCAAACCTTTACCGCTGAGATCGGCGCAGACCTGGGCGGGCACTTCCTGGCCAGCCTGTGGCGGGTGTTGGCTTCCATGCTGCTCTCCGTCGCGTTGGCTGCCCCTGCCGGGCTGATCCTGGGCCAATCCCGGAGGCTGAACGACTTCTTTTCACCGGTAATTTATTTGCTTTACCCAATCCCAAAAGTGGTGCTGGTGCCGGTGGTGCTCCTCTTTCTGGGCATCACTGACCTCTCCAAGATCGTCATCATCTTTCTGATCCTCTTCTTCCAGATTTTGGTGCTGGTGCGCGATCAGGCAGCTGCCATCCGCCCGGAGTTGATCTATTCAGTCCGCAGTCTGGGGGCTGGGCGGCGGGGTCTGTTTCGCTTTGTCTATCTCCCAGCCAGCCTGCCCGCCATTCTGACTGCCCTGCGCCAATCCATCGGAACAGCAGTTGCAGTTTTGTATATCGTCGAGCTGACCGCCACCCAAAAAGGCCTGGGCTACTATATCTATTTCAACGGCAGCACCCTGTTTGATTATCCCAAAATGTACGCCGGGGTGCTGGCGATGAGCCTCTTGGGCCTGGGGATGTACTACGCGGTGGATGTGCTTCACCGCCAGATCTCCCCGTGGCAGTTCAGCGAAAGGGAATAAATGACACATCTCAAAGGCAACCAGCGCGCCGCTTATGTTCAGTCCATGTTCGGGCGCATCGCCCACCGCTACGACCTGCTCAACCGATTGATGACCGTGGGACAAGATATCCGCTGGCGGCGCGAGCTGATCCGGCGATTAAATCTCTCCCCGGAAGCATTGGTGATCGATACCGGCGCAGGTACCGGTGACCTGGCTCTGGAGATCAAGCGAAAGCACCCCCAAAGTGTGGTGGTGGCGAGTGATTTTACCTACGAGATGGTATTGGTGGGCAAGCAGCGGCCTGGCGCACACGCCGTGCACTGGGTGATTGCCGACGCAATCAATTTACCCTTTGCCAGCGGGTGTGCCGATCGGGTCGTATCAGGCTTCTTGCTGAGAAATGTCCCCGATGTTCCCCGCACGCTGGATGAGCAGTACCGCTGCCTTAGGTCTGGCGGCCAGGTGGGCAGTATCGATACCACTCCGCCGCGGGACAACTGGCTGCGCCCCTTCCTGGAATTTCACCTGCATACCGTGATCCCGTTTTTAGGCAGATTGGTGGCGGGGGATGCTGAGGCCTATACCTACCTGCCCGATTCCACCGAAAAATTCCTCACCGCCGAGCATTTGGCTGCCGCATTCTCCGCTGCCGGCTTCAAAGCAGTTGGCTTCGCCCGCCGGATGTTTGGCACCATCGGCATCCATTGGGGGCACAAGGATTGAAAATTGCTTTAAGCTGGGGGAAATCAAATATAAAGCTTATGCTAGCGCTTAAAGATCTGGACCAGGTAAAGGGCAAGGGCGCTGATGATTGCAATTCCCATCAAGGTTAAACCAGCGTAAGAGATTGCCAGTTGGGGCGAAATATGGCGGAAATTCTCCCGGATCACACCCAGCCCTCTCTTGTGGGGCATTTCCAGGATCACCACAGTGATGTTATCTTTTCCCCCCGCCTGATTGGCCGCTGTAATCAGATCATCCGCAGTTTTGTTCAAATCCGGCTGTGCCAGCAAGGCCCCAATCTCTTGATCATTGACCATATCATTTAGCCCGTCCGAACAAAGCAGCAGCCGGTCACCGGAACGCAGGCGGAAGCCCTGATTCTCTTTCTCAGCTTGGGAATTGCGGTCTGTGCGGATGCGCAGATCAACCTCGGGGGTCGTCTCCGAGCCGAGGTAGCGGCGGATAATATTGGCATGCGGATGTGCACGGGCTTGCTCAGTGGTCAGCGCGCCGGCGTCAACCGCCTCGCGCACCCAGGTGTGATCAACATTCAACTGGATCAGTTTCCGGCCGCGTAGCAAGTAGAGACGCGAGTTGCCCACATGTGCGCTGTAAAGCTGGCCGCCGATCACCCAGGCACAAACGGCCGTGGTGCCCATCCCGAATAGGGTCTCACTATTGCTGCCCTGAGCCTGGATTGTCTGGCTGGCCCGGATCATAGCCGCCTCCATGATCGCCAGCGGCTGGCTGGCATTGCTGACCGAAACAGCATCGCAGATCATCTCGACAGCGATATTGGAGGCGACTTCCCCGGCGCGGTGCCCACCGATGCCGTCCGCCACAATCGCAAAGACCACCGGGGTGGCCTGCGGCTGGTTCAATGTGAACGCCGCTACGGCAAACTGATCTTCATTGTTCTTGCCCTTGCGCCCGGGATGGCTGCCTGCCGCAATGCCCAGATGTGCCTTTTCAGCGGGGATCATAAGGGCTCCTTTTCATCATTGGGCGGAGCGACAGGTGTGATCGTGATTTGGCGGGTTTTATTGGGATTGGTACTGGTGAAGCGGTAGCCAATGTGGCCGATATGGATCAGGTCTCCATGCTGAAGTGGAGAACCAACGGTGTTAATAGCAGTATAGTTGATGTACGTCCCCGAAACTGAATCGCCGTCGGCAAGGAAGAAATTGCCATCCTGGTCTATCCACAGGCGGGCATGCAGCGGTTCAATCGCCGGATCTTCTAAGGCCAGCACCGCCTGGCGGGCATCCGAGCCGAAGGTCAGTTCCCTGACTGTGATCGGGATCATCGTTTTGGTGTCCGGTTCACCATCCTCCGCAACCCTCACCAGGTACCCGTAGGGATCACTGCTGGGGCGGGTGCGGCCCGGCCATTGGATCCGGGCAGCAGTTGGTAACCGGTGGGTAAGACGGTCTAACACCCGGCCCTGTTCGGGGTCGGGCGCTGCTTTCTTCCTTTCCCTTACCGGGGAAGTCACCGGGTCTGAGGCTGCCTTGCGAGTTTGGCGTCGCTCACCCAATCTTCGGGGACGCAGACGCCCTGCCAGCACCAGAACCAGGAAAAGTACCGCCCCGGATAAGCCAACCACACTGGCGACGATCAGATATACATTCCGGCTGAGAGAGGAAAAGAAACCACCTTCCGGTTGAAGGATCACAATCTCAATCGGCAGGGCCATACTGCTGCCGGTCATGCCCAATTCATCAACCACTTCCAGCCGGGCTTCGATCATCCCGCTTTCCACAAAGGGGGCCAGATCAAGGTCAATTTTGTCAAAGGGCGGTTCGGTCAGCTGAACAGCCGGGGTCTCATTGATCAACAGCGTTACCTGGCTGATCTGGCGGGGGATGCTGTCCGGGAATTCGGCGCCAATATCCAAACTGAGTACAGTCGGGGTCAGGTTTTCCGGTTCGGCTTTGGCCTCTGGCGGATAGGAGCGGATGATCTGGGCCGGCGGGGCGATAAAGACCGGCACCGGTGCGCTCAGGTTGGCATCAAACGAGATCGTGTTGCTCAGCAGTTCACCGCTGTCTGTGTTAACCATCACTGTGATGGAATGAGTCCCAGGGGTATTGATCTGGGAGCGGTATTCAAGCATGTACGCCCGGCGGGAGGATTCCATCATCAGGTTCAGGTCTGGCAGCGGCTCTTCGCTGGAGAAGGCAAAATATTGCCCGCCGGTCTCAAATGCAGCGGCCTGCAGGCGGATGGCGTCATTGCTCTGGAAGAGGTTGGGGGAACTGATGTAGCCGATATGCAGCCGCACACCAGACTGGGCTGCCCGGTCTATCTGGCTTTGCAGCGCATCCTGCTGCTCATCGGGGATTCCCTGCGTCAGGAAGAGCACTGCCCGACCGGCGCCTTCCTGCGGAAGCGGGTCTGAGGCGTTGTCTATCGCCGCTGAGAGGATCTCTAACTGGCTGGTGGCCAATCTGAAATCAGGGACGTAGCTCTGCAGCCCCTCCGTCCACACCTGTGGATCAGCCTCGTGGCTGACCACCACCCCTTCGGGCACCAGCAGGCTGAGGGAATCCACACCAGTCTCGAGCTGGGTAGTCGACCAAGCCAGCAGCCATTCAGCTAGCAGCTGGAAGCGCGGCTGCGCCTCCAGGTTGCGGATGCCGAAGTTTTCGCCGCCAGCATAGGCCACCACGATCTGGGCACCGGGCCGCACCTCGGTGATCACCGCCGAAAGGGGCTGCTCGTCCTCAAATACCGTCGCCGCTCCTCCTGGCAGCCCAGAGACAAAAAAACCCTGCGGGCCGCGCACGTCAATATAGGTGCTCACCTTGGGGAATTCTGAGATATTCAGGGCACCCAGACGGACAGGCATCTCTGCCTGGGCAAAAGCGGGAGTAGTGAGCAACAGCACAAGCAAAAACAGCGCCATCAGCCATTTCAGTCTGGTAAACACGCAAACATTTTAGCATAATTTGGGACTGAAAAATCCGGCAGTTTGGCCAGGATGCCTCTGCGGGAAATATACCAGACTAGCGCTCACGCCGCGGCGAAAATATTTATCCCAGAATCAGACCTGCCGGATCTTTTCAAATCCGGCAGGCACAGTGGAGGAGGAGAAGAACAAAATACAGCGGTCTGTATTTGTTGGTCTCTGGTTATTTACCAGGCTCCGGTAAGGGAAGCGCTTCGGTAGTATGCAGGGCGGTCTCATCCTGTTCAGGTTTCTGCTCCGGCAGTTTGAAGAACTGCCAGGAGGGGACGATCGTCAGCAAGGCGACAAAGGCAGTGATGTAGAACGGGAACCGCGGGGTAATGTGCTCCCACAGATAAGCCCCGATGTAGGGCATCGGCAGGGAGATAATCCCAATACTTGAGTGGAAGACCCCGTTGAAGATCCCCAGCATATGATGCGGGACAGCTTTGGAGATCAGCGACTGATAAGCCGGGCTGAGCAAGCCAACGCCGATCCCTGAGATCACCCAAGAGAGGATGAATCCGGCATACACACCTGTGTTGAGGAACACGATCATGCTGAAGAAGATCAACAGGAAGCCGAGACAGATCGGGAAGCGTTCTCCGTAACGGTCTGAGAACTTGCCAGAGAGGATCGGCGTGAACATCCAAGAGATTGAGAAGATCGAACCCAGCAGACCGATCTGCGCCACGGTCAGGCCGCCGATCTGCTCCAGGTAGAGGGGCTGGAGTTCCCCGGAGAGACGGAAAGCAGTATCGCGCACCCCGTCGGTTACCAGTAGCCAGGTGAGCAAGCCGCCGCCAACGATCATCCCCCACATCTTCTTGAAGCTGGTCTTGAACGAATCGGTAGACAGAGCCTGCTTGGAGGGCTGGTCTTCGGTCGGCTTCATTGTGGTGGCCATCCAGATGCGCAGGCCGGCGGCGATGGTATAGATCACTGCGGAGACGGTCAGCATTCCTTTGAAGCCCCACCAACCAGCCAGCAGACCGCCCGTAAGCGGACCGACCACACCGGTGATCTGGAAAACGGTATCCGTGATCCCAAAGACCTTCCCGCGGTTCTCTTCATCAGAGTTCTCGGCAATAAAGGCCCCAAAGCTGGGACCCACCAGGGAGCGCGGGAAGCTGACCGCCATGATGGCAACCATCATCCACTGCCAAGTGGGGGCCACCGCCAGGGCAAAGAATCCCAGCACGCCGCCAACACTGCCAATTGCAATCGCCTTGAGTCGTCCGATCGAATCGGAGACCCAGCCGCCAAAAATCTGCAAGACCAGCATGACTACAGAGGAGAGGGTGAAAGCCAGGCCAACATCCTGCACACTGGCACCGATCTCAGTCATATAGATAGGCAGCAGGATAGGATACATGCTGGCGGCGATGTTCGCCAAAATCATAGCAAACAGAAACCAGCGCAAAAGTGGTGAGAGTAGGGGTTTGTTTTCTTTTGGGGTTGACTGCATGGTTTTATTTCCTTGTGCAAATACCCGCCACAACCTAGAAGCGCATCCGGTTGGCCGAGATCGAGATGATCGAATCGTCAAGCTCATCACCATCTGAGGAGATAAGAAAGGTCTGGGCAATCCACCGCAGCAGGGCGGAGAGGGGCTTGAGGAGAAAACAAATCTGTTGTAAGCCTGATCTCATATTAGACCTCCATCTATATTAGATAAATATCTAATATAATTTTACACGCTTCTCTTGCTGTTGTCAAGAGCTTCTATCGTTCATCAGCCAATCAGTTTCCTCTTAAAAATCCAAGCGTGATACCTTCAAATGCACCTTGCTCAAACGGATTCCTTCCTTTTTTGAGAAAATTTGTAGTATAAATATCCGCATTCGCCCTACCATTGGAGCTAATCATGGTTACACTAGACCGCAAAGTTATTCGAAATACTCTGATACTTGTTTTACTCATCTTGGTCCTTGCAGACCTGATCGGGCCGGTGATCGGGGTCACTTCTACTTTCAGCCTGGATCGCCCGGGCAGTCTTGGGGTCTGGTTTGAATCCTTGCTGTATATCCTCAGCGCCGGACTGTTAGCCCTTATCGCAATTGAACACATTCAGCGAAAGGATCCCACCGGCTGGCGCTGGGGGCTGTTTGCGCTATTTATCTTATATCTATCCGCCAATACCAATGCCAGGCTTAACTCCAAGATCTTTTTTACGCTCTTCAGGCTCTACAGGAGCAGTTTGATGTACATATTTTTACAGCTTCTATTTATTGTGCTGGTCATCACCCTGATCGTGATCTTCTGGCCAGTGCTGAGAGGACTGCCCGCCCAATACCGCCGCATGTTGATCCGCTCTGGCGTTATATTTGGCATGGGGGCAATCCTTGTAGATGCTGTAAGCAGCTTTTTCTTTCATGGAACAAATACCTGGTTTTATCTCCTCGAAGAGATGCTGGAGTATTCCGGATTTGTCCTCTTTATCGATGCGATCCTTGCCTACCTTGGCGCAGAGATGGGGACAATCAGATTAAAATTAAGGCAGGACGATCCACCAATGCCAGAAGGCAGCTAGTCGCCGCTCTCGACCTCAAAGCTCAGGGTTTGGTCAAGGGACTCCTGTCTGGCAGATGCTTCTGCTGTTTGTTTGCCAGGAACTTTGAACTTGAACCAGATCGGGATCACAGAGAGGACTGCTACCGCAGCGGTGATCTGGAATGGCAGCTGGGGGGTGAAATGATCCCACAGGTAAGCGCCTATAAAGGGCGCTGGCAGCGAAACGAATCCGATGCTGCTGTGGAACACACCCTGGAAGACACCAAGCATATTCCTCGGCACCACCTTGGAGATCAAGGATTGATACGCCGGGTTGAGCATCCCAACACCCAGACCAAAAGTTATCCAAGCAGCCGCAAAACCGGGGAATGAGAGCGTGTTCAAGAAGATGAGGAATGCGGCGAAGATAAACAGGAAGCCAAGCACAATCGGGACGCGTTCTTCGGTCTTATCCACCAGGCGGCCGGAGATCATCGGGGTAAGCATGGTGGCAACCGCAAAGATAGACCCCAACAGCCCGATCTGCTCAACGCTGAGCCCGCCGATCTGCTCGAGGTAAAGCGGCTGCAGCTCCCCAGAAAGCCGAAAGGCGATATCGCGCACGCCGTCTGTGAGCAAGATCCAGGTCAGCACACCGCCGCCGATCATCAAACCCCACATCCGGCTGATGCTGGTTTTGAAAGAAGAGATTGACAGGTCATTGGATCGGGTTTCGCTGGCCGCTTCATTCATTGAGCGCGCCATCCAGATGCGCAAGATTGCGGCGCACCCGTACAAGCCGACAACCGCGAACATCATTGGCTGGAAGCCCAACCTGCCCATCAGCAAGCCCCCTGCGGCCGGGCCGATCACGCCGGTGATCTGGAAGATCGTGCCTGTGATGCCGTACACGCGCCCGCGGTGCTCCTCGGCAGAATTCTCCGCTATGAAAGCGCCAAAGCTTGGCCCGACCAGCGCACCCGGGAACATACTGATTGCCAGGGCAGCCAGCATCCACTGCCAGCTTGGGGCCAGCGCAACTGCCAGAAAACCAATTACACCGCCGATGCTGCCGATGGCAATTGATTTCAGCCGTCCGATCGAGTCGGATACCCAGCCGCCAAAAATCTGCAGCAGCAGGCTGACCAGCGAGGTAGCGGTGAACACCAGCCCAACTTGCTGGATACCAGCTCCCAGCTCAGTGAGGTAGATGGGTAGCAGCATCGGATACATGGAGGCGGCAATATTTGCCAGGATCATGGCCAGCATGAACCAGCGCATGATTGGGGAAATAATTTGCTCTTTCTTTTGTGTTGAATTCATCTCACTGCCTTTGGGTTTTTAATAAATTTTAAGCATCAGTTACGAGAATATTGTAAATATTAACATATAATTTATATTAATTCAATACATTATTAAATATTATTAATTCAGGTTTAATTTTTTCAAGAAGGGCGTGTCTAGCGCTGATTCCGGTCTGATCAATGATGACTGCCGCCCTCGTTTGCCAATCACCGGTCATAAATCCCTGTTTTCTCATCGTCTCTCGGATTGTTTCGGTGTATGATTGGGAAAAGAAGTAAACTTGGGTTTTATCCACCAAACCACAGGTGATCGCATGGAAATACAAAATGCCCCTCACTTGCTCAGAAAAATCAGCCCGGTCGAGCATTTTATGCTGCATTCACCATTCTCAACGGTCAGCCTTGTCATCCGGGTTAGAGGAACGCTAAACGAAGAGAAGCTCCGCGCAGCGGTGCAAAAGACGCAGCAGCGGCATACCCATCTGCGAACCTGCATCAGTATGCAGGATGGAGATTTCTGGCTGACCACCTCAGATGTTGGGGCGATTCCAATCAAGGTTTTTTCACGCGAATCAGAAGAGACCTGGGTGACAATCACCCAGGAAGACTGCACGCGACCCTTCTCATTTGATACCCACCCGCCAGTCCGCTTCCTGCTGGTGCAAGGAGAACCGATTTCGGAGGTGGTGATCCAGTGCCACCATGCCTTCTGTGACGGCCTCTCGCTGGCTTATCTGGGACGCGATCTTCTCGTTCACCTGGGCTACCCAGACCAACCAGTCGAAATCCTGCCAGACCCGCAACCGCTTGGACAAGAGAACATCCCAAAGGGCGTGCGGGTCAATCCAGTTGTGCGGTTCTTCATCAACCGGATCAACAACAAGTGGGAGGCGCAAAAAATAACCTTTGACCAGCAGGATTACCTGGCTCTGAATCATGCCTACTGGCAGCAATTCCACCACCGGATGGTGCCAGTCGAACTTTCCCTGCCGCAGACAGACACCCTGGCTGCGCGCTGCCGGGAAGAGGGCGTCACAGTCAATACCGCGCTGGTGGCGGCATTTGCTGGTGCGCAGAGGCTTGTGCTGAAACAAGTGTCTGGGGCTTGCAAGATCGGGATAGGCGCCAATCTGCGGGAGAGATTGCCCTTGCCAGTTGGCGAAACGATCGGATTCTATGCTTCGGCGGTCACCACCGATCTCGACTATCGGCTGGATGCAGGGTTTTGGGATAATGCCCGGCAGATCCATCAAAAATTGGTTCTCCAGTTCACCGATAAGCGTTTGTTTGCCCAAACTGCCCTGTGGAGCGTGCTTGACCCATCAATCTTGCACGCCATCAACTATAAGCGGCTGGGAGGATTTGTTTCCCCAGAGTCAGAGGGGTACGGGAAGCTTCACACCTTTAGCCAGCGGGAAGATGTGGTCTCCTCCACCTTACGGCGCAACAAGATGTCCTCGCTGGATGAACTGATCATGGGGTCCGCGCTCACCAACCTCACCCGGCTGGATTTCCCCACCGCCTATGGCGATCTGAAATTAGACCGGATGATCCTCAAACCAGGCGGGGCTTTCCCGCTGGCGACGGTCAACTTGGTGGTGGGCGCGGTCACAGCTGCGGGCAAGCTCAGTCTGCTGGTTGAATATACCGAAGAGCGGATAACACCGCGAAACATCGAAATCATTAAAAATCAGGCAGTCACCCATCTGCTCAGCGAATGAGCTTCGCGCCATGAGCGCGACTGACCCCTGACTGGGCGTGATACCTAAATCTGTTCGGCAATTGTGGTAGAAAAAAAAATAACCAGATTAACCTAGCATCCGGCGAGAGCTGTTTTGCCGGCTGATCAAATCATTTATTTGTAAATCAATCCTGGCTGCCAGTTTTCATCGGGTGCCATTGGACAAATAACTGTCTTTGTGTTAATTTAATTGCATACGCCACCATGAATACCCATTAGGATCTTTCGATGCCAGATAAGACCGAAAAAGACCAGACACAGGTTCCCTTTGGAGAACTGCTGCGCAACTTTGTAATTGAATTGATCGTGTATGGCATATTAATCGCAATCTATTTCTATGTTGCCCTCCGATTTCTAGCCAACCCGCTGGCGGCCTTGTTTGGGAACAATCTGGCTGCCTACGCGGTGATCAGCCTGGGGTTGATCGTGGTGCAAGCGGTTTTCCTTGAATTTGTCACCTCACTCTTATTCGACTATTTGGGTCTCCACCGGCTGTCTTCAAGGCCGGGGAAACATTAGGAGCCGCGGGTGGAATTCCCTATCGCAGGTGTCACGGTTGATCCTATCGCCCTGATGGTCATCGGGTTCATCGTCGGGGTGCTGGGCGGCTTCTTTGGGGTTGGCGGCGGTTTCCTGGCTGCCCCCTTCATGTTCTGGATTGGCGTACCGATGAACTTTGTGGTTGGCACCGATCTGGCCCATATGACCGGTAAATCGATTGTGGCTTTCAAACGCCACCGTGCCCTGGGGCATGTGGATATGAAGCTGGGCGCCTTGATGATTCTCGGCACCATGGTAGGTGTGGAGATCGGCGCCCAGGTGATCGAACACCTCGAAGCGCGCCAATCAGTCGACATGGTAATTGGGATCATCTACATTGTCATTCTTGCTCTGGTCACTATGTTTACCGCCTACGAGGCAGTCCGTTCATTGCGGATGATGCAAAGCGATCAAATTGATGTCAAGGACGTGATTGGCTTCCAGGGGATCGCAAAAAGGATCTCCAGCATCCGCATCCCGCCAATGATCTCTTTTCCGGCGTCAGGAATCAAGGAGATTTCGGTGTGGATGGTGGTGGGTGTTGGGCTGTTCACCGGCGTTCTCTCAGGGATGCTTGGGGTAGGCGGCGGGTTTGTGCGCATGCCAATGTTGGTCTATGTTCTCGGCATCCCCACCCATGTGGCTGTGGGCACAGACCTGTTTGAGATCATCTTTTCAGCCGGCTACGGCACCCTCACCCATGCAATCAAAGGCAATGTGGATATCATCATGGCTCTGGCGATGCATACTGGTGCCGCCATCGGCGCACAGATCGGAGCAGTCTCAACCCAATACTTCACCGGGCCGCGCATCCGGTTATTCTTCTCATTTTTACCCCTGATTGGGATTTTGATGGTCGTCTTGCGTCTGACAGGCGTGATCGCAGTATAAACAGGAAAGGGATAGCAATGAAAATCTTATATCTGGTCCCCAACCAGGAAATGTCTCCCATCACCACCCGGTTTGCCGCCAGAGTAGCCACGCGCATAGGGGCAGGCGTTGATGTGCTGGTTGTATCCCCAGATCAAGAAGTCCTCGAAAGAGCCGAGGCTACCCTGGCCAGTTCGAAGGAAAATTTCAGCACCGTACCGTTGACCGCTGAATTTATCGCCGGCGATCCATTGGCCGCCTTTGAGCAAGCCCTCCAAAAGGACAATTACGAACTGCTTCTCATCCGGGTGAACCGCAGAAAGCACCTGATCCCCACACCGTTCAGATTCATGATCAACAAGATCATAAAACGGTCCCCCATCCCCATTTTGATGGTGCGCCAGACCAGCGAAGATCTGAACCACATGCTGGTTTGCACCGGTGGTTTGGAGAAATCCGAACCGGTAGTCGCCCTCAGCGCCAGGCTGGCCAGTCAGGCAGGCTTGCACGCTTCCCTGCTGACCGTTTCAACAGCGGTGCCTAGCATGTACACCGGCATGGAGGAAATGGAAGAGACCATTGAGGAGATGCTGGAAACTGAAACCCCGCTGGCCCGGCACCTGCGCCGCTGCGCCAGTCTGTTGACCGAGAAGGGGATTGATGCTGAAATCAAGGTCCGCCACGGAGATGTGGTCGAAGCGATCCTTGAAGAAACCGCGTCTGGTAAATACGATCTGATTGTCCTTGGCTCAAGTGAGAGCTGGACCCTGCAAGGTCTGCTGCTGGGAAACGTCACCCAGCAAATTATCAACCGCGCCCCCTGTGCTGTATTGGTGGTCAAACACCTGGTGGAATAAGTTTTTAACCAGCTGTCGGCCGGGTTGTGTGAGAAATCTCTGGGAGAAAAACGAAGGGTTCCAATGGCCTAATTTCAGATAAGATTTTCCTCACTTAATTGAAACAAAACTCTAACATTCTTTTCAACGTCTTATGGTAATATGAAACCACTATGGAAGACAGCAAGATCACAATAATCGAAGGTCCAACACCCACCTTTGAAGTGGTATATGACACCTGGGCAAACGGCATTGTGGATGGTTCGAGCCTCGCCAGCGTGGCAGTTACCAGGCTGCGAACGGCCAATGGCCATAAGCTGGTTGAACGCTGCTACCGGGCATGGAACCGAAAAGACCCGATTCACCTTGAATTCCGGGGAAATGACGGGCTCCCGCAGGAGGTCCCGATTGTGGCAGCCCAGGCAGCTGAGACAGATGAAGGCGACGTACTCCTCCTGTGGGTGCGCCTCTCTGAGAACGATCTGGTGATCGACTTCGTCTACGAAGACGACGAGGATTTTGATGACTTTGATGACTACGATGATGACGACTTTGATGATGATGACGATTATGATGATGGCGAGATTGGGTTTTAACCACTGCCTGCATCAACAACTAAATCAAAACAGACCGCCCGAATGGCGGTCTGTTGCTTTCTCCGCTGCGTTGTTGATCAGGTATTATAGGTGGGCACCAAACTGACACAGACTCAGCGCCATAGATGCCAAAACTTTAGTGTCAATGGACTGGGCAAAATTATAGGTCTGCAGGCGCCCCCGGCAAATATCGGTAAACCCATCAGTTGAAACCAGGAAAAGCACTGAGTTATCCAGCCGGCGGTGGGCGTTGATCTGGCGCACGATCACTTCACCGGGCATATCCGGCAGGTTGCAGTCGATCAAGATCAAATCTGGGGTAGTGAAGGCCAGCTGCACCTGGGCGCGCGCCCCTGTGAAGATAATCTCCACCTGGAACCCGGCAGACTGCAGCGCCTGCTGGTAATATTTGGCCTGTTGTTGGTCGCCTGTCACGATCAGGGCATATGCGTTCATCATCCACCTCCCTGGTCTTAGGGTAGCATGGTTGTTTCTTTTTCACTATAACGGATTTATGTCAATTTAGTTGCTAAAATCAGTACCTTTATCCTACTCCTCTAACCCGCTGTTAATTTATTTCCCCAATTTTAGCAGCAGCAAGCCTGTCTTTTGGGCATATTGCTGATAGGCTTCACCAAATTCCTCTCGAAGCATCTCCTCTTCTTTACCCATCCGGTTGATCACCAGGATGCCGAAAAAGAGCAGGGGGATGAAGGTCAGAATCCAGTGGCTGGCAATCAGCCCGCCGCCGAGGTAATTCATCAGGTAAGCTGTGTAGATTGGGTGCCGGATCAGACGGTAGGGGCCACTGGTGACCAGGGTTTGATTCTCACGCGTGCCAACGAACGAATTAAAGCTCACATCCAGATGGTGGTGAGCCGACCACAACAGGGCAATTCCCCCGGCCAGCAGACCAACGCCCACCCAGCGCAGCCAGTCTGGATAGTGGAAGATATAAGCAAATTTGAACGCATTTGGCGCCAGGATGTAAGCCCCGCCAAAGACCATCGAGGTCAGCGCGGCCATCGCTCCTGCGATCAAGTCCAGCTTGCCCTCGCGCATCTCAAATTTGCGCTCATCTTTGAGCACCTTGCGCTGATAGTAGACCCGTACCCCCATCATGAAGAAGAATGCCACCAGCATCAAAATCCGGTAAACAAGTTCATTCATCGCAGCCATCTCCTTGTGTGAATAGATCGCTGCTAATATTATACTATATTAAAAATAAATTTAGGTAACACTAATTATTAGTGGGTTTTAAATCTGCCTGGCGCCCCCATCCCCAGGTGGCCGGTCATTTTTCCTTCTTATCCAACCTGATCTTCACCGGCTGGTTGTGGATTTTGTACGCACTCTTCATCCCCAGCACCTTGCCGGCAAACTCCTCTGGCACGTCCACCAGGGTGAAATCCTGAAGAATGATGATCTTGCCTAATGTGTGCCCAGGAATATTGGCATATCCAGCGATTGTGGCGACGATGTCATTTGGGCGGATGCCGTTCGCCTTGCCCCGATCAAGTTTCAAACGCACCATTCCTGCTTCATACGAACCCCTGCCTTTTCCTTGACGTGCGGCAGGGCGCCGCGCCGCCCCCTTACCATGGCCTTCCTTGATGCGCCGGGCGCGCACCTCGCTCACTTCTTCGATCGGACGCTGTTTCTCCTCAGAACGGGCCAGCTTGAGCGCCACCGCAGCGACCATCACCGGATCATGCCCCGCCTCTATCAGATCCCTTACGATCTCCTGTTCGCGCTTGCAGCGGTCACGCTGCAGCCATACCATCATGTTCTCCAGCAGGTCGGCTTCCCTCTTTTCCAAGATCTCCTGCACTGTGGGGATCTCGCCCCGAGCGATCTGCTGTTTGGTGTAATTTTCAATCTTTCGGATCCGGAATTGCTCGCTTGGGGTTACCAAGCTGATGGCAATGCCCGTCTTACCGGCGCGTCCGGTTCGTCCGATGCGGTGTACATAGTTTTCTATATCGTTCGGCAGGTCAAAATTAAATACATGAGAAATATCTTCAATATCCAGGCCGCGGGCAGCCACATCAGTTGCCACCAGCACCTTGGTTTGTCCGATGCGGAAACGGTTGAGCACCTGGGTGCGGATATCCTGGCTCAGATCTCCATTCAGCGCTTCGGCAGGGAAACCGCGCCGGATCAGTTCATTGGCCAGGTCCCCGGTATCGATGCGTGTGCGTGCAAAGATCAAAGCCCGGCTGATCTTCTCAGTCTCAAACAACCGGGTTAGAGCAGCCAATTTATCCTCACTATTCACCAGGTAATATCGCTGCTCAATGGCGTTGACTGTCAGTTCCTTAAATTTGGTGCGCACCGTCTGCGGATTGCGCATGTATGCCGCTGCGGTTTGCTGAATCCTATCCGGGATCGTGGCAGAGAACAGGGACGTTTGGCGTTCGGACGGGGTTTCACTCAATATCGCCTCAATATCTTCAATGAACCCCATGCTGAGCATCTCATCGGCTTCATCCAGTACGACGGTCTTCACGCCGCTGATATCCAGCTTCTTCTGACGAATCAGATCAAGCAAGCGGCCAGGTGTACCGATGACAATATCCACACCCTGCGCCAGCCGCCTGGTCTGATGGGTGTAGGATTGTCCCCCGTAGATGGCTGCTACTCTTACACCTTTGCCCTGCCCGTAGCGGTAGATCGCATTCGAGACCTGCATTGCCAGCTCGCGTGTGGGGGCAACCACCAGCCCCTGAATCTGATCGCGCTCCGGTACCAATCTCTGAATCATCGGCAGGGCAAAGGCAGCTGTCTTACCAGTGCCCGTCTTGGACTGTGCCACCACATCCTGACCATCCATCAACAGTGGAATCACAGATATCTGGACCGGGGTGGGCTGCTCGTAGCCTAAGTGCACCAAGGTCTCAACTAATTGGGGGTCTAACCCCAGTTGGGAAAATTCATTTGTCACAATTTACTCCTATTGCGTTTTGACAAATTCGCATTCCCGAGGTGCGCTCTCAGTGATCCCCTGCCTGTGGCAAGAAATGCGCCATTGAGATGTTACGAAAGAGAGGAAAATTTCAAAACGTGCATTTTCTGGTTTTGTTTGAACCAGCGGGCAAGTATATCACGGATTGTGATCTAACCCGAGCAATCCTAACAATTCCCCAATCTCGCAAATCGTTAGACAGTCCGGCTCGGGGAAGATGCGCTCCCGGTCGATCAGCACAGCCTGCATCCCGGCCCTTTGCGCGCCGATGATATCGGCATAGTAGTTGTCGCCGACATAGATTGTCTCAGCCGGTACTGATCCAGCCATCCCCATGCTGTAGTAGAAAGCCTCCGGGTCAGGCTTCCAACTGCCGATGTAGCCAGCCACCACGCAGAAATCCAGCTCAGCCGCCAGCCCGCTCGCTTGCAGATATTCGGTCGGCGGGTCAGAGCGGTTGGTCAGCAGCCCTGCCTTCATACCTGCTTGCTTGATCTGCCGGATGGTGGGCACCACATCGGCGGGGATGTGATCTTGCGGGCGGTACTTGGCCTGCATATGCTCGTGCAGTTTAGAAGCCAGTTCATGCACCTGCACCGGGTCGGCGCCCAGGCTTTCCAGGGTGCGGCGGGCGTAATTCTCCCAGAAGGCCCTTTCCCCCTTGCCATAGGTTTGCTGGTCCAGCAGCAGGTTCTCAGAACTGGCCCAGTAGCGGTGCGCCCACTGGCGGGTTTTCACCAGGCATTCCGGTGTGCATGAGACCCCCAGCTTTACCGCTTTTTCGAGCATAAAGCTGTCCCCGCCGGGGATGCTGTATCGCAGCGTGCCATCCAGGTCGAAGATCACCGTGGTGATTGGTTGTCCGTTGAGGTGAAGTTCAGTCATTGGTCCGCCTTTGAGGGGATTTAGTTTAGCAGGAATTCGGAGCGAATTATATCAGAAGGATAACATCGCGATCCGCCCTGTTTAAGGGGAGGTCGCTGACCAGGTCAGCGGGAGGGGGTCTGTCCGCAAAAGTGCGGCACAGGTTCAGTCACTGGCGTAAATATGAGCCGGTGGGGTTATTGCCCCGCCATCCAGTACGAAACCAAGGGCTTCGAGTTTGAGTTAAGCAAAAACATTCGGCAGAAGCCGAATGTCACTCCCATAGCAAACCGCAAGTTTACGTACTCCCCTAAAAGCCAATACAGAACAAACATGCTATAATTTTTCTATTCGGGGCTGCACAACCCCCGCTTAGGAGTTCAATGGCAAAACGAAAGTCTGGCAGAAGAAGAAAAAAATCAAGCATCCTCACCGGGCTGCAAAACGCCCTCAAGCCCAAGCCAAAGCCGGCTGCGGCACGCAAACAACCCGCTAAACAAGCCGCCCAAAAAACCGCCAGCCAACCGGCCGGCATGTCCCTGGACCGCAAGCTGGATATCACCGGCGTGGCTTTGATCCTCATCGGCGGGCTGACCCTCTTCGGGCTGCTCTCACCGAGCCGCAGCGGGATTGCGGCCGCCTGGGTCAATATTTGGCGGTCCGCCTTTGGTTGGGGGGTCTATATTTTTCCTCTGGCCCTGATCCTGATCGGCATCTGGCTGGTGGCGCGCAACTTCGAGAACGTCCCCCGCCCAGACCTGGAACGCCTGATCGGCGTCAGCGTGCTCTTCATCCTGCTGCTGGTGGTACTGCATACCCTCATCTCCCCCGCCGACCCGTTGATCGCCCGAGAGCTTGCCGATCAGGGCAAAGGAGGCGGTAGGATCGGCGCCGGGCTGATGATCTTTTTGGCAACCGGGCTGGGGATGACTGGGTTGGTCTTGCTGGTCATCGCCAGCGGGATTATCGGACTGGCCCTGGCGTTGGACACCACAGTGGTTAACCTGTTCACCTGGCTGCCGCCGCTGGTCCTGCGCGTTCAAGACGCCTGGGATGAACGCCAGGCGCGCCGCAAGGAAGCCCGGGCAGCTCAAGCTGCCACACACCCCGCCGGGGACTACACCCCTCCACCCGAACCAGATGTCCCCTCCCAGCCAATTGGACAGCCTGCCCGGCCGCTCGCTGAGACCCAGATTCACTCCGGTACGCAAATCTCCCCTCTGGCCCAGGCGGTCATCCAGCGCACCGATTGGGTGCTGCCCCGGGTGGAAGATGTGCTGGAAAAAGGCGCCGATATCGACTTTGATGACGATCTCGACCGCCAACGCGCCGAGTTAATTGAGGAAACCTTGGCTTCCTTTGGCGCCCCGGCGCACGTAGTGGAGATCAACCGCGGCCCGACCATCACCCAGTACGGCGTGGAACCAGATTTCATCGAAAATCGCAGCGGGCGCACCCGTGTCCGGGTGAGCAAGATCGCCTCCCTCGCCGATGACCTCTCGCTGGTGCTGGCTGCCCAGCGCATCCGCATCCAGGCCCCGGTGCCAGGTAAAGGCTACATTGGCATTGAGGTGCCCAACGAACAGATTGCAGTCGTCGCACTGCGGGATGTGATCGAAAGCAAGGCCTACCGCCGGTTGAGCTCCCCGCTGCGTTTTGCCCTCGGCCAGGATGTGGCTGGTAACCCGGTTGCTGCTGATCTGGCCGGGATGCCCCACCTGTTGGTCGCCGGGGCTACTGGCTCCGGTAAGTCGGTATGCGTCAACGCCATCATCACCTGTATGATGATCCAGAATACCCCCGAGACGCTGCGCTTCATCATGGTGGACCCCAAGCGGGTCGAGCTGACCGGATACAACGGCATCCCGCATCTGCTGGCCCCCGTGGTCACCGACATCGAGCGCGTGGTCGGCGTTTTGCAATGGGTCACCCGCGAGATGGACAGCCGCTACCAGAAATTTGCCGACGCCGGCGCCCGCAACATCGCCGACTACAACATGCGCGCTGCCGCCGAGAAATTCGCCAAGCTGCCTTTTTTGGTGCTGGTGATTGACGAGCTGGCCGACCTGATGATGGTCGCCCCCGACCAGACTGAGCGGCTGATCACCCGCATGGCCCAGCTGGCGCGCGCCACCGGCATCCACCTGGTGATCTCCACCCAGCGACCCTCGGTAGATGTGGTCACCGGCCTGATCAAAGCCAACTTCCCGGCCCGGATCGCCTTTGCGGTCGCCTCCGGGACCGACAGCCGCGTGATCCTCGACCAGCCCGGCGCCGAACGCCTGCTGGGCAGCGGCGATATGCTCTTCCAGGCCCCCGACGCGCCTGCCCCGGTGCGCCTGCAGGGCGTGTTTGTCTCCGACCCGGAAATTTTGCGAGCCGTGCAGTACTGGCGCGCCTTCGCCGGCACCACCTCCATGGCTCCGGTCCCCACAGGTACCCCGGCCGACGCCCCTCCCCCCAATGTGCCGCTCAAGCAGCAGGCTATCTGGAAGGAGATGGAAGAGCAGGAAGAAAAGGACCCGCTGTACCAAACAGCGTTAAGCTTGGTGCGCGAACGCGAAAGAGCCTCGATCTCGATGCTCCAGCGCCGCCTGAAGATCGGCTATACCCGCGCCGCCCGCCTGATCGAGCAGATGGAAGCAGACGGGATCATCGGCCCCCCCACAGAAGGCTCCAAACCGCGCGAGGTGCTGGACTACGGCGACGAGCTTCCCCCCGCCGGGCAGGATTGATATCCCCGACCCAAAATCCCTCGTAGGGATATGCTAACTTCTCCACTATCCAGACACGCCTGACCAAAGGAACATCCCTATGACCACCGGTTTCTTACTCACCCTCCTCAGCGGCCTCGCCTGGACAATCGTATACATCGACGGCATCCGCATCGGCATCAAGGATAAAAGCTTTGCCATGCCCCTCTGGCCGCTGGGCTTGAACCTGGCCTGGGAACTGCTCTACTTCCTCATCGGCGTGCAACATGCCGGATTCACCACCCAGGTGATCATTAACCTGGTCTGGTTCCTGTTCGATCTCGGCCTGGTATACACCTATTTCCGCTACGGCCGCAAATATTTCCCCAAGAACATCAATCCTGTCTGGTTCACCCTGTGGGGGATCTTGGTGGTCGCCGTCGGCTTCATCGTGCAGTACGCCTTCATCCTTGAATTCGAGACGATCATGGCCGGTACCTATGCCGCCTACTTGCAGAACCTGCTCATGTCGGTGCTCTTCATCCACATGCTGGTGCAGCGCGGCAGCCGGGAAGGACAGACCATGCTGATCGCGGTCAGCAAGTTGATCGGCTCGCTGGCCCCCACCATCGCCTTTGGCTTGCTGGGTGTGGGCGCTTTCTCCGAGCCGCAGCCCTTTGTGCTGGTCATCGGCAGCCTGATGGCTTTCTTTGATCTGATCTATATTGTCATGCTGGCAAAGACGAGAGTGGATGTTTGCCCTGCAGCCAACTGAATCAAAGCATTTACGCTTTGATCGGGCACTTGCAGGCGATCCCTTCGCCCATTTCACGCGCCCAGCAGTTGTTGGCCGAGATGCAGCCCGATTTATCCGTCTCCCCTGATTTGAGTTTGTTGGGGAAGGCGGGGTCGTTGATCAGCGGGCGGCACATCGAGATGAAGTCCGCTTCACCGGCGGCGAGGACCTGTTCCATCACTGCGCGGGAGCGAAACCCGCCGACCAGCATCACTGGCAGGCGGCTGACTGCTTTGGCTTTGCGGGCGAATTCGATGAAGTACGCCTCCCGCTCCTCATTGCGGATCCCCTTTTTGACGTTGGTCAGCATTTCGCCGCCGATCCCGCCGCTGAGTTCAACTGCGTCCAGCCCCATCTTGTCCAAAGCGCCTACAATGCGGGCGCCGTCCTCCAGTGTGAGACCATTTTCGACCCCATCCATCATCCCCAGCTTGGTGAACAGCGGGAAATCCGGCCCGACCTGGGCGCGCACCGCTTTGACCACCTCGTGCAGGAAGCGCAGGCGGTTCTCAAAGCTGCCGCCCCATTCGTCACTGCGCCGATTGGCTGCCGGGGAGAGGAACTGGCTGATCAAATAGCCATGAGCGGCGTGGATCTGCACGGCATCAAAACCGGCCTGTTTAGCCCGCCGGGCTGCCTGGGCATAGGCATCGATCAGGGTCTCGATCTCTTCAGGAGTGAGCGCCCGGGAATCCCGGCTGACGAAAGGCTCCTCCGTGGTCAAGGCGGAGGGACCGGCTGCCTCGGGGAAGGATTCGGCGTCATTCTTGATCCCGCCGTGGTTGATCTGGGCGGCTGCCAGCCCGCCTGCCTGGTGGATTGTATCTGCCAGTTTGGCCAGACCGGGGAGCAGGTCATCGGCATAGATACCGGTCATCTCCGGGTGGGCTTTGCCGTCGGGATGGACATACATATGCCCGCTGATGATCAGCCCGGCGCCGCCCTCCGCCAGCCGGCGGTAGAGTGGGAAGATCTTCTTGGTCAGGCGGCCTTGATCGTCGGCCATGCGTTCCGCCGTGGCTGAGCGCACGATCCGGTTGGGGACGGTGAGGGTGCCAAAGGTCTGGGGGGTGAAGAGCAGGGACATGGGTTATTCCTTTGTTGCCCGCAGCGAGAAGAGCAGCGGGATAGATGGCATCTCTTCCGGCAGGTGATAGAGATGGTTCTCACGCTGCTCCAGGAAGGGGAACTGCTGGAAGACAGTATAGTCAAACTCGTGCAGATATTCGATCCGCAGCCCGGCTTCGATCAGGGCGTTGATGATCTCTCCCATGCTGTGCTGCCATTCGTACGAAACCGGGTGGGTGATCTCAGCCTCCCGGTCGGCGTAGGTGCCTCCCGTGGAAAAGCTAAGCGGCTCCGGATCGTAGAAATAGGGATAATGCGCCTGGAGAACAGCGCCATCCGGCTGATCGTTGAAGACATAGCCAAAAGGATGCATTTCAGCGATGAAAAAAGTGCCCCCCGGTTTGAGGAAGTGGGCGATCGCCTCGGCCCAGCGTTTGAGGTCTGGCAGCCAGATGAGTACACCGTATGAGGTAAACACAATATCAAACTGCCCGGTGAGATTATCTTTTAGATCCATGATATCAGACTGGATGAACTGGCAATCCATTTCAAGCTCCTCATTCAGCTGGCGGGCAAATTTAATCGCTTCTCCAGAGAAATCCACCCCGGTGGCGTTGGCGCCCAGCCGGGCCAGGCTGAGGGTATCCATGCCGAAGTGGCATTGCAGGTGCAGCAGATCCTTTCCCGCCACCTCCCCGGCGATCTCCTCAAGCTCGATCGGGTTGAGGGAAGATTTCCCGGCTTTGAACCCGGCCACATCGTAGAATTCAGATTTGACGTGCACGTGGGTATTTTGGTCCCACAATTGCTGGTTGGATTCAACGTATTTATTCATTCTTAGTCTCCTGGAAAATGTGCAGCTGGTAGAATTATAAAACAGAGTGGGGGAATGCACTCAACCCATTCTCGATTCCCGCTTACGCAGGAACAACACGCCAGCGATTTAACCGCCATGCCCGCATGGATTTAGCGGTAATCCGCTCTTTGATGATTAAAGCAAACAGGAGAGGCAGTTGCCTCTCCTGTTTGCTATTAGTTGGATTGTTTACGGCTGGTTGTTGCTGTAGCGGTTGCCGGTCATCCGTTTTTTGGTATACTTCTGCACGGTCTGGTCGCAGTCTCCGGTGCAGGTGCCAGCGTTGAACCCGGACTGGCTGTTATCCAGGCGGGAGATCATCCACTCCGCCTGCTCGGCGGTGATCAGTCCATCGACGACGGCCTGGTTGAGGGCAGCGATGCGAGTCTCAACATGCAGGTCGAAGACAGCCTGGGCATCGAATCCGAGGGAAAGTCCGATCTCTGTCAGGGTTTCACCGGCTTCTTCGCGGGCCTTGAGGGTCTCAACGCTAATCCCCAGCCCATCGGCAATATACTGCGACATGAATTCGTCCAGTGCACCGTCCAGGTTGACATTCATCTCCATGGGGATGCCTGTACCGGTTCCGCCGCCGTTGCGGCCATTGCCCCGCCCGTTTCCGGGGTTCATAGGGGAGATTTCTTCAGCACTTGCATCGCTGACAATCCCGAATGCCATGATCCCAACAAGGGAAAGTGCGAGTACCAATAATGTGATCTGTTTCATTTTATTTACCTCTTTTTTTTGGGTTGGTTGTTTATCTATCTGGTCTTATCATAAAAGGGGAGTTTGAAGAACAAATAGAGGATTTGTGAATAAAGTATGAAGGTTTTCCCAAAAAAAACGCCTCCGAGTGGAGGCGCTGACACATCATCTGGCAGGCAAGCTCAGTTCTGGCTGAGCATGCGCATGGCTTCTTCTGAGGTGATCTTGCCTTCATTCAAATCATCAAGGATCTGGCGGCGTTCCTCCTCGGTGGGGATGGCACTCTCCTTGCCGGGTTCGTAGCCCAGGGCGCGGACGATCTCATGCAAGCGGTTGCGGATAGTGGGATAGGAGAGCCCCAGGTCCTTTTCCATGTGGGTGATCTTGCCCTCATTTTTAACAAAGACTTCTAGAAAGTCTAGCTGCTCGTTGGTCAGGTTAGCAAACGGGCCGGTGAAAAAGCGGCCCTGGATGATAGTATCGCACTGCCGGCAGGCCAGGCTGGTGACAACCAATTCGCCCTTGCAGACGGGGCATTCTCCGGGTATCGGATGCATGGGTTACTCCTTTAATTGCAAAATTTCTAGAACATTTTAATTATACGTTCTTTTGGCGGCAGTGGGGGGAAATGCATGTGGGGAAGAGGAAAAAGCTGGAGGGGGCGTAAGTTGCCTGCTAAATACAGCATCCTCCTTCGCCATGACAGAAAAAATCCTGGATGCAAAATAAGCAGCCAGAGTAGATATTATTCTTCTATCGTCAAGAACAAAACGTTCAGGAAAAGTTGTTCAGATCGATATCGATGATCCCCGTGGGGGCATCCCGTTCCAACAGGGTCAAGGTGGCTTCCAGCAGTTTACGCTGCTGGAAGAAGTTGCCCGGCAGCCCGACTGGGCTGTCTGACGGCAATTTTGCTGCTGTTCCTCTGGGCGGGGCGGTTTGTCTGGCCAGTTCACCATTCCAGCAAGTCATCGTGGTGGCAATATCATTAACCTCCAAGGCGCGCGCCACCAGACCCGCTGAGTGCACCGAAAGTTTGCCTGCCGGGATGATCAGCGCGGCGTGCACATGGTACTGCTTGACAGCTTTGAGGATTGCCGGGATCAACTCCTTCACAATCCGGATGGCATGCGGCTGGAAGCCGCAGTAGCTGATAAACACCGGCGCAAGGCTCCCGATGGTGCCTTCCTGGACCATCTGGGTGAGATGAGTTAACGGGAGGATCACTTCCCGATCCTGATTGCTGAAGGAAAGGTCGAGGTCGGGGTGGGAAACAGCCAGATCAGCGGCTGGGGTGGCTGTGGGCACCAGGCGGATGCTGTAATCGCCAATCGGATGAGCGCTGTTAAAAAAATCTTGCTTCTCTGGATGGTAGACCCCTGCAGTGGTAATCAACATCAGACGGCTTTCTGAAAGTTTGATGCCGCGCGAATTCGGCGCAGACTGGTTCCTGGGTGGTGAATACAAAGACCAGTCAATTGCGCCTGTATTTTCTAATTTAGACAGCCAGCCATCCTGAAATTCCCGGAGCCATTCGAGGGGGTTCTCTAGGATTTCCATATCAGTGGTATGGCGGCCAGCACGCGGGTTGGGAAGATGTATGTTCATAGACGTGGCGGCTTACCTCATTGATGAATTTGTATTGTGAGTTAATTATATGCTGGTTGAGTTCTGTTCCACTTTACAACTTTGAAGGGTAAACCATTCAGGTATGCAAGGTGCTGACATAAAAGGCCAAATTCACCCCAGGTTCACATAGATGAACACAGATAGTAAAGTTGAATATTTGTGTGTATCCGCCTGCATCTGCGCTGAATCGGAGAAATGCCACCGATCACAAACTCCTACTCGGGGTTGGCAGCCATCCCCCGGTAAAGCGGGGAAAAAATCAGTTCGCTGTGCTCTTTCCTTTTTCACAAATCACGTATAATAGCCCAATGCCGACGCCGTTTTACCATCTCAGCATTGCAGAGGAAATCCTCTCCAGCCCGGAGCTGGATCCCGCCTTAGGCCGTTTCCTTCATTCCCAGAGGGCTGCCTTTTTCCTGGGCAAGACTGCCCCCGATGTGCAGTCGCTATCTGGCCAGCCGCGCCCTGAAACGCATTTTTACCGCCTCCCACTGAGGTCCTTGGTGGTGCCCTGGGAGAAGATGTTCTCCCGCTTCCCCCAAATCGCTGATCCCGCCAGACTGGCTCCCGATCATGCGGCCTTCATCAGCGGCTATATCTGCCATCTGCAGGCCGATATCATCTGGATCACCGACCTGTTTGTGCCCTACTTCCTTCCCCAGATCACCAAATATTACCGCAAACGGGTGGGCTACCTGCATAATGTGCTGCGCGCCTATCTGGATGAAAAAATCCTCCCCGCACTGCGGGTAGATATTGGCAATTGCCTGTCGTCAGTCGATCCAACAGGCTGGTTGCCCTTTGTTGAAGATCACTGGATGATTGAATGGAGGCAGTTTCTCTCTGCGCAGTTGATGCCAGCCGCAGAGATCAAAACAGTGGAGGTGTTTGCCGCCCGGTCGGATGTGCCGGTGGATGAATTTATCGCTTTGCTCCACGACGAGGCCCGTATGGAGGAACAGGTTTTTTCTTTTGTACCCCGTGAGGTGCTGATAGAATATAGGGATAATCTGGTCTCCGCCAATTTGAAGCTGCTGGCTGGTTTTCTGGCTGGCGTCCCCGCGCAGGGAGGTTAACGTGACCGAAAACCCTGTTTTTTTATCAATTGTCATTCCAGCGTATAACGAGGAGAAACGCCTCCCTGATACGCTGGATAAGATCACAAATTTCCTTGAGGCTCAAACCTATACCTATGAAGTGCTGGTGATCGAAAACGGCAGCACTGACCGCACGCTGGAGATCGCCCGTGACTATGCCGCCCGGTTCCGATACATCCGGGCAATCCATGAGGATGGACGCGGCAAAGGGCTGGCCGTCCGGCGGGGGATGCTGGAAGCCAGGGGAGAGAAACGGTTTATGTGTGATGCCGATCTCTCCATGCCGATACAAGAGGTAAATGCGTTCCTTGCTCCCGGGATGCAGCAAGCCGATATTGTCATCGGCTCCCGTGAGGCGCCCGGCGCAGTGCGTTATAACGAGCCAGACAGCCGGCACATTGGCGGCCGGCTGGTCAATCTGGTGATCCGCACGCTGGCTCTGCCCGGCCTGCATGACACCCAATGCGGGTTCAAGATGTTCAACGCGGAATCGGCAGCTGTTCTTTTCCCCCGGCAGACGATGACTGGCTGGTCTCTGGATATTGAACTGCTGTTCATCGCCCGCCGGCACGGCTTCAGCATCAAGGAACTGGGCATCCCCTGGCATTATGCCGAATTCAGCCATGTCAACCCGGTGAAGGACGCTATCCAGATGGTGATCGATATCTTCAATATGTGGTTCAATGCCCTGGTTGGGAAATACAAGTAGGAATCAGCAGCCCTATGCCGCCCAAAAAATTTGATCGTTCTTTGCTGCCCCCCGCACCCGATCTGAGCTTCGAGTCTGAACTGTGGGCGGCGGGTGTTGGCCTGGTTGCCGGGATCGACGAGGCCGGGCGCGGCGCGCTGGCCGGGCCGGTAGCGGCTGGAGCGGTGATCCTGCCCATGCGGAACGACCTGGCAGGCTTGCTGGCCGGGGTGCGGGACTCTAAGCAGATCAGCGCCAAAGCCCGTCGGGAGCAGGCCGATTTGATCAATGCGGCGGCCCGCGGGGCAGCGGTGGGGTTTGCCAGCCCCTCAGAGATCGATCAGTTGGGAATCATGCCCGCCACCCGGATGGCCGCTCTCCGGGCGCTTGCCCAGCTGCCAGAGCCGCCCCAGCATCTGCTGATCGACCATATCACCATCCCCGGCGCGGGTCTGCCCTCCACCAGTCTGACCAAAGGAGACTGCCGCGCATTGAGCATCGCTGCCGCTTCGATCCTGGCAAAAGTCGCCCGGGATGCAGTCATGGTCCAGCTCGATGGAGAATATCCGGGCTATGGATTTGCTGAAAACAAAGGATACGGCACAGCAGGCCACCGCCAGGCAATTGAGGATCTCGGTCCCTGCCCGCTGCACCGGATGAGTTTTGCCCCAATCAGTAAGGATCAACAGCCAAGATTGTTTGGGTGACAATTGCTTCCACCAGCTCGACAATCAAATGAACTGAAACCCACCTACGCGCAGGGACAGGCTGATTTGGAACCTGTCCCTGCTTGCTAATGCTTATTGGATTGGAGTGCTATTTCTACCGTTTTTCAGCCTCGATGAAGTTGCGTACGCTGGGGTCTACCAGCCCGCCGGCAATCACCTCTCTGATCGTCTCCGGACGCACGCCTTCTTCATACAGCTTGATCACACTTTTAACCGGCATTTCTTCCAGTCCGGCTTGGCGGATCGCTTTGATATAGCTGGCGGGCATATCCTCATCGGCGAGGCGGATCACGTCCCGGACGCTGAGCGGCACCCACCAGGCTTCGGTGACCTCTTTGGCATACTCCGGGGTGATATTGTTATCTGCCAGGCGGCGCAGGTCTCGCATGCTGACCTCTTCCTCGAAGATTTCGCTGAACTCACCCGCTTCGCCGCCCACTACCTGCCCATGATGGCCGCGCAGGATTTCCTCGCTGTCCAGTTCAGCGTTGTAAGAGAGCATTTGGCTTACATAACTTGCTGGCACACCCTTGATGTACAGGCCGATGATTTCATCAATCTCATCTTTCAGCCCAGCTTCCCTGACTTCACGCACATAGCGGGGCGAGACGCCGTGGATGCCCATCTGCACCAGGTCATCTACATCCAGGCCGGGTTCAATTTCCAGCAATTGCTTGATGTACTGCGGGCGCAGGCCATGGATGCTGAATTCGATCAGGTCGTCGGCGTTTAGATCCAGGCCCAATTCACGCAGTTCCCGAATGAACGCGGCGCGCACATCATGCACCCCAAAACGGACAATATCGTCCAGTTCAAGGTCGGCGAAGCCCATCTCGCGCAGTTCCCGGATGAAGGATGGCCGGATATCGTGAATACCAATCTCAACAATCTCATCGATCTCCAGATCATCGAAGCCCAGGTCAACCATTTCCTTGACCAGCCTGGGAGAGATGTTGTGAATACTCAGTTCCACAATCTCGTCCACCGTCATTTCCGTGAAGCCGAGTTCAAATAATTCCTGGACAAACTGCGGCCGGACATTGTGGATGCTCAGCTCGGTAAGGTCATCAAATGTCAGGGTATCAAAGCTGAACTCGCGCATCTGCCGGATAAATTTAGGTCGCACGTTGAACATACGCAACTTGGCAATCTCCTCAGCGCTGAAATTTCCGAGCCCCTCTTCACCCAACGAGAGGATGTACTTAGGCGAGACGTTGTGGATCTTCAACTGCACCAGTTCATCGACGCTCAAGCCGGTCAAACCGGCCTCTGCCAGCGCCTGGATGTATTTAGGTGTAATGCTGTGAATGCGGAACTGCTGGTATTCAGAATAATCCAGGTCGGGGTAACCGGTTTCGGCAAGTTCCTGCCTAAATTCTTCTGTGATGCCAAAGGGATCGATCCGCCCAAAACCAGCCGCCAGTCTTCCGGAGGGATCGAAGCCCAGGTTGGGCAAGGGCGGGACTGCCGGCACGCCCGGTACACCCGGTACGCCGGGCACATTCAGAATTCTGCCCGGCCTGGCAGACTTTTTGGCGGCAGACTGGATGTTTTCCTCGCTTTTATCCAGCGCCTGGAGCAGCTGGTCGCCTTCCTCGGCGGTAATCTTGCCTTCGGCGATCATCGTCAAAATCATGGTGCGTTCTTCTTTTATCGTCATCTTCTTTTCCTGGTTTGAGTAGGTTGGTCAGTAGTCACTACTGGACGGCAGTTTTTGAAGCTCTACGCCGGGTCAGGCGTTGTAGAAACCAAGGCCTCTGGTTTCTCGCCGCATCAGGGCAGATTGCCTGGTTGAGCTTCTTGATCACGTTTTCCAGGTTCTCCTGGTCTGCGTCAATCTCTAGGATGATCTGGTTATTGCTGGCTGGCGAGTGGGGTGTTGCAGTGGTGCGGAGCGGCTGGTCGCTGATCGTTTCCAGCAGCCATTCGGCCTCACCAGGATCAATTTTGCCGGTTTCCAGCAGATCGAGTACAAAGCGCTGGTTAGTCTGGGTAGACATAGTGGACTCCTTCACTTCTGAGCGGGGAACTTTACCGTTCCGGGTTATTTTTTACCGAGGTTGGTCAGTTTTTGAGTGGCTTCTTCCACGCCGATCTCGCCGCTGCTGAGCTGCTCCAAGATCAATTTGCGCTGGGCTTCCAAATCTTGTGGCTGGGCGCTGAGCCCCATTTCGGTGATCAGCTTGTCCAGCCGGGTGCGGATCGTCCAGTAGGACTGCCCGAGTTCGCGCTCCATCTCTTTGACATTGCCGCGGTAGCGGATGAAATTCTCCAGGAAACGCAGGTTCTCCTCGGAGAGGTGAGCAAAGGGGCTGACCGGGTAATACCCAGCGATGTTGGTGTTGCAGTTTGTGCAGGTCAGCTGGGTGATCACCATTTGATGCTGGCAGCTTGGGCAGGTGGAAGGGATTGCAGACATAATTTTGGTCTCCTTTTGCTTAAAATAGCATAATTTTGAAATTAAGTCAATATTTTTGGTTATTAAACCAAAATATTTAGAATTGCTGTCGAAGTATTCAAATTTTTTATCTGATTGTAAACACCCCATCCCATCTACTTCTTACAAAAGCATCCACCCTTCCCCTTGAAAAGGGAGGGGCAAAAGCGATTGAGTGAATCATTGCTGACTCATCGTCCTCCCCCCTTTCAAGGGGGAGGAAAGCGGCACAGCCGGAGGAGGGGGTCCGTCTGGAGTGTTTCCCGCCCACCCAGACAGGCAGGTCTGCCACCTAGCCAAACGCCTGATGTCGATTTCTACACATTCCGCTATCATTCAAAATGAAGGTTCTAACATAAAACCAACACTGATCTAGTATGATTTGAAAGGAGTATAACCAAATGAATGGTGAACTGAAAAAATTTTCTGAGGACCTGGCGGAAGCGGCTGCTTTGGCTGGCAAATCGGTGGTCACGGTCAAATCCCGGCGCAGGCTGCCCGCCAGCGGGATAGCCCTGGATGCTGAAACGATCCTCACTGCAGCCCATGTCATCGAGGACGAGGAGAATATCCGTGTGGTGCTGGCAGACGGTAATCAGCAGCCTGCCAACCTGGTGGGCTATGATCCCAACTCAGACCTGGCGGTGCTGGCCCTGGAGAACGGCGGCGCACAACCAGCGGCAATCGCCGCGGAGGTTAAAGTTGGCGAACTTGTGCTGGCACTCGGCCGTCCATCTGGGGATCTGCAGGCTTCCCTGGGCACGCTGAGCGCCAAAGGCGGTCCCGGGCATCACCGCGGCGGCGGGATGCTGGAAGGCCACTACCGCACAGACGCCACCCCCTTCCCGGGTTTCTCCGGCGGCCCTCTGGTGAATGTCTCCGGGCAGGTCGTGGGGATCAACACCTCCGGGCTCTGGCATGGGAAATCAATTGCCATCCCGATGCCAATCGCCCTCAAGATCGCTGAGCTGTTGAAGAAAGACGGCACGATCAAACGCGGCTATCTGGGCATCACCGGCCAACCAGTGGAGCTGCCCGAAGGATCAGCTGCGGGGTTGGGACGTGATCAGACCCAGGGCCTGCTGATCGTCGGGATCGAGAAGGACAGCCCGGCAGCCGCATCCGGCCTGCTGATCGGGGATATCCTCGTTGGGCTGGCTGGAGAACCAATCGAGAACCATAACCAGCTGCTCAACGCACTGACTGGTGAGCTCGTCGGGCAGCAATCTGAGCTGGAAGTGCTGCGCGGCGGCAAGCCCGAGACCCTCAAGGTGACGGTTGGCGAACGCCCTGATTACCACGACGACCCCCATCGCCCACGCCACTGGCGGGGACAGCGCATGGTCAGGTTTCGCCGGGGAGACTGGCATGAAGGCAGAGGCGCGCATGCTCCCGGCCGCCACCGCCGCAGCCATGAACACCATGAGCGCCACCACGATGGCGAAAAGGATGAATAGCTGAATTGGAGGGTCAGGATTGATCCAGACCGTAATTGTTGCCCCAGCCCTGGCCGTGCGAGCCGGGCTGCGGGCCATTCTGGAGGCTGCCGGGGATTTTAAAATCGTCTCTGAAGCCGCCAGGTTATCAGATTTAGTGCCAGAGAGCCAGGGGATTGATCTGGTGTTGCTCCAGCCTGCCGCTATGGAGGTGTCTTCGTTCAGTCAAGAAATCATCCCCCCGGAGGCAGCCATCCTGCTGATCTCGGATCAATCTGCCCTGATGGCAGACCTGGCCGGCAAGCCGCCGCGCGCCTGGGGCATCCTGCCCCCGGACTGCCGGGAAGATGAGCTGCTGGCTGCCCTGTATGCCCTGGACCTGGGACTGGTGGCAGCATCACCGCATCTGATCGCCAATCTGATCACCTCCCGCCCGAACAAATCTGGTAGCAAGGTTGATTTCCCTGATCTGACCGAGCGCGAGCTTCAAGTGCTAGACCTGCTGGCCGAAGGGTACGCCAATAAACAGATCTCGCTGGAGCTGGGGATCAGCGAGCACACGGTTAAGTTCCATGTTTCATCGATCTACACCAAGCTGAATGTCTCCAATCGGGCGGAAGCCGTGCGCATGGGAATTCAGAATGGGTTGATCGTGATCTAGGGGATCAGTCTGATAGTTCCTTGTTCAGAATCAAAAAAGATCACACCATCAAACTATCAGGCCATCCAACTCATTTCTTATATTTTCGCTGTATCATAAAGAGGTAGTCAATTATCAAATCAAGGAGACGACCATGTCAAAGAAATCAGTCCTGCTAAAGAACAAGGAACGCATGTCCCGCGCAGATGCCGCTGCTTTTTTGCGTCAGCTGGCTGAGAAGTTGGAATCCGGGAAGATCCATCTGGCCCAGGGGACCAGGGAGGTGGTCATGGATCTGCCTGCCGAGCTGGTGCTGGAGGTCAAGGTGGACGATAAACCCAGACGCCGGATGGGCACCAAACGTTCGTTGGAGCTGGAACTGGAATGGTACACCGGTGAGGATGCTGAGCCGCGTGCCGACCTGGAATTAAAGTAATCCCGGCTCACTCATCACAATTTAACACTGTCAGGCTCTCAACTCCCTATAATGGGAGAAGAGAGTTTTTTGGTTACCAGCCAGGGAGAGACTGCATGCAAAAGGATATTGAAAGAACCAGATCTTCATTTTCTAGACAAACTGTCCTGTTGATCCTTGTGCTGGCGGTCAGCCTGGCGGGTTGTGGGGAACTTTCTTCCGAACCGGCGGGGGAAGTCTCCAATGCCGCGCTGAATCCGACAAGTGCGCCCGCTTCAACCCTGCTGCCGGCGGATACACCTGGCCTGATCCAAAGTGCGCCAGAGGTTTCCCTGGTGGTGCCTGCCGCCGCCCCGCCCATCCTTGATGGCACCATCTCCCCGGGGGAATGGGATCCGGCAGTTATTGCCGACTATCAAGATGGCAGCCAGCTGATGATGATGCACGCCGAGGGGGTGTTGTATCTTGCCATCCGGGCGAGTGCGCCTGAGATCATCATGGCGAATATCTTTGTGCAGCGCGGGGATCAGATTTCGATCCTGCATTCCTCGGCGGCGCTGGGAATGGCCAAATATGCACCCAGCGGCGGGGTCTGGAACCTCACCCAGAACTTCACCTGGCGCTGCCGGGACACCGGTTTCAGCCAAGCCGCCCAGGCAGAGCGGGATGAATTCTGGCAGCAGGAGGGTTGGCTGGCCGCCAATGCCAGGATGGGCACGCCCAATCAGCTTGAATACCAGATCTCGCTGGCGGAGGAGATTACATCCATGGCGGTGATTTTCGTCCAGGAGCTTGTCCCCATCCCCTTCCCGGTTGGTCTGGCGGATGCCTGCGTTCAGACTTACCCGCAGGGGCTTCCGGAGGAAATGCAGTTCTCAGTTGAGGATTGGGTCGGGCTGGAATTGGTTGAAGATTAGGTGATATTGCAAGAGAATAAATCGTTCGAATGGGTGCCAGAACAAAATCTCGGTTTGAGAGTATTTGTTGAAGCGGTGGGAAGTTGCATCTGCTATTGCCTCCCTATTTAATGTTATACTCACCAGTCAGGAAATAAATCACAACCCAAGGAGACGCGAACAATGCTGGTAAAACTTGAGTTGGTTTACTGCGCGGCCTGACACTACACCGAACGGGCCATCCGTGCGATGACCGAGATTTTGAGCGATGAAAATCTGGAACGCCAGATCGAAGCTTTTTCCCTGGTCCCCTCCGACGGCGGGAAGTTCGAATTCAGCGCCAACGGCGAGCTGCTGTATTCCAAACTGCGGACCGGCCGCCATGTGGAACCAGGCGAACTGAGGAAAATCCTCACACACCATTTAAAATGATTTCCTGGTTGTTTGGCAAGGAAAAACCATGAGCGATAAAAAGAGACTTCTTACCGGAGACCGCCCGACCGGCAAACTGCACCTCGGGCACCTGGTCGGTTCGATCAACAACCGCGTGCGGCTGCAGGATGAGTATCAAAGCTTCTTCCTGATCGCCGACCTGCACATGCTGACCACCAAGAACAGCCCGGAGGATATTGCCCAGATCGACAAGAACGCCCACGATATGATCCTGGACCAGATCGCCGCCGGGATCGACCCGGATAAGGTCACCTTTTATTTGCAGTCCGGCATTCCCGAGATCCACGAGATGTACACCCTTTTCCAGAGCCTGGTGACGGTGGCGCGTTTGGAGCGGCTGCCCAGCCTCAAGGATATGGCCCGCGATGCCGGGATCGAGATGCCCCTCGCCCTGCTGGGATACCCGGTGCTGCAGGCTGCCGATATCCTCTGCGTGCGCGGCGACCTGGTGCCGGTGGGCAAGGACAATATCGCCCATGTGGAGATCACCCGCGAGATCGCCCGGCGCTTCAACTTCCTCTACGGCGAGACGCTGCCCGTGCCGGAAGGGATGATCGGCGAGGTGCCGACTTTGGTGGGCACCGACGGGCAGGCCAAGATGAGCAAGAGCCTGAACAACACCATCTACCTCAGCGACAGCCCAGACGAGGTCAACAAGAAGGTGCGCGGCATGTACACCGACCCCAACCGGGTCAGCGCCGATGTGCCCGGCACGGTCGAGGGCAACCCGGTGTTCATCTACCACGACGCCTTCAATCCCAACAAGGCAGAGGTCGAAGACCTCAAGACCCGCTACCGGGCCGGCAAGGTCGGCGATGTGGAGGTCAAGCAGAAGCTGGCCGCCGCGATTAACAACCTGCTCGCCCCCATGCACGAACGCCGCGCAGAATATGAAGACCCCGGCCTGATCGAGGAAATCCTCTACCACGGCACCCTGGTGGCGCGTGAAGAGACCCAGCAGACCCTTTATGCGATCAAGAAGGCCATGGGGCTGGCCGGGGTGTGGAACCGCATCCGCCGCAAGGTGGAAAAACGCCAGAAGAACCTCGCCAAACCGGGGGAGTAGATGCGGGTTGTCATCCAGCGGGTGAGCCAGGGGCGGGTGAGCGTTGCCGGGGAGGTGCTGGCTGAGATCGGCACCGGCCTGGTGATCCTGGTGGGGATCGGCCCGGGGGACGGCCAAGCCCAGGCGCAGTTCCTGGCTGAAAAGATCGCCAATTTGCGAATATTTCGTGATTCCGAAGGCAAGACCAACCTCTCCTGCCTGGATGTCGGCGGGGAGGCGATTGTGGTCTCGCAGTTCACCCTGTACGCCGATACGCGAAAGGGCCGGCGGCCCTCCTTCACCAACGCTGCCCCGCCGGAGCTTGCCGAGCCGCTGGTGCAGCGCTTTGCCGCGCTCCTGCGGGAACAGGGCGTGCCTACCCAGACCGGCCGCTTCGGCGCCGAGATGCTGGTGGAGATCGACAACCACGGCCCGGTGACGATCTTCATCGAACGCGACTGATGTCCCAAAAAGACGAACAAGAAACCACCCGCCAGACCTACGACCGGCACGCCGCCGGGATCGCCGGCCGCTTCTGGGATACCGACCTGAGCCACATCTGGGAGGCGTTTTGCGGCATGATCCCGCCCATGTCTCGCATCCTCGACCTGGGCTGCGGCAGCGGGCGCGATGCGGCCGTTTTCACCGCCCTGGGGCATTGGGTGGCGGGGATGGATTTCTCGATGGGCATGCTGCGGGAAGCCGCCCGGCGCGCCCCCGGCAATTACCTCCAGGGCGATATGACCTGCCTGCCGTTTGCCCCGGCCAGCTTTGACGCCGCCTGGCTGAACGCCTCCCTGCTGCACCTGCCGCGCCAGCTGGCCCCCGGGGTGCTGGCGGAGGTGCGGGAAGTGCTCAAACCCGGCGGCGTGCTGTACCTCAGCCTGAAAGAGGGGCAAGGCGAGTTCTGGGAGCAGCGCGAGGGCCAGCGATTTTTCACCTTATTCGGTGTGGATGAAGTCGGGGGATTGCTGGTCGAAGCCGGCTTCCGGATTGAATGGCAGTGGGTGGAGCCCGCCGAAAAGGCCAGCTGGATCAACACCCTGGCATTGAGGAAATAACCTCTACTCTGAAGTCTAACTTCGACCTCCCCCAAACAAAACTGGAATAAATTTATCGGCTTTCTATGCGGCTGAGGTTGCGTTTTACCATTTGTATGTATGGATGTTCTTCCGGTAAAATGCTGCTATAAAAGCGCAGGGCCTGCTCGTAGGCCGCCACCGCCCGGGCCAGGTTCTCCTCCGGGTCTTTGTGCCCCGCCAGATCGCGGTAGG
>JAFGDK010000091.1 GCA_016932165.1 Anaerolineales bacterium
AAAGCAAGCCATCCATTCTTGGTGGTAAAGGGATGAATCGAGCGAATTTCAGGAATAATGAGAATTTTTGTTTGATCTGGGCAATAAGATACCTATTCGGGGTGCACTTATCGCTTGAGGGGCTTCGCCCCTCAAGCTAAATGACCCCTTCCCTGGCCAGGTGGAATGAAAACATAGGTCAAGCTTGTGGCTGGGGAAGGGGATAGGGCATCTGTATTCCCGAAAACGAGATACCCCCATATCACCCCTAGTTAGTTATTGGTATAGATGTCTACATCCGCAGGCATACCAGGCTTGAGATCCAGGTTGGGGTTCTTCAGAGTCACTTTGACAGCAAACACGGTGGTCTTGCGCTCCTCGGTGGTCTGCACGTTGCGAGGAGTGAACTCAGCCTGATCGGCAATAGAACTCACCTTTCCGGTGTAGGTCTTGTTAGGGAAGGAATCCACAGTCACGATCGCTTCCTGGCCAATAGAAACCCGCCCGTAAGTATCTTCGGGGATATAAACAGTCAGCGAGACCTCATCCAGTATCCCAATCGTCATCACAATACTGCCGGCAGCGATCAATTCGCCCTTCTCCAGATTCCTGGAGAGGATCACGCCGCTGACTGGCGCAGTCACCGTTGTTTTCTTCATCGAGATCTCTAATACAGCCAGGGCAGCCTGTGCCTGCGCCAAACCAGCCTGAGCTTGAGAGACAGCTGTCTCTGCCTGCGTCACTCCGGCTTCTGCAGCCTGCAATTGCAGCGACTGGTCTCCTGTCTGGTAGGCCAGGAGGGCATCCATGGCGTTGTCGTAGCGTGCCTGGGCAACAGCGACCTTGGCTCGGGCCTCCAATACTTCCTCAGCAGAGGATGTGTTTAATAGGCGGTCGTAGGTCAACTGAGCGGATTCCAGGTCTGCCAGGGCGGAATCATATGAATCCTGCGCAACATCCACCAAATCGTCACGGTCCAGGGCCTGGGAAGCCTGCTGCAAGGTATAGGCCGCAATACTTAATGATGCCTGAGCAGCAGCCAGTTCTTCTTCCGCGGAGACAAAATCATCATTGCTGATATCTGCCAGCAAGTCAGCCAGATCGGCATTGTAGATTTCCAGTTCTTCTGCAGCGTCCTCAGCCTCAACCTCCAGGGCGGCAATATTCTCGGTCTTCATAAAGTACCAGACCGGCAGTTCAATCTCGTTCACCTGCGGAGCCTGCCAGACCCCCGCCCGGAATTCCTGGTCTTGGGCGCGGACACCCTGCACCGCCAGTTGATATTGAATTTCGGCGGCGGCCAGCTGGGCTTGTGCCGCGTTGACTGTCGATTCTGCCACCGTTACGGCAGCCCTGGCTTGCTGATACTGCGCGGCAATGATCTCGTCATCCAACCTGAAGAGCAGATCGCCTTCTTCTACCCAATCGCCTTCATTGACAGAGATCTCAACGACTTTGCCGCTCATCTCCGGAGAGACGTTCAGATCCTTGGCCGAGATCACGCCTGAAGCGCTCAAGACATTATCCGCCACGGCTTCCGAATCACTGCCGCAGGCAGCCAATAATAATCCCAAGCTGGCGGTAAAAAGCACAATAAAGAATTTATTAAACTTCATGTCATACTCCATTCAAGTTTTTAGTGTTAGATCCGTTTTCTAAATACCAGCACACTGGCTGTAAAATACAATACACTCAGGATCACCAGCGGCCAGATCGCGCCCAACAGCGACTCTGCCCCCACCCCTCTGATCATCACCCCCCTGGCAATCTCCAGGTAATGGGTCACCGGCAGAAATTCGCCAAACCAATAAGTGAACAGCGGCATCCCATCGCGTGAGAACATCAGTCCGGAGAGGATGATCGCCGGGATCATGACGACAAACATAGCGATATACATGGCCTGCATCTGCGTCTGGGAGATATTCGAGATCAGTACCCCCATCCCCAGCGAGCCGAGGATGAAGGCGGTGCTCAACCCGACCAGTTCCAGATAACTGCCGGCCACCTGGACGTTGAAGATCACCTCGCCCAGCCAGAGCATTACCACAGTGTTAAATATGTTCACCAGCAGGTAGGGGACAATCTTTCCCAACATCAGTTCCCACCTTTTAAGCGGGGTGACGATCAACTGCTCCATAGTACCCTGCTCGCGCTCGCGCACAATCGCCAGAGCGGAGAGCAGCAAAGCTTGCACCTGCAGCAAAATAGCGATCAAACCAGGGATCATGAACATCCCGCCGTCGCCATTGGGGTTGTAGAGCAGTTTGGTGCGGGTATCGATCGGCATCTCCAGCACACCGCCCAGATCGGGCGAGCGCATCAACTGCTCTACCAAAACCTCCTGCATGGCTGCCTGGCTGATGGCGTTGATTTTCAATTGGATCGTCTGGGCATCGGTCGGCTCGGTCGAGCCGTTGACATACAGGTGCACCATCACCGACTCACCGGTGTCTACCTTGCGCCCAAAATCTTCAGGGATGATCAGCCCGACATCGACCTGATCCTGATCCATCATTCCGAGCAGTTCATTTTCGCTCAGCGGCATGGCCACCAGGTCAAAATCCCCGCTGGCGGTGTAATTGTCCACATACGCCTGGCTGGCGGCCGTGCGGGAGTGATCCACCACCGCCATTGGTACGTTCTGGCTCTCGCCGGAAACGCCGTAACCCAGCAGCACCAGCAACAGACCCGGCAGCAGCAAGATCATCGCCAGGGTGCGGCCATCCCGGATGATATGCAGAAACTCCTTCCGCATGATGGTGATAAACCTATCCATTTAATCTCTCCTTCTGTTTAACCAATTATAGGAGTATTCGTGCATCAGGAGCCTCCAGTTTTTCGTTTCTCTTCAATAAAAGTGATAAAGACATCCTCCAGGGAAGGGATGCTCTCTTCAATCCGGTATATTTCAATCCCGGCATTCTTCAAACTTTTCTGGATCTCTTTCAGCCGGTTGGCCTTGTCAGCGATCACATGCAGCAACACTCCGTGGATTGAGACCTCGCTCGTCCATGAGAACTGGTCCAGGATCTGGAGCGCTTCAGTGGGCTGGCTGCATTCCACCTGGAAAAGAATCCCTTCCAGGCTGTCCTTGAGCTCATCCGGGCTGGCATAAGCAATCATCTCTCCCCGATGCATCATCCCGATCATATTGCAGTACTCAGCCTCATCCATATAGTGGGTGGTGGCTAACACGCTGACCCCCTTACCAGCCATCTCATAGATCAAATCCCAGAACTCGCGGCGTGAGATCGGGTCTACGCCGGCAGTAGCCTCATCCAGGAACAGCATTGGCGGGTCGTGCACCACCGCACAGGCCAGCGCCAGACGCTGGCGCCAGGCGCCTGAAAGGTTATGTGTCAGCTCGTTTTCGTGTCCCGCCAGACCGGACATCTCGATCAATTCCGCCACACGGGCATTACGCTCGGCCTTTGGCACACCATACACCGAGGCATAGAAGATCATATTCTCTCTGGCGGTCAGGTCATTGTAGAGTGAAAATTTCTGCGACATATACCCAATCCGCTTCTTGATCTCCTCCGGCTCTTTGTTGATGTCATAGCCCAGCACGCAGCCAGAGCCTTCGGTGGAATCAATAATCCCGCACAGCATCCGGATGGTGGTGGTCTTGCCTGCCCCGTTCGGTCCCAGCAGGCCAAAAATTTCGCCCTTTGGGATTGAGAAGCTGACGTTGTTCACCGCGGCAAAATCACCAAAGCGTTTGGTCAGGTTCTGGACATGGACAGCATTATCATGAACTTCCATTTAGCCCTCCCTCCCCTGCTGCACAGCGTAGGTGAATACATCTTCCATTGTTTTCCTGGCAGTGCGCAGGATCTGCACCTGTGCTCTTTGATCCTTCAATTCTTTCTCCAGGGTACGGATCGTTTTCTCGATCTTGCCGTTTGAATGCAGTACCGAGAGGCGCAGACGGTCGCCAACCGGACGCCAGTCCTGCACGCCATCCATTGCTGCCACCACCTTCCGCATGACCTTACGCGGTCGAGCCTTGACCTCAATGATCGTGTATGGCAGCGCATTTTGCAAATCTTCAGGGGTGCCCAGGCTGAGCAAATCCCCCTGGTAGATGATCCCCACCTGGTTGCAGCGGTCGGCTTCATCCATATACGGTGTGCTGACCAGGACGGTCACCCCTCCTGCCACCACCTCAGCCAGCATAACCCACAATTCACGGCGGGAAACCGGGTCCACACCGGTGGAAGGTTCATCCAGCAACAACACCTGGGGGGAATGCACCAGGGCGCAGGCCAGGGCAAGTTTCTTCTTCATCCCGCCGGAGAGGTTGGCTGCCTTCCGGCGCTGAAAGCGGTCCAAACGGGTGAACCGGAGCATTTCTTCAATTCGCTTCTGCCTGTCCGCCCCCTTGACCTGATTCAGATCGGCAAAGAAGTTTAAATTTTCGATCACCGAAAGATCGGGGTACAGGCTGAAGTTCTGCGGCATATAACCGATTTTTGGACGCACATCTTCAGCCTGCTTGGGTAGATCATATCCCAACACTGTCACTGAGCCCGAGGTTAGAGGCATTACAGTAGACAAAATCCGCAATGTGGTTGTTTTGCCGGCCCCATCCGGACCAATTAACCCAAACAGCTGCCCCCTGGGAACTGACAGGGTCAGGTGGTTGATTGCATTTTTATCTTTTTGGCTAGGATACTTCTTAACAAGCCCTGCAACCTCAATAGTGTTTTCCATAAAAACTCCAAAATCCAAAGGGGACCCTTTGAGAAAAGTATTTCTAGCATAAGAGGAGAACCAGGTTCTAACAAGATGCGGATTGCCACTTACCGGTTGGAGGATTGTCATCAAAAATAATGACATTTGTCATCAAAAATACTGCCCGCAGGCTGGGGGCTGCCAGACAGGATTGTGATAATATGAAAGCATGGTGTTGATTGAGCCAGGATTATTGCGCGTCTTTAGGTACTTCACCACCACGGCCATGGCCTATTTCGCCGGTGTGGTGATCTTTGGGCAGGTCCAGTCTTTCTTCCACCTCTCGGATGAAGAGCTGGCCATCCAGTTCTATTTAAACCTGTGGGTGTATGCCATCCTGCTGGCGTATCTTTCCATCTCCTGGTTCAGGGTCAGATTGGGCAGATTTTACCTTCCGCTGGCGATCATCTTTTCCACTGCCGGGCCGATCTTCAGCAACCTGATCTACCTGGTCAGCGACGCGACTACTGACCTAACCTCTCTGATCACGCGAAGCTGGCTGCTGTTCCCTATTTTGCTGGTCCCGCTGGTGATCACTTCCTGGCAGTACCCGTTCCGTTACACTATTCTTTTCACCTTTTCAGTCGTCGTGGTTGAACTGGCTGTGCTGCTGCCTTTTGTGGAAGGGGTCAATCTGGGCACGCTCCCGATCCTGGGTGTCCCAGTGATCCAGGGATTTACTTTCGGGTTGGTCGGGAATATCATCAATCAAATCGTAGAAGAACAACGCGCCCAGAAGCGAAAGGTGATCGACGCCAACCTGCGGCTGAACGAACAGGCTGAAATGCTGGAGCAAATGGCCACCGTGCGGGAACGTAACCGGCTGGCGCGCGAACTGCATGATACCCTGGCCCATACACTCAGCGGGCTTTCAGTACACCTGGAAGGGATTAAAATATCGCTGGATGCGGATCAGACAGAAATCCAGGAAATGTTGGATCACGCCCTCAACAATACGCGTGAAGGCCTGGAAGAAACCCGGCGCACCCTAAAAGCGCTGCGCCCCAAAAGCCTGGATGAACTCGGACTGCGTCTCTCGATGATCCAGTTAGCAGAAGAGGCTGCCAAACGGGGCAATTTTGAACTAGATATCTCGCAGATGCTGGATTTCCCGCCAATCACCAACGTAAAAGAGCAGTCCATTTACCGGATTACCCAGGAAGCCTTCCAGAACATCATCCGCCATGCCAACGCCAGCCAGGTACAATTCTCCGCCAGGATTGAGAACGGCCATTTCCAAATCGTGATCCGCGATAACGGGGAAGGCTTTAAACTCGACTCGATCCGCAGCAGTGAAGAATTTGGGATCAACGGGATGAAAGAACGGGCTGAAATATCGGGCGGGCATCTCAATATCAGCGGCGGACCCGGGATTGGCACCCATCTGACGCTGACCTACGAGGTAGAGAATGGTTAGAGTGCTAATCTGTGACGACCAATTAATTGTGTGTGAAGGGTTGGAGAAAATCCTGGCTTCAGATCCCGAGATCAATCTGGTTGGGATTGCCAATGACGGGCTTGAAGCGCTGGCCTTGATCCCGGAATCCAAACCAAATATCGTGCTGATGGACCTGAAAATGCCGCGCATGAACGGAGTGGTCGCCACCCGCAAGATCAAAGAGAAATACCCTGATACCAGCGTGATCATCCTCACAACCTATGATGACGATGAGTGGGTATTCGACGCTATTCGCAGCGGGGCTGCCGGCTACCTGCTGAAAGATTTGCCACCGGCAGATCTGATCAAAGCAATTAAAGAAACTGATAAGGGGAAAAGTTTTGTGGACCCGTCAATCGCCCCAAAGCTGCTGACCAATATCTCCGAAACCAGCCTCAGAGCCGACCCGCCGACCAATTTCCAGCTCTCAGGCCGTGAGATCGACATCCTGACCCTGATCACCAAAGGCTATACCAATGCGGATATTGCCGAGGCGTTATTCCTCTCAGAAGGCACTATCCGCAACTACGTCAGCGACCTGCTGCGAACACTGGAAGTCTCTGACCGCACCCAGGCGGCGGTGGTGGCAATTAAATACGGTCTGGTGGATTTATCCGATTAGGGCTGCGGCCAGTCGATTTCTATCCACTGGGTATAGCCGTGCTTCTCGGCAGCCATCACGCGGCCGTGTGAAGGCCGCTCGCAGCCTGGCTCATCAAGTACTTCAGCTGCAGTGCTGTAAGCCCCCACCGGCACAAATACATGCTCCCCGTTCTGGCAGACCCAGGCCTCCACGACATAAGGGACCTGCTCGCTGGAATCGCCAGCCCGGAGGTAAAGGGGATTCCAGAAGACTGTGACCAAATTCCCCGCCCGGGTTGCAGATACGCCGGTCAGGGCATCATAATACGGCGACCAGGCCAGCACCTGGTGCGGGTCCACAAAAGGCACATACCTCAGATCGCCGCGCGGCTCGATATAGTCTCCTTGCACCCAGCAGGCATTGGTTCCCTTCACTGCCCGCACAAGCAGATACTTCCCATATTCCATGCGCCCGATAATCTCCAGGATGGTATCCTCAAATACGCTGTACTTGAACAGGTATGGGCTGCCCGGCCCAAAGCGACAGGCCATCTGCTCACCGGTGACCCGGCCGCGCAGGATCCCAGGGGTGGGTGAGATCGTAGGCGTGGGGGTATTGGTCGGGGTTGGGGTGGCTGTCGGGGTTTGCGTAGCTGTGGGGGCAGGAGTGGGTGTGAATGTTTCTGTATCCGTTGGTGCAACTGTCTGAGTCTGCGTAGGTGTCACCGTCGGCAATTGGGGCGTTAATGTTGTAGTCGGGATAGCGGGTGAAGACGCGGCACAACTGCTGCCATACACAAGAATCAACAAAATTGGGGCAAATCTCAACAGGTTGCGCAGTCGCATATTGGCCTCCGACCGGGAATTCTAGCACAATCGGGCTCAAATGATGAATTTTAGCAGGAAAGCCACCCAGATTCTCAAATAATTCCGATTTTGGGGTAAGATATATCTACAATATGTGGTCATTTTACTGACAATAATTATATTTCAAACCAAGGAGTTATCATGTCTGACGAAAAAAAGTTTTTTAAATTACGGCGTTTCAACCTGATCATGGGCTTTTTGCACCTGATCCAAGGTATCGTGATGATCGTCTTCAGTAACGATACCACCTACCCAATCTTCACCAACTTCCTGTCATTTAATATGGAAAGTTTCGCCCTCGAACCAGTACCCGAACTGCTTTACGAGCTGCGTTTCGGGCCGGCGGTGGCTGTTTTCCTGCTGCTTTCAGCAATCGCTCACTTTTACCTGAGCACCATTGGCTACGATCGCTACGTAAAGAACCTAAAAAAGGGAATGAACCCAGTTCGATTCTATGAATATGCCCTGAGTTCCTCCCTGATGATCGTGCTGATCGGGTTGCTGGTCGGCCTGTGGGATCTCGGAGTCCTGATCCTGATGTTCGGGATCAACGCCTCGATGAACCTGTTTGGGATCATGATGGAATACCACAATCAGTACACCGAAAAGACCAACTGGGCAGGTTTCATCTACGGCTCTTTTGCCGGCATTATTCCCTGGATTGTAATTTTCATCCAGTTCTACGGATCAATCGCCTCATCAGATGCCAAACCACCGGAATTTGTGTACGCCATCATCCCCACCATCTTTGTGTTCTTCAACATCTTTGCAGTCAATATGGTTCTGCAGTACAAAAAAGTGGGCAAGTGGGCCGATTATCTGTTCGGCGAACGGGTGTATATCATCCTAAGCCTGGCAGCCAAGACCGTGTTGGCCTGGCAAATTTTTGTCGGCACCCTGGCGCCTGTCTAAACCATCTGAGGATCACAGCCGGTCGCGGCCGGTTCTGTAATCATCTCTTCTCCTCCTATTCAAAAAGGCCTGCAGTTCAGGCCTTTTTGATTTCTCCAGGTTCCATCCCGGTTTTTATACCCGTTTCTTACCCTGACCGGCGCAAGCCTCGCAAATATGGGGCTGACAGATGCGGCCTGTGCCCTCCCAGATAAAAGATTCCACTCCGCTGCGGTCACGAAAGCAGGTTTCCTCCCCACAGCCCCCACAAGTCGGGCATCCCTCGGCGATCAGATACCGCTCTCCGCGCCGAATAGGAGAACGGTGCCGGATGACACCCGCCCCATCACAGTCTGGGCAGAAAATGATATCTTCTACCTTGCCAGTCCCGCCGCAAACCGCGCAGGTGACCACCTCACCATCATGATAGATGTTCATATCCCGGCCAGCAGCTGTGATCTGGGAACCGCTCACATTTCCCCGGATATCAAGATTCAAATCCCCCCCAGAAGCCAGCGCCGCACCGCATTGTTGGCAGAATCTCGCCTCTTTGCTGGATTGGGCAGCACCGCATTCAGAACAAAAATTGGCCATTGGCTATCCCCCGTGCCCGTATTCCTCCCGGGCTTTGAGTGCGATTTTGCGGATTGCCTCAGCGATCCCCAGAACCGGGTTAATAATCGTTGCTACGGTAACATCAAAGATATCAGGCGCCATATCGGCCAGGTTATGCAGCCAGCGCTTAACCTTATTCCCATTAGCCGCCTCGCCCTGG
>JAFGDK010000017.1 GCA_016932165.1 Anaerolineales bacterium
GCATCTTAGAAAGCAAAGTCATCCCCACAGGCGTTTATCCAGGTGATGCGAACAATCAGACCATTCATTGAATCCAAAGAAGGAGAGACTGATGAAGATTCTCGATTATTCTCCGATACCTTTTAATGGCGGCAAACTCTCTCTCCAAGAAAGATTCAAAGGGATCACCCGTTTTGGTTTTTCTTGGGTTTCAGAAATGAAGTCCCAAGAAGTAGTGATCGAGATTCTGGGCCGGTTGCTGGATAATCGTTTCACAATGTTAAGGAACGTACCGCTTCCAGAAGCTGAGATCATCATTCCGCTGATTTTATTAGGTCCACAAGGGGTTGTGGTGATCAATAACAGCCCGATGCGGGGGATTTACCGGGCATCAGGCGATTCATGGGAGATCATGGATAACCGCTCGCGGAATTTTAAAGCCACCCGGCCGAACCTGATCACGCGCACCCTGATGATGACCAGGGCTTTTAACAACTTCCTTACGCAAAAAGGCTATGCCCTGGAAAACGATGGGATCTTGGTGTTTACAGATCCGGGCATCCATGTCAATGCCACCCGATCTGATGTGCGCATCATCCTGGTGGATGCTGTTGAGCGGTTTGCAAGCCGGTTGCTGCTGAACCGGCCGGTGATGGATGTGGAAGATGTTCGTTCCATCATCCATTCTCTGGAAGTTGCCATGCAGCCTGAAGAAGAGCCCGAAGCAGAAGTAAAAATCGTGCCCCACCAGCAGGTGGCTCAAAGCGTTGATTCCGGATTTATGCAGGCCATTTCCCCTTTGCAGAAAAGGGCGAATTTTAGCCGGCGCCAATGGACCCTTTTGGGTGCCTTTGTGTTGATGGATATCCTGATATTAATCGCCTTTTTAGTTTTTATTTTATGGACAGCTTGAACCGACAGTATCCGATTTGAGGTCACCTCGTGGCGCAGCCAACATTATCCATCATAATCCCTGCATATAATGAGGAAAATCGCTTGCCGATTACCTTAAAACAGGTGGTGCAATTTGCCCAGGAACAGCCCTATTCTGTTGAAATATTTGTGGTGGAAAACGGCAGCACGGACCGCACTTATGAATTGGCGCAAGACTTTGCCAGCGTGGTACCGAATCTACAGGTGTTGCGAGAATCCAGGGCTGGTAAAGGTCTGGCAGTCCAAAAGGGGATGCTGGCAGCTCAAGGCGATTACCGTTTTATGTGTGATGCCGATCTCTCGATGCCAGTTGCTGAGATCAGCAAGTTTTTACCACCAGCATTGCAGGTTTTCGATATTGCCATTGGATCGCGTGAAGCCCCCGGTGCAATCCGTTACAACGAGCCGGGGTATCGTCATTGGGGCGGGCGCGGCATTAACCTGCTGATCCGGCTGCTGGCCCTGCCTGGATTGCGGGATACGCAATGTGGGTTCAAGATGTTCCGAGGAACAGTCGCTGAGGACCTGTTCCGCTGCCAGACGCTTGCGAACTGGTCCTTTGATATTGAGGTGCTGTTTATCGCCCGCCTGCGGGGCTACCGCATCATGGAACTGCCGATTCATTGGTATTTCAACCCAGAAACCAAACTCAGCCCTATCAGGGATGCTGTTCGTATGGTGCTGGATATCGTTACCATCCACCGGAACGCCCGGCGAGGCGCTTATGACCTCCGGGATCAATCCTGAAACCTTGCCTGCTAAGCCTCACTTGCGCCACGAAACTGCTTTGTGGGCTAATGGCGCCCTATGGATTGCCGGGATTGACGAGACTGGGCGGGGCGCCCTGGCAGGTCCAGTTTTGGTGGCAGCCGTGATCTTGCCCCAAATGGCAGAACAGACCTTGGGTCTGGCTGGCGTGCGCGATTCAAAACAGATGACGCCTGCTCAGCGATCCACCTGGTCAACTGCCATCCGCAATAGCGCAGTTTCTTGGGGGGTAGGATTGGCTACAGCACCAGAGATTGATGCATTGGGAATTGCTCCAGCAACCCGCCTGGCAGCTACCCGAGCAATTCAGGCGCTTAAGATTTGCCCGGACTATTTATTATTGGATTACTTCAATCTACCGGAAGTTCCTATCCCCCAGATTGCGCTCATCAAAGGTGACAGACATTCTTTGAGTATCGCGGCTGCCTCAGTGGTCGCTAAAACGACCCGGGATGATATCCTGGTAGCGATGGATCGCCACTATCCTGGTTATGGATTTGCAGAACATAAAGGTTACGGCACAGAATCGCACCGGGCAGCCATTGAGTGCCTGGGCCCCTCGCCAGTTCACAGGCTGAGCTTTGCGCCGCTTAACCGCATCTCAGTAGACGTGAATACCTTACCCATTTACAAAATGCCAGTCTCATTCGCAAGGAGAGAAGACCATGACCGAAAATAGGACGGAAAACAAAATTAGCCGACAATATGGCTTATGGAAGTCCTCGATTACCCCCCTCAGCCTGGCGCGCAGCGCCGGGTTTAGTGAGGTGAATTGGGATGACGATGGTACTTTACTCTGGCGTGAGAGCCGCTCTGACCACAATATCTTGGTGGTCCAACCGCCAGATGGGCAGGCACCCCGCGATCTCAATAATGAGCTGGATGTGCGCGCTGGGGTTGGCTATGGGGGCGGCGATTTTACGGTGGGTAAAGGTCAGGTTTATTTCGTGGCAGCTGATTCGGGCCGCATTTACCGCCAGCCGATTAAGGCTGGAGCAGCACAAGCGATCACACCGGCTTTTGGTTCGGCCGCCTCGCCAGCACTGTCTCCAGATGGCCAGCACCTGTTGTTCGTTCACACTTATGAGCGGGTCGATTCAATCGCCCTGGTCAAAAGCGATGGGAATTCCTGGCCGCAGAAATTGGTGAGCGGCGATGATTTTTACATGCAGCCCTGTTGGCA
>JAFGDK010000092.1 GCA_016932165.1 Anaerolineales bacterium
GAAAAGATCGTTGAAGTCACCGCTGCACCCCCACCGGTTACCCGCAAGGGCGCCTGGGTGGATCGGTTGATCTTCACCAGTATTAACCAGGCTGACGCAGCTGTTAAGCAGCTGCAGGCTGGGGATATCGATGTGTATGCCTATTCTGTTTCCGACCCGGCACTTTTGGAAACCGTCAAGGCAGATGCTGGCCTGTCCTATGCGAATTCGGTAGGTTCTTACACTGAGCTGACCTTTAACCCATCGGGGCCCGAATTCCTGGATGGTCGCCTGAACCCCTTCAGCAACCCCAAGATCCGCGAGGCCATGAACATGCTGGTCGACCGCAATTACATTGTTCAGGAGATCTATGGCGGCTTGGCTACAGCCAAGTACACCACCCTGAACACCGCCTTCCCGGATACGGCCTTGAATGTGGAAGTCATCAGCGAGATCGAAACACTGTATGCCTATAACCCCGAAAAGGCTAATGAAATCATCACCACCGAGATGGAAGCCATGGGCGCCGTCAAGAATGCAGATGGCAAGTGGACCTATAATGACCAGGTCGTCACGGTCATCATGCTGATCCGTGTTGAAGATGAGCGCACGCAGATCGGCGACTATGTTGCCAATCAGCTTGAGTCCATTGGTTTCGTTACCGACCGCCAGTATAAGACTAGCCCTGAAGCCTCCCCCATCTGGGTCCGCACTGACCCAGCTGAAGGCAAGTTCTACATCTACACCGGCGGCTGGATCACCACCGCCATCAGCCGCGACGATGGTAGCAACTTCAGCTTCTTCTATACCCCGCGCGACTACCCCGTTCCTCTATGGCAGGCTTATACACCCTCAGCGGATTTCGATGCTGTGGCGCTAAAGCTGCGCAATAACGATTTCACCAGCATGGATGAGCGTAAAGAGCTCTTTGGCCAGGCCCTGCGTTTGGCCATGCAAGACTCCGTGCGTGTCTGGCTTGCTGACCAGTTGAGCTTCTCCCCGTTCAAGAGCAATATCACCGTTGCGTATGACCTGGCGGGTGGCATTTCTGGTTCTCAGCTCTATGCCCTCACTATCAAAGACAAGGATCAGGAAGGTGGCACGGTTCGTATCGCCCAGCCTGGTATCTTTGTTGATCCCTGGAACCCGGTAGCGGGCTCGAACTGGATTTACGACTCGATGCCCATCCGTGCCACGTCTGACTACGGCACGATGGTCGATCCTTACACAGGTCTGTACTGGCCACAGCGCATCGAGAAAGCTGAAATCACCGTACTGGAAGGCTTACCCGTCGGCAAGACCCTGGATTGGCTTACCCTAACCACGGCTGCTTCCATTGAGGTCCCAGCGGATGCCTGGGCTGATTGGGATGCCGTCAGCCAGACCTGGATCACTGCAGGCGAGTATTTCACCGAGACCCAGACTGCCAATGCCAAGATCGTTGTCACCTACCCGGCTGACCTGTGGACCACCGTCAAGTGGCACGATGGCAGCCCGATCAGCATGGGCGACTTCATGATGGCGATGATCCTTGGCTTCGATCGTGGCAAGGAAGATAGCGCCATCTTTGATACGGCTGCTGCTGATAACCTGGCAGCCTTTATGGACCACTTCAAGGCCGTCAAGGTCGTTTCCACCGATCCGTTGGTAATTGAGACCTATGATGATCTCTATTACCTGGATGCGGAGTGGATGGTATCTACCTGGTGGCCGAACTATTCCTACGGCCCTGGCGCCTGGCATAACATCGCCGTTGGCGTGAGCGCCGAGATGACCGGCACGCTGGCCTTCTCGACCGACAAAGCCGATGAGAAAGAGATCGAGTGGATGAGCTTCATCGCTGGCCCCAGCCTGGACCTGTTGAAGAAAGAGCTGGACAAGGCAACTGCTGAGAACTACATCCCCTTTGCCGCAACCATGGGACAGTACGTTACTGCAGACGAGATTGCCCTGCGCTATAAGAACCTGACCCAGTGGTTCCGAGAGCAAGGCCATTTCTGGCTCGGTACCGGCCCCTTCTATCTGGATAAGGCCTTCCCGATCGAGCAGACCCTGACCCTGGCGCGCTTCGAGGACTTTGCCGATACGTCTGATAAGTGGAGCCGCTTTGGCGTCCCGATGATCGCCGTGGCGGAAGTAGACGGCCCCGGTCAGGTCACGATCGGTGAGGAAGCTACCTACGATGTGTTCGTTACCTTCGAAGGCGAGCCTTATCCGAATGCTGACCTGGCAAGCGTCAACTTCTTGCTGTTCGATGCTAAGGGTGTTCTGGCCGCTACTGGTGCAGCCACTGCAGTTGAAGATGGTCTCTTCCAAGCCGTTTTGACGGCCGATATGACCTCCAAGCTGGAAGCTGGCTCGAACAAGCTGGTGGTGGCCGTCGGTTCGAAAGTGGTGAGTATCCCCACCTTCGCCAACTACGAGTTCGTCACCGTAGCCCCGTAACCAATTTCTAATACTACGACTCGGCGAGGGTCCCCCCCTCGCCGAGTCCTTTACAAATCTCTCTCTTATCCGAAAGGGAATAAGGCCAATTCGGGTGTTTCTATGAGGAGAGTGTTCATGGCGACACCCGAATTCGCAAGTTTATCCCTCCTTCTGGGGTTCACCTGGCTACCCCATCCCCTTGACCTCTTCCCCGCTGGTACATCTTGCAGGTGGGTTGATAGGAATGAGAACAGGGGATTGAGCAACTTTTGAAAGCGAGTATCTTATGAGCGAAGTGACTCTTCCAGTTTCGACAGAACCTGTGGCGCCCGTCAAAGTGAAAAATGCCGCCTTGAGTACCCTGACCCGCGTGGGCCGTTACATGGCGGTGCGCATTGTTTTGTTGGGCATGACGGTCGTCATTGGTGTTTATCTGACCATCCTGATCGCTAACATGGGCGGAGAAGTGGATAACATCCGCAAGGGTCAGATACGTGAAGCGGTGGGGCTGGCAACTGCCGCTGATCCTACGATGAAGGCAATGTCTCCGGAAGAAAGGACCAGGATTATTGAATCCCGCGTTGCGATTGAGGAAAATCGACTGGGTTTGAATACACCTTTCCTGGTGCGCAGCGTGACCTATTTGAAAAATGCACTGATTCTCGACCTGGGAAGATCACAGAATATGAGTAGCAGTAGCGGGTCGCGCCAGGTGCGTTTGATCATTCTAGAGCGCTTGCCCACCACCCTGGTCCTGTTTGGCACGACCTACATCCTGTTATTTTTTGTGGAAATTTTTATCGCCCTGGGCCTCTCGCGCCGGTATGGCAGCTTTTGGGATAAGTTGTTCGTCACCGCCTCGCCGCTCTCCACCGCGCCTGGCTGGTTTTATGGTATTTTCTTGCTCTTAATTTTTGCCGCCTTGCTGCACGTGTTGCCCTTCGGCGGCATGGTCGACGCCCCCCCACCAGAAAACAAATTCGAGTATGCTCTGAGCATGCTCAAGCACATGCTTTTACCAGTGATGGCTTTGACTTTAAATGGCATCTTCCTCTCCACGTATAGCTGGCGTACGTTCTTCTTGATTTACTCCAGTGAGGATTACGTGGATGTAGCCAAGGCCAAAGGATTGTCCTCGCGTGCTATTGAGCGCCGCTACATCCTGCGCCCGACCCTGCCGTATATCGTTACCCAATTCGCACTCTTGTTGATCGGCGTATGGTTTGGAGCGCCGATCTTTGAGACCGTGTTCCAATGGCCTGGGCTTGGGCTCAGGCTAATCCAGGCAGTGAACCTGTTTGATACCCCGGTAATCGTCGGGGAGACGATCCTGTTTTCCTACCTGTTGGCGATAACCGTCTTTTTATTAGAATTTGTCTATGCTCTGGTCGATCCGCGCGTTAAAGTCGGCGGTTCTGGGCAATCGTGAGGAATAAAATATGAAATCACTTCAAAGGACTTTTCGCGAACTCCTGCGTTATCCCTCGGCAGTGCTTGGCTTGACGATCATTGGGGGATTTTTAATCCTTTCGATTTACGCCATTATCACGATCCCGTATAGTGAAGCCATCCGTCTGTGGCGCGGTGGCGAGGGTATCTGGTATCAAAACCCCAAGATGGTCGCTCCAGAGTGGTCCAACTTATTCCGTGCCAAGAAGCTGCCCAAGACCATTCACCTGAGCACGCTCAAAGACCCCGATAGTAAGGTGGTCACGCTGGACTCGCAGGGCAACAAGAAAATCGAGATGACGCTTGCCTTCGAATATCCATATGATGCTTTCCCGCAGGAGTTAACCCTGTTTTTCTCCCCTACATACGCTGAGAAAAAACCGCATGCTTTGGTTTCCTGGGTGATGCCAGATGGCACGCCGGTGCGCGTGGCGGACTTTTCTACTGAAAAGGGGTTGGCGTATTATTTTTCTCAGGATACCAAACTCCAACGCCGGCTGAAGGGTGTGTTTGCGAACGTTGGCTTATTCTTGAGTGATCCAGCATCAGAAGTTCAGGTGCCAGTCAAGGGAAGTTACCAGGTTAAAATCACCGCGTACACTTTTGAGAAAGACGCCGACCTGGATGCTGAATTTGTGCTGTATGGGCTTGTAGATGGCTGGGCTGGCACCGATCACCTGCGGCGAGACCTGGGTGTGGCTTTGCTGTGGGGAGCGCCCATCGCCCTGTCTTTTGGTTTAATTGCCGCCCTGGGCACCACCATTACCACTATGGTCATTGCGGCCTTCGGGGTCTGGTTTGGAGGCTGGGTGGATGAGCTGATCCAGCGCATCACGGAAGTGAACATGGTGCTGCCTTTCCTGCCGATCCTGATCATGGTGGGCGCGTTTTATTCACGCAGCCTTTGGGTAATTTTAGCTGTTACGGTGCTCCTAAGTATTTTTGGGGCAAGTATCAAAGCCTACCGTTCGACCTTCTTGCAGATCAAAGAGTCACCGTACATCGAGGCTGCCCGCGCCTATGGGGCAGGCAGTGGTCGCATTATCTTCAACTACTTGACACCTCGTCTGATCCCGCTGCTCATTCCTGGCCTGGTGGCTGCCATCCCCGGCTATGTATTCCTGGAGGCTGGCCTGGCGGTGTTGGGTTTGGGCGATCCTATCTTGCCCACCTGGGGTAAGATCATCAACGACGCCCAGGCCAACGGCGCTTTGTACAAGGGATTATATTATTGGGTGCTGGAACCCGCCGCGCTGTTGATGCTGGCCGGGTTGGCATTCGCTTTTCTGGGCTTTTCACTGGACCGTATCTTCAATCCACGGCTGAGAGGGATGTAAACGAATGGCTGAAGCAGAAAAACTCTTACGTGTTGACAACTTAAAGCTGTATTTCCGCACCAGCGCTGGCGCGGTGCAGGCAGTGGATGGGGTAAACTTTGACTTGGATTACAACCGCGCAGTGGTCATCCTGGGTGAGTCAGGCTGTGGCAAGACCTCCCTGGCCAAGGCAATCTTACGCCTGCTGCCGCGTAATGTCGATACTTATTCCGGAGAGATCTGGCTGGACAGCCAGGATGTGATGAAGTATGGGGAGGAGGAATTTCGCCAAA
>JAFGDK010000093.1 GCA_016932165.1 Anaerolineales bacterium
AAGTGCTGGGTGAGCTGCTCATTATCGATGAACGCGGCACCCAGGCTCCGGATGCGGTGCGCCGGCACCTGATTTCCTACCTGGCGCAGATGCGCACCCGCCCGGTCTTTTGCCTGCTCCAGGCAGCCAGCACACAGCCTGCCCTGGAAGCGCACGTCACGCGCTTGCTCAATGCCTGCCCCCACGCAGGCACACACCTGGCAGAGATCTTTTCTGACCGTGGGGTACCCCTGGCAGTGCGCCAGCAAGCCGTGCATTTTGTGGGGCAGGTGGGCTTCCTGGAGGCGATCCCGGCCCTCGAGCGGTTGGCGGCGCGCCTGGAAGCGCGCCGCAACGGCCAGGTGACCATGCCGTTTGTCAGCTCTGCCAGCGCCCAAGAGGAAAACGAGCTGCTGCCGGAGATCAGCCAGACGTTGTGGATGCTGCACGCTGTTTAACCAAGAAAATCAGCAATTTTCGGGGGAAAAGCTGCTCGCACTGCGGGATGGAAGATCACGCCGATCTACTGATGACCGACAACGCCATGCGGCACATACGGCTCTTCCAGGGTTGCAACCTCTTCCTGGGTCAGTCGAACGGACAGCGCCCCGATAGCATCTTCCAGGTGTTTGATCTTGGTTGCCCCGATGATGGGCGCCGTCACCGGCTCCTTCTGCAACAGCCAGGCCAGGGCGATATGCACGCGCGCAACCCCGTGCTTTTCCGCGATTTCCGCAACCCGCTCCACGACCAGGCGATCGGTTGCGGCGGTCGCATCATACTTGCTTTTCGCAATTTGATCGGTTTCGGAACGCAGCGTGCTTTCTGACGACCAGTCACGCGTCAATCTTCCGGAGGCGAGCGGGCTGTACGGGATCACCCCGATCTTCTCCTCGCGGCAGAGCGGCAGCATCTCGCGCTCCTCTTCGCGGTAGATCAAGTTCAAGTGATCTTGCATCGAGACGAAGCGCGTCCAGCCGTGCCGCTCAGCCACGTGCAGCGCCTTCTGGAACTGCCAGGCCCACATGGCGGAGGCGCCGATGTAGCGTGCCTTGCCCGCCCGCACCACATCGTTCAGCGCTTCCATCGTCTCTTCAATGGGGGTTTCATAATCCCAACGGTGGATCTGGTACAGATCGACATAATCCGTCCCAAGCCGCTTCAGGCTGGCGTCAATCTCGCTCAAGATCGCCTTGCGCGACAGCCCGGCGCCGTTCGGGTCTTGGCGCATCCTGCCATGTACCTTGGTGGCGATGACCACCTCGTCGCGTTTGGCGAAGTCCTTCAAAGCGCGCCCCAGGATCTCTTCACTCACCCCGATGGAATAGACGTTGGCGGTATCGAAAAAATTGATCCCCAGCTCAAGGGCTCTCTGGATGATCGGCCGGCTGTTTTCCTCGTCCAGCACCCATTTGTGCACCCAATGCGCGGCATCCCCGAACCCCATGCAGCCCAGGCAGATGCGCGAGACTTTCATCCCGGTTGAACCTAAGCGAGTGTATTCCATGATCATCTCCTTTGTTCTTGATAAAAAACATACCATCCACTAAGTAAGGTTAAAGAGGCGCCTGCCATCGTCATCCAGGTGGGGACTTCTTGCCAGATAAGAAAACCCCACATGACATTAATCGGAAGCGATAAATATTCAAACGGGGCAACCACCGAGGCTTGGGCCAGGCTGTAGGCGCGCGCCATGAAATACATCCAACCCGCCCAGACCAACCCTAAGCTGCACATAATGATCCCATCCAACAGGGTTGGCATGCTCCAGTCACGGAATAAAAAGGCAATGCTTGGATGAGCATCAGGAATCTCCCCGATCACAACGGTAAGCGGCACCAAAACCAGCGCGGCAGCCAGGTAAACGAGCGAACTGTAGTAGGCCATGGTGGCGCTGCTTTCTGTGGCTTGTAGCTTGCGGGTGGATATGACCGTCAGCGCATAGAAAAGCACGCTGATCAAAATAAAAATGGACCCTATGTTGAAGGCTGCCGAGCCAGGCCTGACGATCAACAGGACACCCAGGAAGCCAACCATCAGCGCCAGCCAGCGGCTGACCTTAACTTTTTCACCCAGGATAAAAACCGATAGGAGGGTGATCATCATCGGACCAGAAAAGCGGATTGATTCCACTTCCGCCAGCGGTAGGGCAGCCAGCCCCATCATAAAGGTAGTGTAGGAAAGAAAAAGGAAAATCCCACGAATGAACTCGAGCTTGAATTGCTTCGTTTTGGGCAGCCCTCGTTTCCCTTCAGAGCGGAAAAAGAGCAGGGTGAACGGCCAGGCAACCAGGTTGCGCAAAATGACCATTTCCAATACTGGATAGTCGCCGCCTAGCCATTTCACCGCAATACTCTGCAGGGATATGATCAGCATCGCCAGCAATAAAAAGCCGACGCCCTTCACGTTGGAGCTGGTTTTCATCATGGGATCATCCCTCGACGATTGGGAAGATCACATATCCTCTTGTCCGCGGCACAAGCAGGAATATGTATCATAGACGGCTGGCGTTTTTTCGTCTGGATTAAACGTCCAGTTTCCTGCTGCCCAGCCATTTCACCATGTCAGGGTTGCGATGGTCAAAGAAGCTGCTGGTTTTTGTGTCTAAAGTGGCAATCGCCGCCACATCATCCGCGCTTAATTCAAAATCAAACACACGGATATTTTCCAACATTCTTTCTTTGCGGGTGGATTTGGCAAGGGCTATGATGCCTCTTTGGACCACCCAGCGGAGGATGACCTGGGCAACGCTTTTTTGGTGTTTTGCAGCGATGGTCAGCAGGGTTTCATTTTGAAAAATTTGATTCTTTCCCTCTGCAAAGGGAGCCCATGCTTCCACCTGAACGCCGTTAGCTTGTAAAAACTTTTGCGCCTCAATTTGCTGCTGGAAAGGATTGACTTCAATCTGATTGACTGCCGGCGTTATTTGGTTATGAACCATCAAGTCCATGATGCGGTCAGGTTGAAAATTGGAAACCCCAATGGACCGGATTTTGCCTTGCTGATACAGTGCTTCCATCGCCCGCCATTCACCATACACATCCCCGAAGGGTTGATGAATCAGATACAGGTCGATGTAATCGAGTTGCAGGCGCTTCAGGGAATTTTCAAAGGCTTTTAACGTGCCTTCATAGCCATGGCTCTGGATCCAAAGTTTTGTCGTGATAAACAAATTTTCTCTTGCAACGCCGCTTTGTTGGATGCCCCTGCCAACCGCCTCTTCGTTCTGGTAAGAAGCGGCCGTGTCAAGATGGGTATATCCCGTTTGAATGGCCTCGACCACGCATCTTTCACATTCGGCCGGATCCGTGATCTGAAAAACGCCGAAGCCCAGGATAGGGATTTCAACCCCATTGTTCAATGTTACGTTTTGCATCAATTTCTCCTTTTTTAGTTAATGTCATTGCGAGGCGGTGGGTTTCCGCCGAAGCAATCCCTCTTGCATGGCAGGTTGCTTCGCTTCGCTACTCATAACATAATTATGAAACCTCCGCTGGCTGAAGGCGGAAG
>JAFGDK010000094.1 GCA_016932165.1 Anaerolineales bacterium
CTCAATCGAAAACCCTCCCCTGTTTCCAAATCTTAGGACATTTCTACTTTGCTAACAGGAGGACATTTTAACTTTGCCTTGACAGGATGTGCAGTATTGAAGTTAATGTCATACTCCATAAAAAACTATGGAGCTGACTTTGCTCCTGAGGATAAACACTCAGGTCCGTGTGTCAACAGGGATTATTTCTCCAATATCAGGATGTATTGGATGACGGCATCTACCTCTTGGGGTGTCAGGGATTGTCGATAGGTTGGCGGCATCAGGTCCATGAATCCCTCATTCAAAAAGGCAGACGGCTCCAGGATGGATTGCTCAAGATAGGTGTAGGCATCCATGCCTTCAACCATGTTTGCCGCCCGGTCGGCGATTCCCAACATGGATGGGCCAACCAAAACGACATCATAATTGAGGGAGTGACAGCCAGAACAATTGGCCTGGAAAACCTTTTCCCCAAGTTCGTGCACGGCAGGATCAATAGCGGGGGTTTTAGGAGAGCAGGAGACCAGCAACAAAACCAGGATAATGGAGATGGGTATAAATAAATTTTTCATTGATGAATTCCCTCTTGTAGATGTACGTAAATTCGTTTGTTGATCTTTCCCTTGGATTTGTAATCCCCGATCGTGATCTTGCCTACTTCTGAGGTATTGGCAACGTGGGTGCCGCCGTCTGCCTGCAGGTCGAGACCTTTGATCTCCACGACACGCACTTGGTTGATGCCCTCAGGAAGCAGGTTGACCTTAGTGCGGATCAAATCTGGGATTTGGAAGGCTTCTTCCCGGGGCAGGATTTTGACCTCCAAAGGAAGGGCTTTTTCCACCTCTGCATTGATAGCAGCTTCGATTTCAGCCACCAGCTCCTGGCACATGGTCTCGAATTCAAAGTCCATGCGTCCCTGGAGAGGTTCCATGTTGCCGCCGGTCACCTGAGCGCCGTAATCCCGGAAGATTACCCCGCAGAGAATGTGCATGGCAGTGTGGGTACGCATCAGCTGGTAGCGGCGATTCCAATCCAACTGGCCGGTTACCGCAATTCCGATGGGGGGTAAAGGTGTGTCTTGAGCAAGGAAATGGAAAAGTTTGCCGCCTGTGCGATTAACCTTGACCACCTCCAAAGATTGACCGCCGGTACTCATCGTTCCGGTGTCATTAGGCTGGCCGCCTCCGCCCGGATAAAAAGCAGTCTTATCGAGGACTGCGGCGTGCTGGTCAATGTCCAGCGCGGTGATCGTGGCCTGGAAGGATTTTAGGTAACTATCTGTCTGGTAGAGCAATTGGGTCATGGCTTGATTCCTGGATTCAACTGAGGGGAATGATATTTTCCGGCGATTCGTTGGTGGGGCTGTTGACAGCTGTTGAGACCGGGTAGGCGACCATTTTTTCGGCAGGGTAAGCAGTGAGCAGGTGCTGTAATTCTTGCGGACGTTGTTCAGCCATGGAAAGCCAGAGGGGGTAATCTTCTGGGTGGAGGATCACCGGCATACGGGCATGCAGCTTGCTGACCAACGGGTTTGGCTCGGTGGTGATGATGGCGGCAGATTTGAGCTGTGAACCCTCCGGGCTGTGCCATTCCTCCCACAGGCCGGCAAAAGCAAAGGGGGCGCTGTCTTCCATCCGGAAGTAGAAAGGCTGCTTGGTCTTCTGTCCGGTGACGTTAGCCCATTCATAGAAGCCATCCGCCAAAATCAGGCAGCGCCGGCGTTTAAATGGATTTTTATATGAGTTCTTCTCTGCCAGCGTTTCCGCACGGGCGTTGATCATCCGGCTGCCGATGCTGGGATCCTTGGCCCAGAAAGGGATCAACCCCCAGACAAAATGATCGACGGCATTGCGCCCGTCATTGGGGACCACGGCAATCGGCTGGGTGGGGGCGATGTTGTAGCGGGGCACGATCTGGGCTGGAATATCCTCCAGCCAGGGGAAATAGGTTTGGATCGAGTCTGCATCTACAGTGAGGGTGAAGCGTCCACACATGGTCAGCCTCCTTCTAAATCTCAGTTCTTCTTATCTTGCCAATTTTAGCTTAGCAAGTTTTCAATATCATTCTACCCTATGTGTAACCTAACCGAATGGCTTTTGTGATCGATATTGGATTGGAGGATTTCTGTTATCTGTCCAATCTTCAAGATTGCTTGTTTTTCCTAAACTTTTATTATTGTAGAATAGAGGAAGGTTTCTATGAGATTTTAAGACTGATAATCGAATACAGCCAATTCCTTATGATAAATATGCAATCTGGATGAGGAGGAAGCGATGGGGACACACAGAAAGGCATTCATATTTGTATCTATCCTGGTAATTTTAGGGGCAATGCTGATGGGGCTTCTTTATGTTCTGAATACCTCCAGGCTAGAGATAAGTGAAACCGATCAGGAAATTGAACCCGATACTGCCATTGAGGCTTTCCATCGTTTGGAATCAGCAACGCTTGGCGAACCCGATTTTTATTTTTCAGATGGTTTTCTCCGCTTCGCTGATCTTCAGGTAGCCGTTGCAGGAGAGAACCCTGTTGAACGTGCCAGGAATTTTCTGCAGGAATACCAAGATTTATACCAGCAAAATGACCCAGATTTGGAACTGTATGTGCGCCGCATTATAGGGGGAGAAGATCAGATTGTGTACTTCTTTCAAACCTATAAAGGGCTGGAAGTATTGGGCAGCGAACTTCTTGTGATGGTGAAGGGTGATGTAATTACTGCAACACTGGGAGATTTGCTGCCTGCCGGGATTAACCTCAACATTGTTCCTGAGGTGGATGTGACCCAAGCTACACTAACAGCTAAACAAGTATTCGGCCGCGATGATGCTTTTATTGTCGGGGCACCAAACCTGATGGTGTCTGACCCCAGTATTTTCGGGGAAGGCAAACCATCTCCGCAACTTGTCTGGCGGATTCCGCTGGGGCCTGGCCCTACGCATCTATATTACATCGACGCACAGCTTGGCACCGTCTTGTTCGATCATGTGTTGGTCTCGGATGACTTCTCGCTGGACCTGGAAGATGCCAATGGATACACAGATGGTGCAGAAGACTGTTATTGGCTGACCACCTCGGATGACTGGATCGGCGATGCGGAAGAGCTCTTACCAGAGTATCAAAATGATCCAGATGCTTTCGGTGCCTGGCACTATTCACATTGGGTATATGGGCTATTTCACGATATTTATAGCCGGGACTCGTATGACGATGATGGCGGGGATGTGGAGGTGTATATCGATGCTGGGGTCCAAAATGGTGCCCAGTGGGTTGGCGGAACTGGCTGCGATCTGATTGAATTTTCTCGCTGGCAAGTGGGTTGGGATGTGCTGGTGCATGAGTTTAGCCATGGAATTGAGTTTCACACCTCCCATATCGGGGATAACGGCGGGTATGGGATGGATTACGCTTTGAAGGAGAGCTTTGCGGATATCCAGGCAATGTTTATGGATGCGGATGATTGGATGATCGGAGATGACCGTACAGGTTATGCCACCCCTCTAAGAAATATTGCTGATCCAGACATCGGTCATGTGGATGAATACAATTTCAGCGGGACCAAACCAGCCGCGTATGAAAATTCCGGGATTCCGAGCAAAGCGGCCTATCTGATTGCTCAAGGTGGTCCCAATATCGGGGCCGGGCTTGGACGCGGAATCATGGGCCCGTTGTTCTATTACGTGATGACCGCGATCCCGTCGTCAGGGAATTTTTGGGATGCCAGGAACCTGTCCGTGTGGGCAGCAGAGCAAAATTTGACGGCTGAGCAAGTCTGTGTTGTTAAGAACGCCTGGGCGACTGTGGGCGTGGGGGATGGAGATATTGGTTGTGACGGCATTCCGGATCCGGATGTGACCGATTCTGATGGGGATTATTCGATTGATGTTAATGACAACTGTCCACTGGTTTACAACCCATTGCAGAAGGATTTTGATTATGATGGAATTGGCGATGAGTGTGACCTGGATGATGATAATGATCTCTACGAGGACACAGAGGACAATTGCCCATGGATATCAAATCCAGACCAGGCAGACTCTGACGGGGATGGCAGGGGAGACCTGTGCGAGGATATGGACGGTGATTTTGTGATCGATGTTGAGGACAATTGTCCATCCGAACCAAATTCAAACCAGGTGGACTCAGATGGTGATGGATTGGGAAATGCCTGTGACGATGATCTTGATGGGGATGGGATCAATGATGGGGAAGATAACTGCCCATTCCAGGCAAACACAGATCAGGCTGACACAGACGGTGACGGGATTGGGGATACCTGTGATGACTGCCCGGATGTAGCCGATCTGACCCAGGCCTATACAGTAGTGGATCCCCGCCTGGCTAAAATGGGAGTCCTACCGCAGCCGTACCAGCCGGACAGCGATGGGGATGGAATCCCAGATGCCTGTGATGGTTCACTGTTGATAAACGGCAACAATCTGTATGCTTCAGCCGCGCTGATACCTCAACCTGGGTTGGCGCATATAATCCAAATGGAGAAATCCCCCGGTTCCATCGTGAAAATCCCTCTCCCAGTTTGCTGGCCGGTCGACGATTCATTTGCTACTCCCCAATTGCGCCAGAAGATCGTGCTGGAAGATCCCGGTGAGGATATCAATTTCTGGCTGGGAGACCAATCCGGGTTTGGCGCAGGGAAACTGAAACAGGTCGATGGCCAGTTCCAGTTTAATTTCAGTCCGCGCGGCGGCAATCAGTATTTCCTGCTGGTGGGATTCCATCCGGATGTTCCCGCCAGTGAGCCGGCCCTTTTTTCACTCAGTTACCAGTGTTATCAGGCGAAGATCGTGGAGGAATTTATTTTCCAGAAAGAAGCACCGGCTCCGACTCTACCAACGCCTCCGGTCCAACCTGCGGCTGCCACCCCAACCCTCGAACCGGTCATCGAGTATTCCAGATGCGACTTGTTTGAAGAGGGATATTCTTTAACTATGTTGGATATTGCGCCAGGAACAACTTCTCTAACCCTTTATGTTCAGATGACACATCTGGTTCCTGGACTTGAAGCAGAAATTGCAGGGGACACGATGCCCTGGGAATATAGTGCAAAATTGGGCGAGACTGCCGCAGATCAATGTTATTTTCCTGGGTACAGCAAGAGGCTTTACTGTGACTTCACTCTACCGGAAACGTATTTAGACACCTACCGCCCGCTTTCCGTGTTCATCAATGGATGTTCAGAGCCAATTTTTGAACACCAAAGAGTGACGATCCTCGCCCCTGAACCGGTCAGTTCTGAATCGGTCTGTAATGAGACATTGGCTGAATCTGAATGTATTTCCGCAGGAGGAACATATTCTTGCTATACAGGCGCTTTTGGACTAATTTGCACATGCGCCTGCCCGTGATTGATGTGGGATGTACTGAATCAGATAGCTGTGCGCCAGTCATCACGAGTTTTCCTGAGGGCATCAACAATGAACGGCGCAATCAGTCTAGATCAAACCCAATTGAAACTCAGGGCGTTTACCGTTGAGGAGGATGAAAGGGGCGGCGCGTTTAGCGTTCACATGGAGAGATTTTAGCTGATTCAGCTGGGTGAGGGCGCACTGGCGGCGGGCTGTAATGATTGAATCTGCTCCTTTTGGGCCGATGCCGGGAACCCGGAGCAGTTCCTTGCGGCCGGCTTTGTTCAATTCAATTGGTTGGTGGCTGAGTGCTGCCTGTGCCCAGGCCAGTTTGGGATCGGTGTGGATGGGGAGGTTTCCGGATGGGTCAAAAGGTAGTTCCTCCATCTGGAATCCGTAATCCCGCAGCAGAAATGAGGACTGATATAAGCGGTGCTGACGCCAGGGATTTTCGGCAGAATGGTTTTCCAGCGGGGTATCTTGCTGGGGGGTGAAGCGGGAGTAGTACACCCGGCGCAGGTTGGCCATTTGGAACATCTTCTCGCTGGTGGCAATCAATTCATGATCGGTTTCTCCGACTGCACCTACCACAAACTGGGTGGCAGAAGAGGGCCAGCGCCCCCTCCAGGCTTTAAAGGGAGAACGGTTTTTGCGGATCTCATCGACCCAGAGCAGGCGTTGGACCAGCTCATCCATAAATATTTTTTTTGGGGCAAGATCTTTTAGACGTTTGGTGTTGGGCGCTTCGAGGTTGAGAGAAACCCGGTCAGCGAGCTCCATCAGGCGGAGGATTTGATCCTTTTCTGCACCGGGCATAATCTTGGCATGGATATAGCCCTGGTAGGCATATCTTCGGCGCAATAACTCAGCGGTGGCAATGATCTTATCCTGGATCTTGACCCCGCCGCCAATCAGACCAGAGCTGAGGAAAAGGCCTTCGACTGCCCGGGCATGGTAGAGCTTCATGTAAGTGAGGGCGAGATCATCAGGGGTAAAGGTGGTGCGCTTAAAATCCCGCCCGGCGCGGAAGGGGCAGTAGTAGCAGTTGCGCTCGCAAGCGGAGGTGACCATGGTCTTGAGCAGGATGATGGTCTGGCCGTTGGGCATGACTGCCTCAGTAATTGGGAGATCGGTGGGGCGGCCGCGGTAGCAGGCCGGCTTCTCACGGAGGCTGCCGGCTTCGAGTGAGGCATTGATGTTGGTGAGAGAGAGCTGCTCAAGGACATCCATGAACTTATTATAGAACGGATGATCTAAAAACACAAGTGAAATGCTGGTTTTTAATCCCTTCTTACCAACTGGGCTGCCTGATAAACCCTGGAGAGGACAAGAAAAGCTCAAGCGACTCTTGTGCAATCAATCGAGCAGTCTTTTTAGTCCGTCTGGGCTGGTGACAGGCTGCTGGCAGATGAAATTTTGACAGACGTAGGCAGTGGGCTGGCGATCTACTTGGGGACGATCAGCGAGGAGTGCAGGCGAACTTTCGGCTGGGGGGTATGCAGAGGCAGCCAGTACCAGATAGGGGCGGAATTGTTGCCATAGGGTTTCGATCAATTCCTGGGTGGCGGGGTGATCCAGTTCCCCGATAATGACGACTTCCTGTATTTTGGCCAGGGCGAAATCAAGACCGATGAGCCAGTTGCCGAAGGCAGATGGGTAGTTTGAAAGGGCATTCTGCAACGGGGAAAGGGTTTTGGCTGCAATCTCATAATAGCGTCCCTCACCGCTGAAGGCGGCAATTGTGAGGAGCGCCTGGACGGCCACGCTGGCGCCGGATGGGGTGGCGTTATCCTGGCTCTCTTGCGGGCGGACGATCAGGTTGTCCTGGTGCTTGCTGACATCAAAGAAACCCGACTCAGGTTCATAGAACTGATCTAGCATGGCTCCAACCAGTTGGGCAGCGATTCGATACCAGTGCGGATTGTGGTCGCTCTGGTAAAGGGTCAGCAAAGCTAAGATCAGGCTGGCAGTGTCTTCCAGGTAGGCAACATGCAGCGCGGTTCCCTCGCGCCAGGAACGGAGCAGGGTTCCACCAGGCATCAGCTCGGTGGTAAGGAATGTGAGATTTTGTTGAGCAGCGGAAAGATAATCCTCCCGGTTGAGGTAGCGGGCGGCTTCGGCAAAGGCGACTGACATCCAGGCATTCCAGGCGGTGAGGATTTTGTCATCGGTGGCGGGGCGGATGCGCTTCTCTCTGGCGGTAAAAAGTTTTTTACGGGCGGACTTGAGAATGGGTTCCGATGGGCTAAGCTCTTCTGGTTTGACCTTGCGCTGGAGGACGATCTTGCCCTCGAAGTTACCGTCTTCCGGTAGTGTGTAAGCCTGGGAGAAAGCCTCAAATTCCTCCCCAGAAAGCAGAGATTTGATTTCCGCTAACTGCCAGAGGTAGAATAATCCTTCCTCGCCTTCAGAGTCAGCATCGATGCTGCTGTAGAAGCCGCCCGAAGAATGGGTCATTTCACGGAGGACGAAGTCGAGGGTTTCCTCGCACACCTGGCGGAAGTGCGGATTGCCAGTGACCAGCCATGCGTGCAGGTAAGCGCTCGCCAGCAAGGCATTGTCGTAGAGCATCTTTTCGAAGTGGGGCACCAGCCAGCGGTCATCCACGCTGTAACGGGCGAACCCGCCGCCGATCAGGTCGTACATCCCGCCCTTGGCCATGGCTTCGAGGGCATGGCTGGCCAATTCTGCGGAAACCTTGCTGCCCCGATTGGCCTGGCGCAAGAGGAACTGGATGGTCATGGCCTGAGGGAACTTGGGGGCAGATCCCCAGCCGCCGTTGCGCCAGTCATAGCCGGAGTAGAGGTTGGAGACGGCCTGGTTGAGGATGGCTTCGTCCAGAGCGGGATGGTCGTCGGGAGCAGGGGTTTGGGTGTTTTTGCGGATGTGGGCGGTGAGCTTATCGCCGGATTCTTCGATCCCTTGCGGGTCTTCTTCCCAGATGGCGGCGACGCTGTTGAGCACCTCGATGAAGGAAGGCATGCCATAGCGGCGCGTTGGCGGGAAATAGGTGCCGCCAAAGAAGGGCTTGCCGGAGGGGGTGAGGAAGACGCTCATCGGCCAGCCGCCCTGACCGGTGATGGCGACTACGGCACTCATGTAGATGCGGTCCAGGTCTGGGCGTTCCTCCCGATCGACCTTGATGTTAATGAAGTGCTCGTTCATCATGGCGGCGGTGGCTTGATCTTCAAAGGACTCGCGCTCCATGACGTGGCACCAGTGGCAGGCGGCGTACCCGATACTGAGGAAGATTGGCTTGTTCTCTAATCTGGCTCTTTCGAGGGCTTCTTCACCCCAGGGGTACCAGTCGACAGGGTTGTGCTGGTGCTGGAGTAAGTAGGGGGAGTTCGAATTAGCAAGGTGGTTGGGCACGGGAGCCTCCTAGGATAGTCTTCTGTTAGCTTACTGACGATATCAGAATTCAGTTTCTTGCTTTTTTAAGAAATGGCAGGTTCCAGTTGCGATGCAATCGAGAACCCGCCATGAGGATTAAACCTATCTTCACTTGGTAATTTGGTTCAGGCAGTTTGCAAGTAGCGTTCCACTTCCCAGTCGGTGACCACGGTGATGTATTCGTTCCATTCAGCCTGTTTGGCGCGGGTGAAAGCTTCATAGGCGACCGGTCCGAGAGCTTGCTGGATAACGCTGTCGGCGCGCAGCTCGCGCAGGGCTTCATTCAGCGATCCGGGGAGTGAGGAAATACCCATTTCCACCCGTTTTTCAGAGGAGAGCTCGTAAATATTGATGTCGTTCAGCGGTGCAGGGCAGGTTAGTTTGCTATCGATACCGTCCAGGCCAGCCGCCAGCATGGCAGCAAAGGCCAGGTAGGGGTTGTGGCTGGGATCGGGGCAGCGCAGTTCAGCACGCACTGCCTTGCCGCCGGAAACCGCTGAGGGGATGCGGATCAAAGCGGATCGGTTGGTCTGTGCCCAGCCAACGTACACGGGGGCTTCATACCCGGGAACAAGCCGCTTGTAGGAGTTAACTGTGGGGGACAATACGGCAGACATCCCCCGGGCGTGCGCCAGCTGACCAGCGATGAAGTGCTTGCCAAAGTCTGATAGCAGGAATTCGGCGTCCTGATCATAGAACAGGTTGTTGCCGTCAGCATCGAACATGGACTGGTGGGCATGGTTACCCGAGCCGTTGATCCCGTGAATTGGTTTGGGCATGAAAGAGGCGATCAGTCCGTGCTGGGAGGCAATCGCCTTGACAGCGTATTTCATTGTGATGACATTGTCGGCGGCAGTGAGGGCATCTGCAAAGCGGAAGTCGATCTCATGCTGACCGAGGGCAACTTCATGATGTCCCATCTCCACATCAAGACCCATAGAGGAGAGGGCGTTCATGATTGCCGTGCGCACGCGGACCGCCTCATCTGCCGCAGAGAAATCAAAATACCCGCCAACATCATGGGGGACCGGGTGAATATTGCCAGGAAGTTCCCCATTATGCTTGAAGAGGAAAAATTCCGGTTCAGCGCCTACGTTGTATGTCCAGCCTTTTTCTTCGATACGGGCGAGCACTTTCTGAAGCACGTTGCGGGGATTGCCCTCAAAGGGGCTGCCGTCCGGCTGGTGGATATTGCAAAAGAAGCGGGCGCGCCGGTTGTCTGCCGGGCTCCAGGGAAGGACAGCGTAGGAGGTGGGGTCTACGACCAGACGCATATCCGATTCCTGGATGCGGGCAAAACCTTCTACAGATGAACCATCAAACCAGATGCCTTCATCCAGGGCGCGCTCAAGATGAGCGATGGGGATATCCACGCTTTTTACCGCGCCAGTAACATCAGTGAACTGCAGGGCAATAAAGGTGACATGATCTGCTTTGACACGATTTAATATTTCTTTGTTAGACATTTCTTTACCTCAGATTGTGGATCAATTTGTGTGATCAAAGATTAATGGTTGAAAAAGATTTAGACCAACAGCATCGGCGGCAAAATATACCGCCGATGCTTGAATTTTTGGGTCATTTACTCCACTGTCACGGATTTGGCCAGATTTCTTGGCTGATCTACATCCAAGCCGCGCAGGGCGGCGATGTGGTAGGCTAGGATCTGGAGGGGAATGACGGTGATCACCGGACTCAACATCCAGGGCGTCGGCGGTACCCAAATGATGTGGTCGGCAAGAGGGGGGATCAGTTCGTCGCCATCTGTGGCAACTGCAATCACCGGAGCCCCGCGGGCTTTGGTTTGCTCGATCTGGCTGATCATCTTTTCATACCACTGATCCTGGGTAGCAATCACCACCACGGGCATATCTTGATCAAACAGGGCAATGGGGCCGTGTTTCATTTCCCCTCCGGGGTACCCCTCAGCGTGGATGTAGGAAATCTCTTTGAGCTTAAGGGCGCCTTCGTAGGCAGTCGGCATGTTAATCCCCCGGCCCAGGTAGATACAGTTTTGTGTGTCTTTGATCGCCTCGGCGATCACACGGACATCATCTTCACGCTCGAGAACTTGATCCACCAGTTCTGGGAGGCGGCGCAGCTGGCTGACCAAATCGCTGCGCTCAGATGGGGTGATGGTACCGCGAAGGTCGGCGAGGAGAATGGCGAGCATGTACTGGTCTACGAGGGGGGCGGTGTAGGCTTTTGTGGAGGCTACCCCGATTTCGGGCCCGGCTTGCATGGAGATAAACCCATCAGCAATCCGCATGGCCTGGGAGCCGATCACGTTGACAATCGACCACAGGGTTGCGCCGCGCTTTTTGCCCTCGTTCATTGCGGCCAGGGTATCAGCGGTTTCACCAGATTGGCTGATCGCCATCACCACGGTGCGTTCGTTGATGATCGGGTCTCGGTAGCGGAATTCAGAGGCGACATCCACCTCCACCGGGATGCGGGCGATGCTTTCAATCAGCACCTTGCCGACCATCGCTGCGTAGGAGGCAGTTCCGCAGGCAATGATGATGATCTTTTCGATCTGGTTGGCGAATTCGTCGGTCAGGTTAAGGTCGGGGAGCAGAATTTTGCCGAATTCAAAGTCCACCCGCCCGGAAATGGTGTCGGTGACCGAGCGGACCTGCTCGTGGATCTCTTTCTGCATGAAGTGGCGGTATTCTCCCTTTTCAGCGGCTACCGGGTCCCAGGCGATGGTGTCGATGGCATAACCGATTTTTTTGCCCTCCAGAGTTTGGATCTCTGCACCCTGGCGGGTAACAACGGCAATTTGATGGCTTTCGAGGAATGCGATTCTGCGGGTATGATCGAGGATGGCGGGCATATCAGAGGCGAGGAGCATTTCATCCTCACCAAAACCGATGACCACACCACCTGCATTGCCAATGCGGGAAGCGATGATCTTATCTGGTTCATCTGAAGAAATGACAACAATACCGTGATGCCCTTTGAGCAGCTCAAAGGCTTTGCGGGAGGCGCTGAGCAGGTCATTGCCAGCGGAGAGGAATTTCTCGATCAGGTGGACGATGATCTCGCTATCGGTCTCGGAATTTAGATGAACACCTTCAAAGACGAGTTCATCTCTGAGCTCAAGATAATTTTCGACGATGCCGTTGTGGACGACAACCACATTGCCGGTCGCCCCAATATGGGGGTGGGCATTGCGTTGATTGGGCTCGCCGTGGGTGGCCCAGCGGGTGTGCCCGATCCCCAGTTTTCCGGACAGCGGGTTGTTCTGGACGATTTCAAACAGGCGGTTGAGCTTGCCAGCGTCACGCCGGATTTCGATGTGGCCGTTTTCAAGGATGGCGACCCCAGCTGAGTCGTAGCCGCGGTATTCCAGCCGTTTGAGGCCATTTAAGATGATCGGCGTGGCGTCACGCGGGCCGATGTATCCAACAATTCCACACATGAGAGGAACCTCCATATTCGCTGAGCAATAGCCAGGCGCAGGGTTTCTAATAATCCCAGTTCTGGTGCTCTTATTTGGGCCAACGGTGGATATATTTTGCCAGTTTTGTTGCCAAAGCTGTATTGTGATATCCGTTTTCTCTATGGAGGAAAAGACTGTGGAGTGCTGGCTGCTCCGGAGGGCTTCCGCTGATCACTCGATTTTCCCGGCAGGCAGATTGACAATCTGGCTGTGATCCGGTTAGCTCCATTCTGACATGGAGAACCCTCATCCTCGTCACCCAAAGTCTGGGCCGTGCGCTATCTTTTCCGAATAGGTTTTCTGTTTTCGGCTGCCTCCAGAGTCTAATTTGTGGCATTATACCTTAATTTAAAGGCGGCTGAGAGTTTGTTGATATTTGTTCAGTGGTCCTAATGAGATAGTATTTGGGTCAGTCGTCTATATAACTTGAGGCGTAAAAATTCGGATATAATTATTCTGGTGATGGATGCCTGGTTGGCGTGGTATAATTGGCCTTTGGTATTTTCGAATGTCACCTAACCAGGGTGAACCCGCGGGAATATTGAATTGATGATGATAATCGGAGCGAACATTGGCATTTAATCTCCTCAATTGGTTTTTGGGGTTCTTTTCTCTTGATATTGGGATTGATCTGGGGACTGCTAACACGCTAGTGCATGTCAGCGGGAAAGGGATCGTGATCAACGAGCCATCCTATGTGGCGATTGATAAGCGCACGCGTGAGCCTTATTTTGTGGGCAAAGAGGCCAAGGCGATGGTAGGCAGAACACCCAGCAATATGATCGCGGTGCGTCCGCTTAGGGATGGGGTGATCTCGGAATTCGAGATCACCCAGGAAATGCTGGCATATTTTATCGATAAAGCCCACCAGCAGAGCATTGTGCCTTTCCCGCGGCCGCGTGTGGTGGTGGGTATCCCCTCAGGCGTGACGGAAGTGGAAATGCGGGCGGTCTACGATGCCTGTGCATTGGCTGGTGCCCGTGAAACCTATCTGATCGAAGAGCCGACCGCTTCGGCGATTGCAGCCGGGCTTCCAGTGGCCGAGGTAGGCGGAAGTATGATTGTGGACATTGGCGGTGGGACCACTGAGGTGACAGTTTTCTCGATGGGCGGTGTGGTTACGTCGCGCTCACTGCGCGTGGCTGGTGATGAACTTGACCAGGATATTCTTCAATATATAAAAAATAAATATAACTTATTAATCGGCGACCGGATGGCGGAGGAAGTCAAGATGCGGATTGGGTCGGCTTTCCCGCTTCCGGAGGAGAAGACCTATGCCGTCCGGGGCCGGAATCTGGTCTCAGGGCTGCCGGAGACATTGGAATTATCGTCTATCGAGATCCGTGAAGCGATCGCCGGGTCGGTACAAACGATCATCGATACGGTGAAGGATACGCTGGACGAGGTGCAACCGGAGATTATCTCAGACCTGATGGATATTGGGATCTGTCTGTCTGGCGGCGGGGGTCTGCTGCTAGGCCTGGCAGAGCGTCTGACGGAAGAAGTGCGCATCAGGGCCTGGGTGGCGGAAGATCCGATGACCTGCGTCGCCCGCGGGGCGGGCCTGGTGCTGGAAGACTTTGAGAATTTAAACCACTGGCTTATCCGGGTGGATCATTAGGTCCGTTCGGGTACGATCCAACCACACTCTCGGCTGCCAGTCTGAAGATGGTGCTTGATGAAGATTAGAAATAGCCAACGATGGATTTCCATTGCGCTTGGTTTGGTTGTGGTCGGTATTTTGGTATTGGCCTTAGGGGGTTACCTGTCTGCGGTAGGGGATTTTGTTTTGGGGTCAGTGCTGCAGGCGCAAGAATGGCTGACAGTCCGTTTTCAAACTTTCCAAGATTTTTACAACGCACCTACCGACTTGGTCAGGCTTCGTCAGGAGAATGCTGAGTTGCAGGCAGAAGTGGCTAAACTGCAAACAGAAGTGATTGACCTGCAGCAGCAGGTGAGTGAGGTGGAGCTGCTAACCGCATTGCTGGAGTTTGCCCGCGGCCAGCGCGAGAATGAATATATGGCTGCCTCGGTTGTATTCCGAGATCCGCGCCCATTTTTAAAGTATGTGGTGATTGATGTGGGGTCTGACGATGGAATTTTGGCGGGGATGCCGGTGGTCGGTCCTGAGGGGCTGGTTGGGCGAGTGGATGCAGTGACCGCCAATGCGGCCCGTGTGCAGCTTGTTACTGATCCGGATTCTAGTGTTAATGTCAGGATTCAACCCTCTGATACTACCGCTGTGCTGCTTGGAAGTATTACCAGCGATCTTTCCCTGGACCTGATTCCGATTGATGCAACTATTAATGCAGGCGACCTGGTGCTGACTTCGGGGCTGGGGGGCAATTTTCCTGCGAATATTTTGGTGGGTCAGGTGGCAAGTGTGCGCAGTTCAGCTACTTCTCTGTTCCAGCAGGCTGCAATCCAACCCGCGGTTGATCTAAACCGCCTGGACATAGTGCTGGTGGTGGTTAATTTTCAGCCGATTGACACCGAACCATTGATCCCAGAGATAACTGAGGGGCAGTAGATCAGGATGGCAGGGCTGACGGCTGTAGTGTTGATTACCATTTCTATGGTGCTGCAAAACTCAATCGTTGTGCGCCTTCAGATGCTAGAAGGGGCTGCCGACCTTGTGCTGCTGGTACTGGTCTCTTGGGTGATGGTTTCGGAGCACAAGCAGCACTGGCAGTTTGGCCTTTTGGCTGGTTTGCTGGTGGGTTTATCATCGGCGATTCCGTGGTGGATTCCAGCGTTGACCTATGCGGGTTTTACGCTGGGGATAACTCTGGTTCAACGCAGGATATGGCAGGTACCGATCTGGTTGCTGCTGACAGCAACATTTTTTGGCACCATTCTGATCCTCGGAGTTGAGATTTTCTATCTTTGGGTGACTGGTGTGCCCCTAGACCTGGTAGAGGTATTCAATGTGGTCATTCTTCCATCGGTGGTGTTGAATATGATTGCGGTGTTACCGGTGTACGGGTTGGTGGGGGAAATTGCCAAGAGGAGCTTCCCCAGAGAGGTGGAAGTATGATCCCATCCAATCAGCAGCAGCAGAATAAGGTTGATCCCTGGCGGATTTATCTGTTTGGGGCGGTATTTGCTGCCTTTTTATTAGTTTTTATATTCCGTTTGTTTAGCCTGCAAATTATTCAGGGGGGCCAATTCCTCCAGGATGCTGAAGAGAACCGCACCGAGGCGGTTAGTTTACAAACTCAGCGCGGGGTGATCTATGACCGTAACGGGATTGTATTGGCGCGCAACATTGCTTCTTACAGCATTGCGATCATCCCGGCAGATATGCCAGAAGATCCAGGTGAGCAGGATGAAATCTTGCGCGAGCTGGCTCAGTACACGGAGAAACCGATCAGCTATGATGATGATCCGGCGGCTGAGGATATCCTGATTCAGTGTGGAGATAATCTTGGGATCATTGAGATGTTCAATATTGGCTTATCCTTTGCCCCCTACCAGCCGGTTTTGATCGAGTGTGATATCGAGCGCGAGCGGGCTTTGGCGATCATGGAACAGGCCGTCGACTGGCCCGGGGTGGGCATCCAGGTGGATCCGGTGCGGGATTATCCGACCGGCGAGCTTACCTCTACCTTTATTGGGTACGTTGGGCCGATTCCAGAATCGGTTGAAGCCCAATTGAGGGAACAGGGGTTTGTGCCCAACAGGGATAAGATTGGGTATGGGGGTTTGGAATTGTATTTTGACCAGGTGCTGCGCGGGGTGCCAGGCAGGCGGGTTATCGAAGTGGATGTGGCCGGGGCTGAGCTGCGGGATGTCGAGGCAATCGTACAGCCTGAGGACGGCAAGAACCTGGTGCTGACGATCGACCTGCGCTACCAGCAGGCAACCGATGCGATCCTAAAGAAGGAGATCAACTTCTGGAATTTATATTTTTACGGCAACTCCGGCCAAATCCGGATCAGCAGCGGGGTAGCGATTGCAATTAATCCAAAGACAGGGGAAATTTTGTCGATGGTTTCGTGGCCTACATATGAGAATAACCGGTTTGCGCGTTTCATTCCGGCCTATTATTACAACCAACTGATCTCTGATGCAACCAACCCTTTGCTGAATCATGCTGTGGGTGCGGAGCTGCCTGCGGGATCGGTATTCAAGATCGTCACTGGGATAGGAGCGCTCAATGAGGGCGTGGTGAGGGTGGACCAGATAGTAGAAACCCCGGGACAGATTACGATTGAAAACAGTTTCTATCCAGGAGACCCTGGAAAAGCCAAAGATTTTGTGGACTGGAACAGAGCAGGGTTTGGCTCGCTAGATTTCTATGGCGGAGTTGCCAATTCTTCAAATGTGTATTTTTATAAACTTGGCGGTGGTTATGAGCCGGAAGGGATCGAAGGTCTGGGAATCTGCCGCATGGGCACCTATGCTGAAGCGCTGGGATATAACCAGTTAAACGGAATTGAGCTACCAGATGAGACGGATGGATTGATTCCAGACCCGACCTGGAAGCGGATCAACCAGGGGGAGAACTGGTCAACTGGGGATACTTATCTTGCTGGTGTGGGGCAGGGTTTTATGATCGCATCTCCGCTGCAGGTGCTGCTTTCTGCAGCGACGGTGGCCAATGATGGAAAATTGATGCGGCCAACAATAGTGCGGGAAGTGGTGGATGATGCTGGCAGCATAGTAACGATTGTGATGGATGAACTGGGCAATCTGCTGGAGAGCGAAGTGGATGCACAAGGCCGGGTGATCGTAAAAGTGTATAACGCAGCTGGCGAGCCGATGGACTTGGTGGTTTTGGATGAGAATGGCCAGTTATATGATTATTTTTATACTGAGGATGGGACTGTTGAAGGCCAGGTTTATAATGCGGATGGAGATCCGATCCGACCGGTGTTGATCAGCCCATTTGTCCCAGATATGAAGTGGGATTTGACCGAGGATCACATGATCTCGAAGTTCGAGGATCCGTTAGGGATTGGCAGCTGCAAACCGACCGGAGTGTTTACGACGATCGATCCAGAAGTATTCACGAATGTGCAGATAGGTATGAGGCTGGCTGTGACCGAGGGTACCCTTTCGCGCGAGCCAGATTTATTCGGACCGAATTTCCCTATACCGGTGGCAGGAAAGACTGGGACGGCTGAGTATTGCGACATTGTTGCCCTGCAGAAAAACCTGTGTATTCCAGGAAACTGGCCGACACATTCATGGACAGTGGCGTATGCGCCCTATGATGATCCTGAGATCGCGGTGGTGGCCTTTTTGTATAACGGGGGTGAGGGAGCGAGTGTGGCTGGCCCGGTGGTAAGGCAGATGATTGAGGCGTATTTTGAGCTTAAAACGATTGATGCTGCCTTGGGCGTACCCTAGGAGTTAATGCTATAATGGCCCAATCGATTCTCATCGATCGGGTGTATGAGTTTTCTTCAGTGCAGGACAAAATCTATGCCGCAGACGATTCAATTTAAGGGTATCCGCGAGGGATTATTGGTAACGCTGGAGGGTGAGGGGGAGTGGTCGGAAGTGGAAATCGGCCTGATGGACCAGCTTTCTGAACAGGGGGATTTTTTGCGTGGGGCAAAATTGATCCTCAATGTGGAAAATCATGTGATTAATGCAGCTTCAATGGGGCGGCTGCGTGATCAAATTTCAGATATGGGGTTAACCCTGTGGGCGGTGCTGACCAATTCGCCCACCACTGAACAGAATGCCCAGGCATTGGGGCTGGCAACCAAAATTCACCAGGGTCCTGTCGAGGGGCGAGCCCCCAGGCAGAAAAAAATTCAGGATGAAGATGAAGCGATCTTTATCCGGCGGACGCTGCGTTCGGGTGCAAGTATAAATTTTGACGGTCATGTGGTGATCCTGGGAGATGTCAATCCCGGCGCTGAGGTGATCGCCGGCGGCAATGTGCTGGTCTGGGGTAAATTACGCGGGATGGTTCACGCGGGTGCAGGAGGAGATTCGGAGGCTGTGGTATGCGCACTGGTACTTACGCCAACTCAATTGAGAATAAATGATAAGATAGCAATTTCTCCGTCAGAGGGCCGCAAGACTCAACCGGAAATGGCTATGGTTCGGGATGGAAAAGTGGTTGCGCAACCCTGGCTGGAAGACCGGAAAATTAGAAAAGTGTAGAGGTAGCAAATGGCAGGAAAAGTTATCACGATTACATCGGGCAAAGGCGGTGTTGGTAAGACCACGGCCACTGCCAACATTGGGGCGGCATTGGCCAAACTTGGTTATAAAGTGGTATGCCTCGATGCTGATATTGGGCTCCGGAACCTGGATGTAATCCTGGGACTGGAGAACCGGATCGTTTATGATCTGGTCGATGTGGTAGAAGGGCGCTGCCGGCTGCCGCAGGCGATGATCAAGGATAAACAGCTTCCCAATTTAACCCTGATTCCGGCAGCCCAGACAAGAGACAAGAGCGCAGTATCGCCCAGTGATATGATCAGGCTGTGCAACGATCTGCGGCAGATCGTGGATTTTGTGGTGATCGACTCTCCCGCCGGGATCGAGCGGGGCTTCCGCAATGCGATTGCAGGGGCAGATATGGTGCTGGTGATCACTAACCCTGAGGTTTCGGCGGTGCGTGATGCAGACCGGATCATTGGCTTAATCGAGGCTGAGGAAAAAGGTCCGGCAAAACTGGTACTCAACCGGATTAACCACCAGATGGTCGAGCGCGGTGATATGCTTAACTCTAATGATGTGCTTGAATTGCTGGCAATAGATCTGATTGGAATAGTGCCTGAAGATGAGAGTATTTTGGTGAGCGCAAACCGGGGTATTCCCGCAACATTGGATGAGAACAGCCAGGCAGGGAAAGCTTTTGCTAATATTGCCAGACGACTTACAGGTGAGGATGTGCCATTCCTCGACTTGCAAGCCACATCTGGATTCTTCAGCAGATTAACGAGATTTATGCGTTCGGGAGGAGGTGGAAAATGAGACGGGCTTTGGACCGATTGCGCGGGAAACAGCGAAGCGCTTCCACCGCCAAGGAACGGCTTCAATTGGTCTTGATCCATGACCGCACTGATCTTTCACCAGCTATGATGGAGGATTTGCAGGAGGAGATCATTGAGGTGATCACCAGGTACATTTCGATTGATCGCGATGCGGTGCAGATCACGGTGCAGCAAGATGGACGCGAACAGTATCTGCTGGCGGAAATCCCAATTAGGGCAGCCAAACGAAGGCGCTAGCGGTAACTCTGTTCCAACTGGCGTTTTTTCGGCGATTGTGAGTTAAAAGAATGACCGGATGTGATTAAGTCTGCCTGTAAATAATCTGGATTCCCTTTTATACTTAATAATATGATGCGGTTAGAAACCTGGCGATATTTTGATTATTGGTTGATCGGCGCGGTAGCTGTGCTGGTGATCTTTGGCGTGGCAATGATCGATTCTGCGATTGCAGGCAACCCGGAACTGGTAGAAGCCAATGCAGTCCAGCGGCAAATGTTGTTTGCCGGGCTTGGATTTGTGGTTGTAATCATTGCTACCCTGCTGGATTATCATTTCTGGCCGACGATTGGCAAGGTGCTTTATGTGGTGATTTTTGTGATGCTGGCAATGGTGACCTTTGGCGGTGAAGAAGCATTTGGGGCGGGCCGCTGGATCAACATAGCCGGGCAGGTAATCCAGCCCTCAGAGTTGGCTAAGATCACGATCATTGTTCTGTCGGCAGACTTTTTTGCCCGCAATAAAGACAGGATGGACCAGATCCCTACGATCCTGCGCAGTTCTCTGGTCACAGTCGTGTTGGTCGCTTTGATCATTGTGCAGCCAGACCTTTCAACCTCGATCACGTTAATGGTGATCTGGGCGGCGATGTTGTTTGGCAGCGGGTTGAAGTGGAAACATATTTTGCTGTTCCTGGTGATTGCCGTGGTGGTATCAGCAATTGGATATCCATTTTTGGCTGATTACCAGAAGGCGAGGATCAGGAACTTTATATTCACAGATGAAGATGCCAGGTTTGGCGAGGAATATAACGTTAATCAGGCGCTGATTACGATCGGCTCCGGCGGATGGCTGGGACAGGGATATGGACAGGGATCGCAGGTGCAGCTGCGTTTTATGAAGGTGAGGGATACCGACTTCATCTTTGCCTCGATCTCCCATGAACTGGGATTTGTGGGGGCAGTGGCGATCATGGGGTTGATCTTTTTTGTAATCTACCGGATATTGTACAATGCCCGTATGGCGCGAGATACATATGGCGCCCTGGTTTGTTATGGTGTGGCAGCCTTAATCGCCTTCCATACAATCGTGAATATTGGGATGAACCTCAAGCTGCTTCCGGTGACAGGGCTGCCGCTGCCGTTCATCAGCCGGGGCGGCAGTGCATTGATGTCGATCCTGCTGGGGATCGGGCTGGTGGAAAGTGTCGCGGCGCGGCAAAAGATTTCATAAATAAGGGAAAAAGATATGGCAGAGAAAAAATACCAGCCTGGCCAGCCGATGCGCGTACGGTTCGGCCCCAGCCCAACCGGAATCACTCATCTGGGGAGCGCGCGGACCGCGCTGTATAATTACCTGCTGGCCAAACAAACAGGCGGCCAGTTCATCCTGAGGATTGAGGATACAGATCAGAAGCGCTATGACCCGGCAGCAGAAAATGACCTGATTAATAGCCTGAAATGGCTGGGACTCAGTTGGGATGAAGGCCCGGATGTGGGGGGCGATTATGGACCTTACCGGCAGTCTGAGCGCAAAGCACTATACCAGGAAATGGCTGAAAAGCTTGTGGCAAGCGGGGATGCATTTTACTGTTTCTGCAGTAAGGAAGAACTGGATGCCCAACGCCAGGAACAAAAAAGAAACAACCAGCACCTCCGCTATGCAGGTACCTGCCGCCATATTTCGCTTCAAGAAGCCCAGGCAAGGGTGGCGGCAGGAGAAGAGTATGTGATCCGCTTTAAAATGCCCAAAGAGGGGACAACGAAGGTTGTTGACAGCATCAGGGGCGAGATTGAGTTTGAGAATGCTACGCTGGATGATTACATTCTGGTTAAATCGGACGGGCTGGCGGTATATCACCTGGCAACAATGGTGGATGACCATTTTATGAAGGTCACCCATGTGCTGCGCGGCGAGGAATGGATCCCGACCTTCCCGCTGCATGCACGCGTGATCCGGGCATTGGGCTGGGAAGAACCTGAATGGGTGCATCTTTCGCTGTTCCTGAAACCCAGCGGGAAGGGCAAGATGAGCAAGCGGGATACTGAAGCTATGCAGCAGTCGGGCGAATCCATCTTTATAAGGGACATGATGGCGATGGGTTATCCGCCGGAAGGGGTGATTAATTGGGTGGCGCTGATGGGCTGGAGCTATGATGACCAGACTGAGTTTTTTACGATGGATGAGCTGATTAAGAAGTTCTCGATTGAAAAACTTAGTGCGAAGAACGCGGCCATCGATTTTAAAAAGCTCGACCACTTCAGCGGCTTGCATGTGCGCAATTTGAGCACTGAAGAGCTTGCAGGCCGGATTAGGCCGTTCATCGAGGCAGAAGGTTACCGCGTGGATGAGGATACATTGCTTAAACTCACACCCCTGTTGCAGCCGCGGCTGATCACCCTGGATGAGGTACCCAACTGGGTTCGGTTTATTTTTGAGGATGAGGTTACCCCAGGGGTTGAAGATCTGGTTCCTAACGGGATGGATGCCGCGACCGCGCTGGCTGTTGCAAAAGGCATGCTGATAATATTGGAAGAAGCCCGAGCGCTTACACACGAAAATATTGAGCAGCCAATCCGTGATCTAGCTGTGGAAATGGATCTAAAATTAGGGCAAGTGTTCCATGTGCTGAGGATGGCGGTCGCGGCGCAAGCAGTAACACCCCCCCTGATCGAGAGTATGGAACTCCTGGGAAAGGAAAAGACAATCAAACGCCTGAAAGATGGTGTACACTTACTGGAAGAATTGGTCAACGGAGCAAGTGATGAGTGAGAATGAGGAAACTAAAACCACAAATTTTATTACCGAGATCATAGAAGAGCACAATGAAACAGGGCGTTTTGATGGAAAGGTGCATACACGCTTCCCACCAGAACCGAATGGTTACCTGCATATTGGGCATGCCAAGTCGATTTGCCTGAACTTTGGCTTGGCACAGCAGTATGGCGGGAAGACCAATCTGCGGTTTGACGATACCAACCCATTAAAAGAGAATATTGAGTTCGTTGATTCGATCCAGCGAGATGTGCAGTGGTTAGGTTTTCAGTGGGATGGGGAGGTGTTGTACGCCTCCGATTATTTTGACCAACTTTACGAGTTTGCCGTCCAGTTGGTTCAAGCGGGTAAGGCTTATGTGGATGACCAAAGTGCTGAGGAAATCCGGGAGCAGCGCGGCTCTCTGACCAAACCTGGCGTGAACAGCGCTTACCGCAATCGTTCGATTGAAGAGAACCTGGATTTATTAAAGCGTATGCGGGCGGGAGAATTTGAAGACGGGAGCCGGGTGCTGCGCGCCAAGGTGGATATGTCATCACCAAACGTGAATATGCGTGATCCGATCATGTACCGGATCTTGCGGGCTGACCATCACCGCACAGGAGATGATTGGTGTATCTACCCGACCTATGACTTTGCACATGGGCAATCTGATTCAATTGAGGGGATCACACATTCGATTTGCACGTTGGAATTTGAAGACCACCGGCCGCTATATGACTGGTACCTACACAATCTGGAGATTCATCATCCCCAACAGATCGAATTTGCCCGGCTGAATATGTCTTACACGCTGATGAGCAAACGCAAGCTGGGTGTGCTGGTAAATGAAGGGATTGTGGATGGGTGGGATGACCCCAGGATGCCGACGATTGCTGGTATCCGGCGTAGGGGCGTGCGGCCTGAGGCGGTGCGGGATTTCTGCGACCGGATTGGGGTAGCCAAGACCAACAGTGTGATCGATTATGCACTCTTCCAGCACACTGTGCGGCAGGATTTGGATCCGATCTGCAAGCGTGTGATGGCGGTGCTAAAGCCCCTCAAACTGGTAATTGATAACTTTCCAGAGAGAGAAGAGATCGATTTTAAGGTGGATTACTTCCGCCATGACAATGAGCGACATGAAACCCGCAAAGTTGTCCTGACCAAAGAGGTTTATATAGAAGAAGACGATTTTATGGAAGAGCCTCCCCCCAAATATTTCCGGCTGGCGCCAGGACGCGAGGTGCGTTTGATGAACGCCTGTCTGGTGACCTGCACAGGGGTAGTCAAGGATGGAGACGGGAAGGTAGTCGAAATACATTGCAGGTATGACCCGGATTCGCTGGGCGGCCAGGCACCGGATGGCCGCCGGGTGAAAGGTACGCTGCATTGGGTCTCAGCTGAGAAAAATGTGGACGCGACGGTGAACCTGTATGAGAACCTGTTCACAGTAGAAAACCCCAGCGATGTGCCGGAAGACGGAGACTTTAGAGATAACTTGAATCCGAACTCCAAGATGGTACTTGAAGGTGTAAAGCTGGAGGCAGAGATGGCACAGGCTGATCCGGGAGACCGCTACCAGTTCATGCGTCAGGGATTCTTTTACTTGGACCCAGAATCTACGGTTGGGAATAAGATGGTCTTCAACCAGATCGTGCCGCTGCGGGACTCGTGGGCGAAGATCAATCAGAAAGGATAATTAGAGGAATTGTGCATGCCGTCAGGTAGCTGGCGGCATGTTTTGTAATAAAAGCAGTGATTGGGCACTAAGGCACTCAGGAAAACAGAATTCATCGAAGATCCTTGCAGATAGGCAGGAGTTTGTTGAAGATTGCTTCAGTCGTTGCAAAGAAGCGCAACGATAAGGTTGAATATTACTGGTGATGTTGGAGAACTTGATCTTGGATACATTCCAATTTGGCTGGTTCCAGAAAGAATGGCAGGGGATGAAGGCAGGGCTTTCGTTTGGTGAGCCGGTGCGAACAGGGTTGCATACCTATCCAATAATGCGAGCAGACGGCTCGCAGAAAAGGCTGCACTTACGGGTGGAGGCGGACGGGAACGGCATCCTGTTTGTGGACGTGACCGATGTGATCCATCTGAATGCAGGCGCTGTGAGCCTGGTGAAGATGGCGCTGGATGGGGTGCGGGAACGGGATGCGGCCAGAATTCTGAGGGCGGCCTACAGGCTTGACGATCTGGCGGCGAAGCTGGAGGCTGGGCGGGTGTACCAGGTGATGGAACATCTGGTAGAGCACGAGGATGGCTGTCATACCTGCTCGCTGGCAGGGCTGGTTGACCAGGCGCCAATATTCAGCCTACCAACCAACGCTCCTTATAAGATCGATGTGGCCCTCACCTACGGCTGTAATAACGAGTGCCCACATTGCTACAACGAAGTGGGGCGATTTGGGATGCCGTCCCTGCCGCTGGCGCACTGGTACCGTGTGTTCGAGCGGGTGGCAGAACTGGGGATCCCGCATGTGATCCTGACCGGTGGGGAAGCAACCCTGCATCCGGATTTCTTCGAGATTGTGCGCTATGCGGATAGGCTTGGAATGGTGGTGGGACTGAATTCCAATGGGCGCACCCTGAGCAGCGAGAAATTCATGCAGAAGGCAGCTGAGGCGGGGCTGAATCATGTTCAGGTAACGCTGGGATCATGCTATGAAGAACTGCACAATAAAATCATGGGTGTGGAATCGTTCCATCAGACGGTAAAAGGGATCAGGACGGCTTTGGAGAGCGGTGTGCATGTGATCACCAATTCCACCCTGATGCGCTCGAATATGGATCACCTGGAAGCCTTGGTAAATTTCCTGGATGAACTTGGGCTGCGTACCTTTGCGATGAACGGGGTGATCCATTCGGGCGGCGGGTTTGTCAATCCTAATGCGATCAGCTATGAGGAACTGCCAACCTTGATCACCCTGGTTCGGGAGCTGGCTGAGGAACGCGGGATGAGGTTTATGTGGTACACCCCGACAGAATACTGCCGGCTAAACCCGATCGCGCTGGGCGTGGGGTCAAAGAAGTGCAATGCCGGGGAGTATTCCATCTGCATTGAACCGAATGGGGATATTTTGCCCTGTCAGTCTTATTACGTGGCGGCGGGGAATTTGTTGGATGATCCATGGGAGGAAATCTGGCAAGGTTCGCTGTTCACCAGCTTCAGGGGTCGGGAGGAGGATCCGCTGGGCTATGGGCTGCCAGAGAAATGCCTGGGCTGCCCGGATATGCTGGTTTGCGGGGCAGGCTGCCGGATTGAGCGGGAGGCGGAGCAGGGTGTTCGTGTGGCTGATATGGCAGGGGCAGGGTGTATCGGGTGTAGCGGGTACTACAATCCATATGCCGGAGCGGGAGGGGTTGAGATCAGCTATCCGCCAGCTATGCCTGGTGGTTTTATGCCGCCTGAATCGCAAGTCAAATCTCAGATAAGATCTAGGGGCGGGTTGGATTTGATCCAGTTGAAGATGCCTGAGGAGGAAACTGATGAATCTTGATCTGGTGGTGGCGGTGATTGCCGCGGTGGGATTCGGCTGGTGTTATTACCGCCTGTTTAAGGGGACTGGTTTGATAATTGGTTTGGCATTGGAGCTGTTGGTAGGACTGGCAGTGCTAAACTTCCCCGATGCGGGTATCTATGCGGCACTTGGGTTGGGAATAGCGGCCTTCTTATTTGAGGTGCGCCATTACCGAAGCAGAAAGAAATGGGCGGGTAGCCGGATGACCTTTGAGGGCGGAGGTATCCGGCGCGGGCTGTCTCCCGTGCAGGTAGGTATCCTGTTTGATCGGCCTGAATCTGAGTTGATACAGCTTGGACTGGTTGAGGCATTGGAGGCAGGCACTGTTTCGCTTCAGGACGGTGATGAGGTCCGGTTTTCGCTGGCGGAGCATCTACAGGTGGGGGAAGAGCTCCTCAACCCATTGGAAAGAAGGGAGACAAGAAGGCAGGCAGCCCGGAAAGCTTTTCAGATTATTGCCCCAAATGATGATGTTTTGCTGGAACTTATCCGCCAGCATGAGGAAAAGCCGGTTGGGAGCCTCCCGGCAAAAATATGGCTGGAAAAGACAGCTGAGCGGACTGAATTTGAAATGACTGGCTTTGATGTTGACCAGACGATTACTTATTATGACGCCTTTATCTCGCACCGGCTGATGGGGGTGGCTGGAGGACATTTTGATGCTGATGATTTTCCCGCCTGGACAGCACTGGCGGGTATGACGGGAATACTGGATGCGCAGTCTTTAGCGGTTGTCCAGGAAAATATTCGCCCGGCATGGCTGCCGCCTGGGCAGGGGCTGTCAGAGTGGCTGAAAAGGTTAGCTGCCGCGTTTAATGAGTAATTGGTTCAAAGGAATTGGTATGGGAGGCCAAGTTCCTTCGCTGGTGAGAGTTTTTTGTTTGTAGGTTGGCTGTCGGGTCCTCCCCGTGGCGGTCCAAATAATTCCTAAAATCTGTTTTCCTCTCCTAAATCGATCCGTCGAGGATCTGTTCCATCATGGCGGCGACAGCCTGGTAAACTGGTGAGTCATCCCCAAGGTTGACCAGCGGTTTTCCTTCAAATTCAAAGACCAATAGCTCATCGTCGGAGGGGATAGTACCAAGGAAGGTGACATCAAGTTGGTTGATCTTATCCATCAGAGGTTTGGCTGGTTCACCAACCACCCGGTTAAGGATCAGGTAGGAGTTTTCAATGTTAATGTTGAGTTCATCCTGCATTTTAATGATGCGTTCTGCGGCAACAAGGCCACGCATGGTAGGATCGGTGACAATGAGAAGGTGCTGGACATCTCTGGTGGTGCGGCGGCTGAGGTGTTCCATGCCAGCTTCGTTGTCAATGACCACGTAGCGGTAATTCTTACTGATCGAGTCGATCACCTCGCGCAGGTTGTGGTTAACTGCACAGTAGCAGCCAGGGCCTTCGCTGCGTCCCATCGCGATCAGATCAAAACGATCACCTTCAGACAGGGAGGATTGGATCTCGTAGGTGAGGTAATCATGCTTGCTCATCCCGCCGGGCATTGCGCCCATTGCAGCCCCTGTCTGGTTGATACTGTCCTTGACTTTATCCAGCATACCCTCACGGATTTCGCCGACGGTCCAATCCAGGTCGAGGCCGAGAACCATGTTTAGGTTGCTGCTGGGATCTGCGTCGATAGCCAGGACCGCGCCAGACTGGTTTTGTATGAGATATTTAATTACCATACCTGCGGCTGTGGTTTTGCCAACCCCGCCTTTCCCGGCCAATGCAATTGTTATAGTCATTTGGGCTGCTCCTCAATAATGTCTTCGATTTTGGCAGCAATCTTTTCTGCTGCGTATTTTAGCTCGGGTACATGATCGTATACAGCAATCCCCAGCCGGTCAGCTTCCAGCACGCCTTGCACATTAGGTAGGCTGCCCAAAACGGGGATGCCGGGGGTGTTGTTTTCGAGAAAATCTGCTTCATCCTGAGTCTGCACTTTGTTACCGACCAGCCAAAGACGGGAGAGATGGATATCTTCGGCTAGTTTTTTGATTTGTGAAGCGGTCCCCAGGCTGCGGCGGGTGGGTTCCACAACGACGATCATGGCGTCTACAAAATCAACTGTAGCCCGGCCAAGGTGTTCGACTCCGGCATACATATCCAACAACAGGACCTCATCCTCGCGGAAGAGGAGGTGTGTGAAGAGGGTTTTTAACATAGCACTTTCGGGGCAAATACAGCCTGACCCGCCAAGATCGACAGAGCCCATTTCAAGCAGCTGGATTCCCCTATGCGTGACCGAGAAGCGGTCGGGGATATCGTCGACGCGCGGGTTGAGGGTGAAGAACCCACCGGTTGTGCCAGGTTTTGCGCCGGTACGTTCATAAATTAAGTCATCCATTTCTGAAATGGGATTAAGTTTTGCTTTAAGTTCTTGGGGAACGCCGATAGCACCCGCCAGGCAAGGAGATGGGTCTGCATCTACGGCGAAAACCCCATATCCTTTATCGGCATACACCTGGGCCAGCAGTGCGGTGAGTGTGGTTTTTCCGACACCGCCTTTGCCAGAGATTGCTAGTTTCATAGATTGCACCTCATATTGCTATTGATTTTGTACCAGTAGAATTTTACCTGAATATTTATCTGGATCGATTAGACTCTTATCGAAGATGAAGGAGTTGGTTAGGTTTTTTTAGGGATTACTCCAGTCGTTTGACTCCTTGGCTAGGATGCCTACAGAGTTTTTGGGTTTGTTGGTCTGTATTTGAGAAGGAGGGTTTAGACCCTTTGGGTCCCAAACCCTCCTCTCAGTAAGTTATGATTTTACAGTCTGGTAAAAACGAGCCTCAGGCCACCTTCTCTGGTACGGGCACAAAGTCTGGGGGGAGCAAACCGGATTCTTCCACGATGCGCGGGATGATCGACTCCCAGGCAACTGGCATCAGGTGAATGCCATTCACTCCCTGTTTGACTTTGATCTCCTCGATCAATTCCAAGGCGATCTGGACGCCTTCTTCCATGGCGCCGTCTTCTCCAGCGGCTTCCAATCGTTTGAGCAATTTCTCTGGGATGAACACGCCAGGTACATCATAATGCATGTACTCAGCCATTTTCAGGCTCTTTAGCGGGGTGATACCAACGAGGATAAAGACTTTATCCAGTACGTTGCGTTTGGCCAACTCATTGAGCCAGATCTCGAGACCGTCTGGATCATAGACCAGGTTGGTCTGGAAGAACTGAGCGCCAGCGTTGATCTTCTTCTCCTCGCGGAGCGCCTGGAAGCGCGGTTCGGAGGCAAATGGCGAAGCGGCTGATCCGAGGAAGATCTGAGGTGGGTATTTGATATTACGGCCATCGAGGTATTTGCCTTCATCCCTCATTTTGCGCAAAATCCAAAGCATTTGGATCGAATCGATATCGAGGATATCTGAACGGCCCATCGGTCGGGGGCCCATGCGGGAATTGTCACCCGAAAGGCAGAGGATGTTCTTGATGCCCATGGCAGCGGCGCCAATTACCTCCGACTGGAGCCCCGTGCGGGTGCGGTCTCGAGCAGCGATCTGCATCACTGGTTCAGCGCCGTTCTCAATCGCAGTTTTGCTGCAGGCGATACTTGACATGCGCGGGGTGGCAGATGGGCAGTCTGTGAAGTTCACCGCAGCGGTGTGGTTTTTAACCGTGTTGATATTCTTGATCAGCAGATTTGTAGATGTGCTGGCTGGAGGTGCGACTTCGGTGGTAACCACAAATTCACCCGCTTTCAGGCGGCGTTCCAGTTCAGAGGCGGGTTCTTCGTATGCGGGAGGATGATATTTTGCATCTCCTTGCCACCAATCCGGCTGCCTGACAGGGCGGAAGACGGCATCGTCGATGAAGTGTTTTTGTTCCTCTTCCTTGCTGAAGATTGCGGAGATCACCTTGCCAGTGCCCACTTCTTTGACCTGTTTGACCACATCGCCCCAGGTTTCGGTACCAACCTTATCCCAGTCCAGCGGCGGCAGAACTTCAAGGAGTTTTTCCTCGCGGCCCATCTTGAACGCCCGGTCGTAGATTTTGTACCAGATACACGGACGGGTAGTGTCCACATAGCAAAATTCTGACGTTGAACCACCGCAGGGACCGTTCCGGATGCCCTTGGGGCATTCCATCGGGCAGATGAAGGCTGTTTCCTGGAGGAGACAATTGCCGCACATCCGGCAGCCAAACAGGGGGCCTTTGATCACCTTTTCGGTGGTAATCAGAGCCCTTTGACCGAGAGTTTGTTTCTTGAAAGGTAAAAATGGCGGCTGCCATCTTCGACCAGGTGTAAAGACTGGCATAGTGGTACTCCTAAGATAAACTTAACGTTAGTGTGACCGCAACAAGTAATCGTAGGCGTTGAGAACTGCTTTTGCGCCTTCCCCGACGGCTACCAGAACCTGCTCAGTATTGTTAGATGTTACATCTCCGGCTGCAAAAATACCAGGGACATTTGTCCTGTTTTGGCAGTCTACTTTGATCTTTCCTTGCTCATCCAATTCCACCAGACCCTTAAGAAATTCGGTATTGGGGAGGTGCGATTTCTCCACAAAGATGCCGTCGACAGGCAGATTGATGGTCTCGCCAGCGGGTGTTTCAAGCTCTACACTCTTGACATAGTCGTCGCCCAATATCCGGGATACCGTGTGACCTGGATAAAAGGTGATATTTTTCTTTGCGGCGAGTTTTTTGCCAAGGTCAGATTCCAGGTCGGCAGCTGCCACTACTGCTTGAACCGAAGCCGCTGAATCAGCCAGTTCTGCTACTGAGCGCAGGGCAAGATCACCCTCGCCAATGACCATGGTGTTTTTGTCAATGAACAGCGGGCTGTAGCTGATGGCGGAGTAACTTAAACCTTTGAAGAAGAATTCTTTCTCGCCGGTAATCCCCAGCATCTCCATGCGGACACCAGTGGCGACAAGAATAGTCTTTGCATCGTAGATGGCCCCGTTTTTGGTTTTGACGGAAAATGCGCCGTTCACCTGGGTGACATGTGTTACTGTATCCGTGGTGTGGGCAAAATCAAGGTATTCCAACTCGGTTTTGAATTTCTCTGTAATCTCCAACCCCTTGATCACCTGATAGTGTTCTGCCCAGGGGATCGATAGATGGAGATTGGTCTTGCCGCCTAAGTTCATGCTGATGGTAAGGGCATGGAGGCGTTTTCGGATTGCGTAAATGGAAGCTGTAAGTCCAGCTGGACCGCCCCCAATGATAATTAGATCGTACATTGTTTCACCTTCCTCTACACCGGTGCTTTGGCGATGAAATCGTTTTCCATCATGTGGTTTGTTAAATCCCGGCATCTTTTGATCATTTTATAGGCATTTTGGTATAACTCTTCATAACTTTTTTCGATCCGGGCGAGACCTAACTCCTGTGCTTTGGTGCCCACGGCAGCTGCCTGCTTGGCGAATACTTCCCAATCGTCCATGGTTGGGATGATATGCTCATCACTGATATTCTCGACATGTCCTGCCAGGGCTTCAGCTGCGGCAAAGCACATTTCATCTTTGATCGTGGAGGCGCGGACATCTAGAGTGCCACGGAAGAGAGCAGGGAAAACCAGGGAGTTATTGACCTGGTTGGGAAAGTCAGATCGACCTGTGGCAACGACAGCCGCTCCTGCTTCCTTGGCTTCCCATGGCCAGATTTCTGGAACTGGATTGGCACCCACGAAGACAATGGCATCATCTGCCATGGTCTTTATCCACTCAGGCTTGATTGTGCCAGGACCTGGTTTGGAATAAGCGATAACCACGTCTGCATCTTTCATCGCTTCTGGGGTATGACCTTGAATGCCAGCCTGATTGGTGATCTGGCAGAAGCGCCATTGGGCGGTGAATTCCGCTTTGCGGCGTTCATAGTCTACCCGGTGTTTTCCGAGCGTGCCGTCGATATCTACCATGATGCATCTGCCAGGATCTACACCCCAGGAATAAATCAAGCGGGCGACAGCCGCGTTGGCGGCTCCGCATCCGATGAAGGCGATCTTAATGTCTTCTTTGTTTTTGCCAACTACCTTGAGGGCATTGATCAGAGCCGAGAGAGTGACAGTGGCTGTGCCTTGCTGGTCGTCGTGCCAGATGGGGATTTCGGCCTTCTCTCTTAGTGTATCTAGAATGCGGAAGCATTTTGGCTGGGAGAGGTCTTCCAGGTTAACGCCGCCGAATCCGGGCTGGAGCATCAGAACAGTCTCTATGATCTTGTCTGGATCTTTGGTGTCGAGCATGATTGGAACAGCATCCACGCCGCCAAGATATTTAAACAATAAAGCCTTTCCTTCCATCACTGGCAGACCGGCTTTGGGGCCAATATCACCCAAGCCGAGAACGCGGGTTCCGTCGCTGACTACTGCGACTGTGTTCCATTTATTGGTGTGGTCATAGACTCTTTCTGGGTTTTGGGCGATATCACGGCAGGGTGCGGCCACGCCAGGTGTGTACCAGATGGCAAAGTCCTGGAAGCTGCGTATCGCGCATTTGGGGACGGTTTCGACCTTGCCTTTGTAGAAGGGGTGGAGAACCATTGCATCTTCTGCAGGTTTTTTTGCTTTGGCGAGAAGCGCCTCCACATCCACCTTTTTATCGGGTATTCCCATATTATTCTCCTTGTGCTAAAAATATCCTTTATTCAGGGATTTTTTCGCTTGTGCTATTGCTCTAAATATGAATCTGCATAAATAACCTGGTTCATCAAAATCTGAACAGTCTTCCAGATGGCTTTCTGTTCTGGATCATCGAGGTCAAATTGATCTGTGGTCACTTCCTCCATTTCGCCAATCTTGTCGCTGATGCCGAGGTATGCTTTGCTAAGCGCAGTGGATTCATCCCTTTCCTCGATGATTCGAACAACTTCCATCAGCTCTTTATCCAGGGGGTCAGCGATCATCATTTTGAGGCCCACGCCCATCAGCATGGCGCAGTAGACCTGGTTAATAAGAGGCCGGTTAGCGTTGGGGACAGCATTGGAAACATTGGAAAGGCCCACAGAAATGTGCGGGGAAGGATCCCAGACATATTGCAAAGTGCGAATTGCTTCGATCAGTTCGGGGCAGTATTCCTGGCAGCCGGAGACGGTGAGTACCAGCGGGTCGATGATCAGATCAGTGACAGGGAAGTCGATCTCCAGCATACGGGGGATCAACTGCTCCACGGCAATGTTGACGCGCTCATCTGCGGTGACGGGGATCATACCCGTTCCCATAGTGAGGGCAATCAGTTTAGTGTTGTATTTTTTGGCGACCAGGGGTACTTTTTCGAGGCGTTCGGGGTCTGCTGAGGTGGAGTTGATGATCGGCTGGGCTTTGGTGATTTTCTTGAGCCCGGCTTCGATGGCCGCTAGATTGGTGGTGTCAAAACTGAGGGGGACATCGACTACCTCTTCAACGACACCGACCAGCCAGGGGAAGAGCTCCTCGCCATCTTTTTTGCGGGGGCCGAGGTTTAAATCCAATGCCTGAGCACCGGCTTCAACTTGTTTTACAGCAATTTCCTGGAAAAATTTCGCATCCTTTTCTTTGATGGCTTCCTTGACTTTGCTGGATATGATGTGAATGTTTTCTCCAATTATGTACATAATTATCTCCTAACCTTGTTGATTTTGTTCTTTGAGTTTTACTACCGTGGGGAAGAGTGAGAGATCGGTGTGCGGCAGGAAGAGGGCAGACATAAAAGCGTCATAGAAGGCATTGTCTGCAGAAAGTTCAATATAAGTCATCTTTCCGGCAATTTCATTCACGCGCTGTTTGGATTGCCAGTTAAGCAGAGCGTAGTATGCGCCTCTTACAGCAGTATTCCCGAGAAAATGGAAGTTTTCCCAGGGGAGATCGGGCAGCAGGCCAATCTCGATAGCTTTCTCTACGTTGATATACTGCCCAAATGATCCGCCTATAAGTACCTGCTCTAAGGTGTTGAGGGGAACGCCAACACCTTCTGCAAGGACGACATAACCGGCAAAAATGGCGGCTTTTGCCCGCAGCAGATTGTCGATATCCACGTGGGTAATGACGATATCCTTGCCGTGGGAAGTCTCAGCTGCAAAAGCGACCACATATTCGCCTTCATGCGCGCCGGTTCGGACGCGCGGGGTGTTGAGTGTGGTGTTGATGTTGCCGGACTTATCCACCACACCAGCAAGGAACAACTCGGCCAACAAGGCAATCAACCCGCTTCCACACAGACCGCGCGGTTTTCCTCCACCGATCACGCGGATATTGGGTTCGTAAGTATCTGCATTGATCCAGACTTCTTCGATTGCGCCTTTGGTGGCACGCATCCCATCAACCACACCGGCGCCTTCGAAGGCTGGTCCGGCTGAGCAGGCACAGGTTACCATCCAATCCTTGTTGCCGAGCACCATCTCGCCGTTTGTGCCGACATCCAGGAAGAGGGTGGTCTTCTCAGTATCGGCAATCCCTGACGAGAGAGCGCCGGCGGTGATATCTGCTCCGACATAGCTAGCGACAGTGGGCAGCACTTCAACCGGAGCTTCCGGGTGAAGTGTGAGATCGAGTTCTCGAGCCAGGATGTGTTGGCTTTCATTGAATACGTTGATGAAAGGACTGGTGCGGATAGTAGCCGCGGGGATGTTCAACAGCAGGTGGAGCATGATGCTGTTTCCCACTACAACGGCTTTATAGATTTCTTCTGGTTTGGCTTTTGCCCTCTGGCAAGCCCTTTCGATCAATTTGTTAATTGTTTCGATGACCAGCTTTTGCAGCACACCTTCGTTGTGTTCTTTGCTGTCGTAAATGATGCGGGAAATGACATCTTCGCCGTGTTGGATCTGCTGGTTGTACTCGGCTGTTTGAGCAAGAACTTGTCCGGTGATCAGATTGGTGAGCCAGACCGATACGGTTGTGGTGCCGATGTCAATGGCGACACCCCAGAGCGGTTTCTCTTTTGGAAAATGGATTGGGAACAAATCCAGCAAACGAGCGGAGTCTGTTTCACGGCTTTGAGATTTCTCTACAATGGCGGTCACCTCCCAATCTCCATCTCTGAGGATCTGTCCGATCTTTCTTAACATGGGCAGAGAGATGGAGATTTTGTCGATGCCCGCTGTTTGCCGTAAGCTGCGCTGCAAGCGAGACCAATCATCGGTCTGGTCTTCCATGCTGGGGGGATCAATCCTGAGGGGGATTCGCTGCACGGTCTGATGCTCGGCATAGCAGTAACCATCGGGGATGGCTACACTACTGGCAGTCAGATCGGTAACGAGGCGGCGTTCAAGCTTCTCTTGAGGCGGCACATGGATGGAGACATCTCCTTCGACAACGGCCTGGCAGGCAAGGGCATATCCCTGGCCAATATCTCCTTCGGAAAGGCGCAACGTGCTGCGCCTCCGAATCTCGCCTTGCTGAACTTTGACAACGCAGCGTCCACAGCGGCCCTGCCCGCCGCACGGCTGGTTCAGAACAATGCCAGCGAGTGCCGCTGCCTCTGTTAAAGTAGCGCCAGTGGGCACCTCAACAGGGGCAGCGTTATCAAAAGTGACTTTGTGCGTGCTGGTCATCTCTATCTGGCAGTCATTCGGTCAGGCAACCTGTTTGAGATAGGCGGGTAGATCCACGGCTTCACGCGGGCCGACCTTGATCTCCCATCCAGGTAGTTCTTCTTCCAACTCACCCGACAGGACGGCCACATGACCAGGTAGGATGATGGATTTGTGGCTGATCTTTTCTTCGACACCAAAGCGTTTGACATCCTTTGCGATTTGTTCTGCGTCAAAGTTGCCAGCTGCCCAGGCAGTAAGAACGGACATGCCCTCGGCGTCTGCCACCAGAAGGAAGCCGGGCAGGCCAGAGCTTTCGATCTCATTGGCGACACTGAAGTAGGTGATCGAGAAGTTGGTGGTAACCATGACAGGCGCTTCTGGGGAAGGCTGGTTGATCTCGTAAACGCCGGGTTGCACCTGAATGGGTTTTTGCGGGTCAGTGTAGATGTTCTCTCGCAGCACCAGCAAGCCGTAAAATGTCTCGGGGGCAAAGTTTTCTAATACGATGAACCCCGCGTATTTTGTGATTGCCTGTGTGGCCAGGGCAATTTCAACCTCGGGTACGCCGGCTTTATAGGGGTAGGCAATGATGGGGAAGCCGAAAGGACGGAAGTTTTTCGCCAGCGCCATCCGGCGAAGGATTGTGTTTTTTACCACTCCGTCATTGAAATTGCTTACCTGAGGATCGAGAACCAAATTTGGAAGACCTTTCTCTTTGATCTTCGGGGTTAATTCGGCTAACTCATCGAGGGATCCGGCGGTGACCACCAGACTGGCTTTGTGGGCGACAGCCAGATCGGTCATGGCTTCCCAGTTTTCCGGGGTGGCGGTGGCGATCAGGGTTTTCTCACCATCCAGTTTGCCCAGCCCCGCGCTGAGAACTTGTGGGTCATCTCCGATGAGGATCAACGGGCGTTTGGTACCAGCGCGCACTGCTTCGACCGCGGCTGCCAATGCAGCGCCTTCTCCCTCAGATTTGACAGCGAAACCGTCCACGGTCAAGTCGATGCCGACATAATTGACGGCAAAGGCATCAATTTCCTTGACTCTTGCGGTGATTGCGGCAGGTTCTTCTGAATCCTTTACCAGGAAGAAAAAGCCTGGTTTGTTGTAAAAAGTTTTTTCGTGCCGGAAGAGGACAACTTCGTTACCGACTTCAAGCTTGTGCCCGTCCGATTCTAGGGTGATCAAGCGTACTGGCGGTTCGGAAGAAGCAGCCAATTGGGCTTTGGCTTCTTCGCTGACATGGGGACAGGCGGAAAGTTCCACCTGTTTGGCTGCCAGTTTGAGGGCAAAGGCCATGCAGGTTGGGAAACCACAATCTTTGCAGTTGGTCTTCGGCAGCATTTTGTAGATTTCAATTCCAGATATTGCCATTTTATACTCTCATTTCACTGAATGGTTTCATCCATACGGCTGGCGTCAGGACAGTTCGGGGGCGGTAATCAGATTGTCAATTGCTGCCCGGACGCGTTTGAGGCTTTCGGGGTGGCGGAGGATGACAATGTCTGCCCCGGCTTCGATCAGGGTGATGGCGGTGATCGTTTCCCAGGAGATAGCACGCTCTTCCCAATCGCCCCAAGTTTCGGGGACATCATCACCGACTTTGGATTCCTTGGTTTTCCAGGTCTCAAAGCCGACATTGACGCTCATGGGAGACTGCGTCATCGCATCCCCGCGCAAGGCAGCCAGTCTGAGGCGTTCCATCACCGAGAAGCCGTATTCAATCCCATAGCCGAGAGCGCCGGTGGTGGGATCCATCAACACCCGATCCAGAGGCAGGCCGGCATCCTTAATCAAGATGTTGAGTTGCTTAGAAAGGTTGACATCCATTGGGGCGCGCCCGACGACCAGGTGCCCATTCGCCATGGCGGTGGCAACCAGGGTGCGGTAATTTTTATCCTCGCAGATTCCCAAGACGATCCTTTCGCCTTGGCAGGCATTGGCGACTGGGACAAGCAATTCGTTATCCACTTCTGCCTGCCCGGGTCCATAGACCATCAGGGGCAACCCTGAACCTTCCAGCACAGCTTTGGCTGCTTTTACAGCCGCTTCAGGGGTGTTTGGGTTGCCTTCCGGATCGGTGAGACTGAGGGAGAGGAGGAGCAAGTCTGCACCTGCTTCTTCGGCGGCTTTTGCCCAGGCTCCCGGATCGTTGGTTGCTTCTCCCCAGACATCCAGCAAGAGGGTGGACCAATCGTTCGGGCGGAAATCCTTGATCTCAAGGGCCAGCACCGGGCGGTTGGGGGTTTCAGCCTCGAAGTGGACAAACGGCATGGTGGTCTCTCCACCCACCGTTACCGCGGCGGTTCTGGTACCGCCATCGGCTGCGGTGGCACCGATGACAACTTCCTGAACGGAACCACTCCATTTATCTTTTGGTAGTTCTAGTGCCATATGGTTTCTTCTCCTTGTTGTTTTTTTTTTCACTCCAGGTGAATATTCTGATTTTGTTTGCGTTTTTCCTCCAGCCGTTCCTGGAAGATTTCGATGGGGGATTTCCGGGCAGCATCGATGCCGAGGTCTTCCGGTTTTTCGATCGATTCTGTTTGCAGGTGACGGAGGAAATGTTTATACGAAATTACTGCCGCGGGATACTCGATCCCGCCTGCGTGATGGGTTAGGTAGAAAATGCGGATGTTTTTATCCTGCATCAGCTGGGCTGCGATATTGATCGGAATATCCGGTGGCACCTGTGGGATGCCATCGGACATGATCTCGTGAGCGGTGAGGTGATCGTAACTGCCGCTGGCATAGGCTTTGACGAGTTCATCCTGGCCGACAATTCCGAGTGCATGGCCATCCTCAGCAAGGACAACCACCGCCTCGACATCCTTCTCTAAAATCGCCTGGGCGATGGTCCTGATGGAAGTGTGTTCAGCGCAGGTGACCACGCCAACAGTCATCAACTCGCGCACCAGGTGGGGTCGGGAGGCAGGGTTGTCCTTGCTCATTGTTCTCCAGTTCTCTGTAGTGGAGGTCCCCGAAGGGACCTCCGATAGCAAATTCAGCCTTGGCTGAATTTGCTGCTAGAACATCGGGTCCATCACCAGGGCGGGGTGGTTGTGCTCTTCAAGATGGGCGAGAAGCTCTTCAACTGTGGTGGCAATGCGTTCATCAGCGATGCGCTCGATCAGGTCTGGATCGCCTTCCCGTTCGGCCACAGCTTTCAATTCCTCAGACATGGTTTCTTTGAGGATACTGCTCATCCAGACGATGCGTTTAAAGCCGCCATCGGCAGAGATGAACTTGGGACTGACCAGATAGTATTTGCCCACACCCATCACACCGGGGGTCTGGATACCGCCACCGGCCATGCCTGCAAGGGTGCTGAAGGTCATCCCGACCGGGGTCATGCTGGAATCTTCGCGGTTGACCACCAAGACGCCATTGGCCTCTGGCACCAGCATTACAATGCATTCAAAACAGCCACAAGCGGTCATGGGGTTCTCCATGATCGAGTACATGGCAACTTCATGAACGACGCCATGGGATGCCTGCTCGGCGTATTGATTGGTGCCGGTCCAGTACCCCTTATCTTCGTCGATCACGCGTCCAAGCCGGATGGGCTGGTTGGGTCCGGTGGGGTTGATGCTGTAGGAGGCTTTGCAGTCGAGCCAGTTATAAGCACCGCAGAGCCCGAGGCGTTCAGGGCTGACCACGCAGACGTGGTCTGGTGCAAAGGACTGGCACAGGGTGCAGGAGTAGAACTCGTCTACGGCGTCATCTGTGAGGTCTGCGAGGCGTTTATTGCGGTAGTCGTAGGATTCGCGGGCTTTGCCCAACCACTGTTCAACGTCTTCAGGTTTGGTATAGAGCGTGACTTCAACTTTGTCAACAATGGCTCCGAAGTCTGCGTGGAAACGGGCGTGTAAAATCTTGCCCAGGTGTTCAATATTAAAGCCCTTGTCTGCGGCGGTGTTTGAGATTCGGATCCAGGTGATATCTCGTTGACCGATGTGCTGGATCCCGGATGCACCGTTGACGAAATAGTGAATCTGCCGCTCAAGCACAGGCTCGAAATCTTCCTGCATCTGGCGGCCGGCCACCCGGACAACGATACCAAGGTCCATAGATCCTTGTTCTTCAGTTTCGTCAAATCCCGGGCCAACCACCTCTATGCGCCCATCTACAACCTCATCGAGATCAACCATGTAGAGGTATTCAAAGGCTCTAGATTTTTTACCGCCAAATTCAACGCGCATATCTGCCCGGCGGACAACCTCTCCTTCGAATGCTGAGCCGTAAGGCACTGGTACAGGCACATCAGCAATCTGAACCTTAACCCCGCGTACCTCGATGCATTTCTGCACCAGGCGCTCGGCTTTCTCTAGATCATCGGCGCCGTCGATCTCGTTGAAGGGCATGCTGACCACATGCTCGTACTGGGTCACACCGGTGGGCAGGATCTCGGGGATGACGGTGTCGGCAATTACTGGGAAACCGAAGTTAATTGCCCCTGCAGCTGCGGCATATTTGAGATCATCCACTTCACCGAGGGCGAGGACGAAGGCAAACACGCGCGCCCGGTTGTACAGCAGAATTTCACGCGCCTGTCCGGGCTTGAGACCGCCGAAGGTCAGGGCAGAGCGGGAAGCAAAACCGAGTGCATAGATTGCACTGAGGGTGTCGGTGCCGAAGGGAACCGTGTAGGTGTCATACCCCAGTTCTACACCTTCTTCTCTCAATTGGTCAATGATCGAGCGGCCGTTGACATTGCCGGAGAGGAAGGTGAGGATGTTGCGGCGCTGAAGTTCACGCACGATCTTGACGGCTACCTCGTTGGATTTGGCTGCACCGACTATGGCGGCGAAGCCGGGCATGCGCCCGTCCACCAACTGGATGCCCCAGGAGCGGAGCTGGATATCGTCGATGGCGCCGTTGAGATGGCCGATGAGACCTGCTTCACTGCCGCCATTGGTGGAAGTGCCGCCAGCGAGCTCGAATCCAGGGTAGGGTTCGGGTTCGTGCCCATAGATGTAACGGATGGCTTCGATGGTCTCTGCTGCCAGAAGGGTAGCCATGCCACCATCCAGAGTTTCACCAAGATAGGGGGTCCACTTCATATTGGCGGGCATTGGGTGAAGCAGTTCACGTGCATGGGCAAGTACTGGCTTCAACTGGCCGAGGTTTTGTACTGCGATTTCTGTCATTGCGTAAGTCAATGGCAGATAGTAGGCAGTATTTGGAAAGGAAACAGGGTGATCCGAACCTTTTTCCGCAATCGCTTTCTGAAGCATGGCTTCAGCTTCGGAAACAATGGCGTTAGCTCCCCTGAGTGCACGATTTGCTATGTATTTTGACATCATTCTCCTCCACTAATCCGTTTGACCGTAAAGCATGGCCCGGCGGGCTTCCAGGGGCATTTCTTCGAGCTGCAGCATACGGGCATCGCCACTCTTACCAAAGCGGGATGGATCGTAAACCGGCAGGCCCAGGTCTGCACGTTTCTTGTCAATGTGTTCAAGCGTCTTGCGGACCATCTCATCTGGATCTGGTTCAAACTCCATCTTGCCGCCGTATAGTCCTTCCCAGCCTTCAATCAGGTAGTTTGAGACAATATCGCTGTCAGAAACTTTGTCTGGCATGCCTCCTACAGGAGATGAACCACCAAAGATGACATAGGCTCCGGAAGCCATGCAGTAGGTACCGATGGAAAGGGCCTTCTCGCTCATCCATTCGGGAGCAAGGCCTACAGCAGGAATCTGATCAATATCATCGCCGAGGCCGCCTTCTTCTACCATCTGGGTTAAAACGGTGAGGATGCGGGTGTTATCCACGCAGGAACCCATGTGCAGGACAGGCGGGATGCCAATGGTTTCGCAAATCTCGCGTAATCCTGGCCCAACTTTATCCAAGCCGGCTTCACCAAGCAGCAGGCCCTGTTTGGCGGAGGCAATTGCGCCACAGCCAGTTTCAACCACAAGGACATCCTGCTTGAGAAGTTCTTTGGTGACCTTGACGTGCAAGTAATCATGCTGGCTGCGGGGGTTGTTGCAGCCGACGATGGCAGCCACGCCGCGGATACGGCCAGACATGATGGCGTCGTTCAATGGGCGGAAGGAGGAGCGGTAGCTGCCTCCGAGCATGTAGTTGATGTATTCGTGCGAGAATCCGGGGACCAAATCCTCCCGATCATCAGGGATGACCGTCTCACCACGGTTTTTGTAGTTATCGATGGCGAACTTGAGAATATCCTTGGCGATGGTGAGGGCTTTGTGTTCGTCAAACTGGATATGGGTTGCGCCTTTTAGTTTGACCTTTGGAGAGGTGGTGATGATCTTGGTGTGGAAATTCTCTGCCAGTCCGACGAGAGCCTGCATGATGCACTGAACGTCTACGATCATAGCCTCAACTGCACCGGTGAGGATGGAGAGTTCCTGCTGGAGGAAGTTTCCTGCGGCGGGAATTCCCTGGCGCATGAGAGTTTCATTGGCTGTGCAGCAGATCCCGCTGAGGTTGACGCCTTTAGCGCCTGCAGCCTGGGCATATTGAATGATCTCTGGGGTCTGAGAGGCAGCTACAATCATCTCGCTGAGGGTGGGTTCATGGCCGTGGACAACCACATTGACCATGTCATCTTTGAGAACACCGAGGTTGGCCTGGCCAAGAACGGGGGCAGGGGTTCCAAAGAGAATATCTGAGACATCAGTCGCGATTAGGCTTCCACCCCAGCCATCACCTAAAGCAGTGCGGACCGCATGGACGAGAATGTGTTCAGCATCCTGATCGTCCCCGATGTGGGTGCGGTGGAGAGCTTCCACCACTTCACGGTCAACCCCGCGAGGGGTGACGCCGGTTGCAGACCAGACCTCCTGGCGTTTCTTGGGAGCACGTTTTATTAGAGCGAGTTCGCCTTTCTGTTGGCCGAACTGGGAGGTGTATAAATCTGCCAAATCATTGGCGATCTCCTCGGGTGAGCGCCCTTCGATAGGGATATCGTAAATCTGGGCAGTTGTGCGGAGTTTGGCTACATCGCGGATGTAGTAACCTTCAGTTTCGCCATTGGCGACAGCTTTGAGGGTGAAGGCCATGTCACGCCCGTGGTCTGAGTGGGCGGCAGCGCCAGCGGCAATTGCGCGGATGAGATTGCGAGCCTGGATGGTGTCTATGGTGGCGCCGCACACGCCGGTAGAGCCTTCCTTGGTAAGCCGGCAGGGTCCCATCCCACAAATCTTGCAGCACATCCCGGCAGAACCGATATTGCAGGGGGCCATGTCATCTGCACGGGAGAAAGCAGTACTGATCTGGAGTTCTTCGGCCCGGATGAGCATTTCCTGTGCAGCTGAGTCGATTGATGCTTCTTCTGGGGTTCTATGTTGCTTTGCCATGGATTAATCCTCCTCTACTTTGGTCACTGGTCCCATGCCGGGGCAGGGCCACAGCGGGCGGCCTGAGTAGGCAGTTTCACGGTGGAAGCTGACCTTTTTCGTTTGGCGGAATGCCTGGGTATGCCGGAAGACAGTCTGGCGATCTTCTGTGGCGGGCAAACTGGTTTCTCTCGGGGCTTCGAACCCGCCTAAATACCCGGCTTGTTCTAACACACCGACAATTTCTTCTTCCTTTACCTGGCTTTCATCGTAGTCAAGCTGGAGGAATTGGAAAGAACTGCTAGCATAAATTTCTTCAATGCCGGGAAGTTCGAGCAATAAGCGTCTAACCTCCCGGACATGATGATCCCCAAACATGGTTGGCAGATCTGTTTGATATGTCTTCATATTTCCTTCCTTTCGGGTTTTGTTTTTTTAACGAAATTGCGATGTTGAAAATGGTTTAATAAATCCTGATTGTTCAGGATAAATCATAATGGAGGAGATTAACCTGAAAAGCCTTATTAACTATGCTAGATTCACAGGGTTATTTCAAGTGACACATGTCCTACTGCGATAGGGTTAGATGTACTTGAGAATAACCGGGGTTTACGAGGCAAAACCCATATTTCTCAAGATTATTATGTGAAATAAAGTACAAGGTATTCAGTTTTCATGATACAGTTTTAACAGGATGTATTATTAGGAGGTTTCAATGGAAAATTGGTTAGTGGAAGTCTTTGGTACAGCAAAGCCAATTATCGCAATGGTGCATTTGCTGGCGTTACCTGGAGATCCAAATTTTGATGAAAAAGGGGGCATGGATAAGGTGATTCTCCATGCCCTGCAGGACATTGAAGCGCTGCAGGCAGGCGGCGTGGATGCCTTGATGTTTTCCAATGAGTACAGCCTGCCGTACCTGACAAGGGTTGAGCCGATTACCACAGCAGCGATGGCACGCGTGGTTGGCGAGCTCCGAAAAGAAATCCGCATCCCCTTTGGGGCGAATGTGCTTTGGGATCCAGCGGCTTCGTTGGACCTGGCGATGGTGACGGGGGCGAAGTTTGTGAGGGAGATCTTCACGGGGGTGTATGCCAGCGATTTTGGGCTGTGGAACCCGAATGCGGGTGAGTTGATCCGGCATCAGCACCGGATTGGGGCAGGGCATGTGAAACTGCTGTATAACATCGTGCCGGAGGCGGCGGTTTACCTGGGGGAAAGAGATATGGCTGAAATCGCCCAGTCTACCGTATTCAACTGCCGGCCAGACGGGTTGTGCGTTTCAGGGCTGACCGCAGGGGAGGAGGCAGATTTGGGAACGCTGCGGATAGTCAAAGATGCGGTGCCAGAGACGATCGTTTTTGCGAATACGGGGGTAAATTTGAGGAATGTGGCAGAACAGCTGGCTATTGCGGATGGCGCAGTAGTCGGAACAGCCTTCAAAAAAGGTGGGGAAACGTTTAATCCGGTTGATGAAGGAAGGGTGCGGGCGTTGATGGAGATTGTCAGGGAAATCAGGGGGGATGAACTAACCCCTTCCTGGTAGGTCCACCGCCACCCTGCGGCTTGAAATGGTTAAGAATATCGAGTACAGGCGGTATGGAGGAGTACAATAACACAAGATGAGACTGGGGATTCTGACTAGTCTGTGATAGTCATAAGGAGCAATGATGTTATTTCGGAATATCATAATGACTACCTTAAAACGAAATAAGGCCAGAAAGATTGCGAGGATTCTTGCCAGTACGTTCTTTGCACTTTTGATTGGATTAGAAATTTTGCCAGGATGGCTGTGGTCTAACACCGCGTTTGCTGATGCGCCAGAGCCGACTCCCGACAGGCTGGCAGAGCCTGTCCTAACAGAGCACTCAACTCAATACGAAGAGGGCCGGTATCTTTATTGGATGCACTGCATGCCCTGTCATGGAGACTTTGGCCAGGGATTAACCGATGAATTTCGTGAATTGTGGCCTGAAGATCACCAGAATTGCTGGGGAAGAGGGTGTCATGGCGGCAGGGAAATGGATGAAGGTTTTCCTATCCCCAAAACGATCCCGGCGGTCATATCTGAATCTGGTGAAGTTCTTCCTTTTTCAACCCCGGAAGAGTTCTATGAATATCTTCTTACCACCCATCCTCCTCAAAATCCTGGTTATCTTGCTGAAGACGAATATTGGGCGATGACAGCCTATGTGTTAGCTGAGAATAATCTGATACAGGTTGGAAAAGAGATTGGTCCCAATGCGGGGATACTGACTGGCGGTAAAATTCTTGCTGTGTGTGCGATTGGCGTGCTGCTTCTACTCGTGTTTGTGGTGGTTGGGTATGTAAGGAGAAACCGGCAAGATGAAAATTCGGATAGCCACGAAGACGGGGAAAAAACACTGCTGATTGATTGATTATTTGGCAGCGGGTGGCAAAATTTTTCCTTCAATCAGGTCAAATGATCGAGCGGCATTCACCAGATGTGTGTAATGACCTTCATTATTCAATGGGATTAATAGACTATTGGGGATGTGAGTGTGCAGATATTCGGAGAATGAAAAGGGTGCATGTTTATCTTCTGTGCCATGGGCGAGTATCACTGGGAAAGTGATCTCCGAAAGAGAAAACCCCCAATCCTGATAGATGGCGATGGCGTCATCAGAAGGCCCGCCAGGCCCCTGATGAAAGGCTTCCCGGATTGAAAACATCAATGCAGGGACAAAATTAGGGTCTGAATCCACGATCTTGATATCCGCTTCACAGAGCATTTCTCTCAATACTCGCTTGTATTGTCTTTGTGATTTGATATTTTTAATCATCCCCGTCATGGTGCCAAAAGCGGCAATAAACATCCAGCGCGGCAGACGCAATCCAAGTCGAGCTGAAATCCGGTCTAACGAACTGAGCTGTTTTGTGGCTTGTGGATCTCCATAAACAGGTGCAGCACTACCACAAGCCAGTGCAAATTCCAATTGGTCTGCGAGGGAGTAGGCGCATGCGATCACAGGGGGACCGCCGCTTGAGGTACCCATGACACCGAAGGAATTTAAATTAAGATGCTGGGCTAATTCGCGGACGTCATCTGCAAGATCCACTATCTGATAGCCAGGTTTGACATCGGAATAGCCATGTCCGGGACGATCGGGACAGATCACCTGATAGCCGCGTTGTTGTGCAATATGGTGGAGCAAGGCGCCTTCGAGCCGGGAGCTTGGCCCCCCATGGAAATAGAATATGGGCTTTCCATCTGGTGCGCCAAATTGGCTGAAACCAAGCCTGCGCCCATCTGATAAGGTGAGAGATTGGAATGTCCGGTCCAGGTATTCTATTTCTTGCACAGTCAGGGTTGGGAATACGGCGGTCATCTGGTCATCCTTTTAGCCTTCAGTGAAGTCAAACGGTGATCTGATTTTGATCCCAACAAGGCCAGTATAACAAGGAATCCAAAAGTAAGCGGATGATCCTTGCAGGCAATTTCCACTCTAAGAGGCGATGGTGAAGTCATCCGTTTGGCGTGCGATGGGTTGGTTTTGAATTAAACCTTGATCGCTTTTGACTGAGAACCTTTCAGGCGAGGATCGAGAATATCACGCAGGGCATCGCCGACCATATTCCAGGCTAGAACGAAGAGCACAATCGCCGCGCCGGGGTAGAGGACAATGTGCACATGATCATTCAGTGACAGAATCCAGTTGCGAGCAAGGCTAAGCATCTGGCCCCAATCTGCATATCCCTCTTCCACCCCCAATCCGAGGAAGCTGAGGGCGGCATAGGTTAAAACATAGGAGCCAATATTCATCGGTACAATGACCAGCAGCGGGAAGAGCGCATTCGGCATCAGGTGTCGAAACAGGATGCGTGAATTCTTTGCGCCAATTGTTTGCGCAGCGAGGGCATACTCAGAATGCTTTATAGAAAGAATATTTCCCCTAATCACACGGGCGACTTCCATCCAGCCAAACATAATGATCGCGATCATGCCAAACAGGAAGGTTAACTGGTTGGGTTCAATTATCTCTGAAGGCTTGATGCCAAAAATTACCAGCGCCAGGGCTCTTATGACCAGGATCATTACACCTCCCTCCCCGCGCTCATAGACATACTTAAGGACAGATGTGAGAATGATGGCGGTGAGCAGAAAAGGGAATGCCTGGAAGATTTCTGTTATCCGCATGAGCAATTCATCAACCCACCCGCCGAAGAATGCCGCAATTGCGCCGATCATAAGACCGATCAATGTGGTGCAGATTGCAATCCCGATCCCAATCCGGAATGCTGTGCGTGTGCCCCAGACAACTCCATAAAATACGTCATACTGGGCGCCAGTTGTGCCAAGGAGATGTTCTTCACTTGGCGGTTGTGGACTCCTGCTGAACCCTCCTTTTGGGATCATCTGCGGATCAAAAGAATTTTCAGGCACCGGGGCGATCATTGGCGCAAAAATGGCAATCATTGTAAATGCAAATAGAAGGATTAATCCCAGAATTCCAATTGGATTCTTAAGCAGTTTTGTAAAAACCATTCCCAATGTCATAATCAGAAAACCTCAAAAAAGTGTTAGCTTGTTTAGTCCAATCGAATCCTTGGATCGATGATCATATAGAGAATGTCTACCACCAGGTTGGCGACCACCAGGATGACACTGAAAAATAGAGTTACCCCCGCCACTGAAACCAAGTCAAGTGCGATGGCAGATTCTGCCAGGAATGAGCCTAGACCAGGGTAATTAAAAATCACTTCGGTGATAACCACACCATTAAAGAGACCCACCAAGGCCAACCCGCCAACTGTTATCACCGGGATCAATGCATTGGGCAGGGCATGCCTTCGGACAATTGTATCTTCATGCAGCCCTTTAGCGCGGGCAGTGGTGATGTACTCCTGGTTTAATGTTTCCAGCATCGAGAAGCGGGTCATCCGGAGGAGAAATGCCCAGCTGGTCACAGAGAGTGTGATCACCGGTAAGACCAAGTGCCTGAGGGCATCCAAAAAAACATCCAATCGCAAGTTGAGGAGAGCATCAATGGTATGCATTTTGGTGTAATTGACAAATCCCTCCGATTGAACGATCTGCCCAACCTCGAGGGTGAGTCTTCCTGGTGAAAACCAGTGTAATCGGGAGGAGAAATACATGATGAGTAAAAAACCAATCACGAAGGCCGGTATTGACCACCCGGCAATGGCTGAGAATCTTAAGATGTGATCGATGAGCTTATTATGGTGTACTGCGGCTTTCACTCCCATCCAGATACCAAACCCAATGATTGGGAAGGCCGACCATAATACCAACTCTGCGCTGGCGGGACCCCGGCGTTTGATCACGTCGGCGACGGAACTTCTCCCAGACCAGGAATAGCCAAGGTTGCCGCGCAGGATGCCTCCTCGAATATCCCCTGTATCTGGATCCTCAATGCCGACTAACCAGTGCCAGTATTGAAGGTAAACTGGATCGTCCAGGCCGAACTTTTCTATCAATCCCTCCCAATCCCTGAGCCGGTTGGGGATATCTGTGGTGAACATTGCCTTCGCCCGATCGATCGGCTTCATGAGGGAGATGATGCTGAATAACAGCAATGAAACACCGAGAAGGATAATCGGCATGATTAGTAACCGGCGAATGATGTAATTTAGCATTTGATTCCCTTACTAAAAATCTATCATTTCCTTTCCTGCAATTATTGTAAAGATACATGCAAGGATAACAGGGATGTAGGAACATGTCAGGAATGGGACAAACCTGGAATCATCAACGCGATTGATTTCAGGATTGAGGACTGAATATTTAATGGTTATTTCTCCACCTGGTTGGAATCCCAGAAACTCATCCTCCGTAACTTTTGCTGTGCCAGTGAAAACCTCACCATTTTCTGTGGAGAAAGTGTATTTGAAATAATATTTGAGATAATAGACAGCTCGATCTCCTTTTTCGATTTGGTAATCTTCCCACCACTTCTCTTCGATTACAGCCGTAGCTCTCCGTCCAAAAAACCAAACTGGAACATCATGCCACAAGGAGTTGAGGGTTAGAATAGAGAAGACACCACCAATCAAAAGGACAATAATACCTGCAATCCGTAATTTCACTTCAGCGTTCCTCTCAAGTTGATTTCTGAATATGTGAAACAGTTGATCCGTAAAGGGGGTATTTTCACTAATTCATGGGTTAGATGGCTTATCAATCCGTCCAAGAACCCAAGGTTATTGTAAATCTTATGAAATCGCTCTGTCAAATTCCTCTCATCTTGAGTTAATTGTTATGATTCCGAGACACATGCACGATAAGCGGATAATTAATACGCCTCTGCGGCAGGTGTAAAAAGGGAGGTAAAATGAGCGCAAATCTAAAATGATCATAAATTTGATGATTCTACCAATTTCTTTCCTCATTTTATTTTAATTTTCTTCTATAGCGTCATAAAACATTGGGTGATATACTGAAAATAGGCAAAACCGGGATTTGCTGAACCAGACAGGCTTAAATCACCTAACTACCTGTTTTGCCAGGCGCAATTATCAGATCAATGTTAGAAAATCTACCAACCCATATGGCTACCAAAACGTCTATTCCTGGGTAGAATTAAGGAATGGATTTGTTATTTGGTTTACAGTTTGATGTACAATTATCTATCTGTGTCTGGAGATCAAAGGAAAAACTTTCAATATTCAACAAAACCTAGGATCTGAACTCATCCATTAAGCAGATATATACAAGGAGATAGATTTGGCTGAACCCTGACTAGATATCAAAGACCTCACTGTTCGGTTTGATACAGATGAAGGTGTCGTTCATGCAGTTAACGGAGTTTCTTTGGATATTGAGGAAGGCGAAACTGTTGCGATTGTCGGTGAAAGTGGTTCCGGGAAAAGTGTAACAGTGCTTTCGACATTGAGACTCATACCACAACCCCCAGGAAGAATTGTTGCAGGAAGCGCAAAATTCTACGGACGAGATCTGCTGCAAATGGAGGTAGAGGAGATCAATCAAATCCGGGGCAGCCAGATTGGGATGATCTTCCAGGACCCGCTTAGCTCATTGAATCCTGTACTTACGATCGGAAAGCAGCTGACTGAATCGATGATCCTCCATCAGAAGATCAGCCAGCAGGACGCCAATGCGCGAGCGGCTGAACTGCTGGAAATGGTGGGTATCCCCCGGGCGATAGAACGCTTGAATGATTACCCGCACCAATTCTCTGGCGGGATGCGCCAGAGGGTGATGATCGCCATGGCGCTATCCTGCAGCCCTCAGATTTTGATCGCTGATGAACCGACCACAGCCCTTGATGTGACGATTCAAGCGCAATTCATTGAACTGGTGAAAAAATTACGGGATGAGTTTGGCCTGGCGATCATTTGGATCACACACGATCTAGGGATTGTGGCAAACTTGGCGAAGCGCGTGGTTGTGATGTATGGCGGTTTTTTTGTAGAGGAGGCGGAGGTAAAAGAACTATATGGCAACCCCCGGCATCCTTATACAATTGGTTTGTTGAAGAGTTTACCCCGCCTGGATGCCAAAGAGCACCATAGATTATTATCGATTGATGGAATGCCCCCTGTTTTGTACGAGCATCCGAAATCCTGCCCATTTGCGCCACGCTGTGATTTTGCGATTGACCGCTGCAGGCAGGAAAACCCGCCGCTCGAAAGCATTGGGCCGAATCACAGAATTGCCTGTTGGGTAGATGTGACAACCGGGGAGGCACGCTGATGACTGAAGAAATCTTACTCCGAGTTGAAGGCCTTAAAATGCACTTCCCAATCCTTGCGGGTGTCTTCCGCCGGCAGGTGGGTGCAGTGAAAGCAGTTGATGGTGTATCCTTTAATATTGTGCGCGGTGAAACGCTGGGGCTGGTAGGAGAATCTGGTTGTGGTAAATCGACAACCGGACGAGCAATTTTGCAACTGTATAAGCCAACTGCGGGAGATATCTACTTTGGGGATGAAAACCTGGTAAAGCTATCCTCAGAGCAGATGCGCCGTCGTAGAAGTGAAATCCAGATGATCTTTCAGGATGCCTATTCGAGCTTGAATCCAAGAATGCCGATCGGTGAGATTATTAAAGAGCCGATGAAGATCTTTAAAACGGCAAACCGTCAAGAGGCAGATGAGCGGGTAGATTACCTGCTGGAAGTGGTGGGATTGGATAAAAGATATCGCGACCGATACCCGCATGAATTTTCTGGCGGGCAGCGGCAGCGCATCGGGATTGCCCGTGCCTTGGCGTTGAACCCAAAATTGATCGTTCTTGATGAACCGATTTCTGCTTTGGATGTCTCTGTCCAAGCCCAGGTGATCAACCTGTTGGAAGATCTACAGGAGAAATTCGGACTGACTTACCTATTTATCGCCCACGACCTCTCTGTGGTGCGGCATATCAGTGACCGCGTGGCAGTGATGTATTTGGGCCGCTTTGTTGAGTTAACCGATAAATACTCGTTGTACGATAAACCCCTGCATCCTTATACTCAGGGTTTGTTATCTGCAGTACCTATCCCCGACCCTGTTGTCGAGGAGCAACGGCAGAGGATCATTCTGGAAGGGGATGTCCCTTCTCCAGCTAATCCTCCTTCGGGATGCAATTTCCGGACACGCTGTCCGCTGGCAACTCCGCTTTGTGCTGAACAACAACCGGAATGGCGAGAAGTATTTCCTGGCCATTTTGTTGCTTGCCATGCCACCGATCCAAGCAAAATTGAAGGCAACCCAGAATGGCAGAAAAAATATGAAAAGGAGGTGGTGGCATAGAACAATAAACCCGATATTGTTGACGTAAACTAATTTAGTGAATAGGAGAAGAGCAATATGAGTAAGAAAATCTTAAGTCTACTGAGTTTGCTGTTGATCGCAATGCTAGTATTAACAGCATGCGGCGCAGAAGAACCAGTAGCTCAGGAACCAGTTGACGGGGAACCGGCTGCTGAAGAACCGGCAGAAGAACCTGCGGTAGAAGAACCTGCTGGGCCTCCCTTCAAGAATCCGGGTACCTATGTGTACGTAACATTTGGTGAACCGGAAACTCTTGACCCGGCCTGGACCTATGAGACCTCCGGCTCCGGTATCGAGAATAACATTTACGAAGGCGTTGTGTGGTTCGAGAAGGACCGCACTGACAAGTTCGTGGGTGTCCTGGCCACCGATTGGTCAGCGAATGAAGCCGGCGATGTGTGGACCTTCAATATCCGTGATGGCGTAACCTTCCATGAGGGCGGCACACTGGAACCCCATGACATTGCCTACTCGATGCAGCGCGCCCTGCTGCAGGACCGCATCGACGGCCCGCATTGGATGACCCACGAGGTCTTCTTTGGGACCTATTCGATGCTGGAAACCCTGAACCTGGCCGCTGAGGAAGCGTACAACGCTGCAATGGCAGAAGCCGCTGAAGGTGAAGAAGCAGCGCCCGCTGAAGGCGAAGAACCAGCCGAAGGCGAAGAAGAAGCCGGTTTTGTGCCATACGAATCTCTGGCAGATGCCTCCGCTGAAGATTTGGAAATGGCATGCGAATATGTCAAATCAGCAATCGTGTCTGACGATGCCGCCGGCACAGTGACCTACAACCTGGCTAACCCGGCCCCCTGGTTCCTGGCAATCCTGGCGAACTCCTTCGCCGGTGCGACCTACGATCAGGAGTGGATGGCAGATAATGGCGCCTGGGACGGCGACTGCACCACCTGGTTAGACTTTAATGACCCGGCAGCTGAAGAGACTGTTCTGTTCAATTTTGGCAATGGCACCGGCCCGTACAAACTTGATCACTGGACCCCCGGTGAAGAGATTGTGCTGGTGCGCAATGAGAACTACTGGCGTGCAGAAGACGATCCGATGTGGGAAGGCGGCCCGAGCGGCATTCCGAGCATCGAACGCTTTGTGTACTTGATGGTTGATGAGTTCGGCACCCGCCTGGCAATGTATGAAGCCGGCGATGCGGACGTGATCACCGTTGATCCCCAGTTCTACTCCCAGATGGAACCGAACTATGGTACAGTGTTCTGCTTCGATCCGGACAATCCTGTGACCTGCCCCGAGGAACAACCTGGCGGCTGGATGCAGGTGTACTCTGGTTACCAGCAGGCAGTGATGACCCCCGCCCAGTTCAACCAGGCGATCAACGCCGAGGGCGGCAACGTGCTGATGGGCAGCGGTGAGCTGGACGGCAATGGTATTCCGCCTGACTTCTTCACCGATGTGCATATCCGCCGCGCTTTCAGCTGGTGCATGGACTACGAAACAATGATCGCTGAAGCCCTAAACGGTCAGGGTGCACAGGCCCAGGGCCCGATCATCGCCGACATGCTTGGCTACCGCGATGACGGCTATCTTTACTCTTACGACCTCGATAAATGTGCTGAGGAATTCCAGGCTTCTGAGACAGGCGTTTGGGATACCGGCTTCTACATGCAGATTGCCTACAACACCGGTAACGAAACCCGCCGCCTGGCCGCTGAAATTCTGAAGGCCGGGATCGAAGCTGTCAATCCGAACTTCCAGATCTCGGTAGTTGGGATGCCGTGGCCTGTTCTGCTGAACACCCGCCGCGAACAAAAACTGCCCATCTACGTGGGCGGCTGGCTGGAAGATTTCCATGACCCGCACAACTGGGTACACCCGTTCCTGCACTCTGGTGGTGCATATGGACGTGTGGCCAACATCCAGGATCCGCTCAAGACCACCTTTGACACGATGATCGAAGAGGCTGCCTCTTATGCTGATCCAGAGCAACGCCGACCGATCTACGAAGAGCTCCAGCTGTTGGCGCAGACGGAAGCCCCAATGATCTGGCTCTACCAGACGGTTGGACGAATCCACCTCTCCCCATGGATGCAGGGTTGGTACTTCAACAGCGCTTATTCAGGGACCGCATTTTCATACATCTACGCCCTGGATAAAGTTGCCCCGTAAGGGATATAGCAAAGTTTGATACGGCGTATGGTCTTCATGGGGGGATTGAACTTCCCCATGAAGACCAACGCCAGGCAATAAGAGAAAAAAGAAGTACGGCAGGGGACTGGGAATTCCCCATCCCCTGCCAGCTTCAATCAAGGATGCAATTATGATCAATTATATTATTCGGCGATTATTGATAATACCAGTCCTGCTGATTGGAATATCAATGCTCATCTTTGCAATGCTCTCACTGCTTACACCCTATGAGCGAGCGGCGCTGTATGTCAGCGATATCCCCAAGCGCCAAGGGGCGATAGAAGAAATCATTATCAAATATGGATTGGATGACCCCATTCATGAGCAGTACTGGCGCTGGATGGTAGGGGCGAAAGACCCCGATACCGGTGAAATTACTGGCGGTGTTTTGCGCGGCGATCTGGGATGGTCAAAAGTTGGCAAAAGCACTGTGGCGGAGGTGATCGGCAGGCGTCTGCCAGCCTCTGCGGAATTAGCCCTTTGGGCAGCGATCCCGTTAATCGGCTTGAGTATCTGGATGGGGATCAAAGCAGCGGTAAATCATAATAAACTTCCTGACCAGATTCTGCGGGTGGCAGCGATTGCAGGCTGGTCGATCCCTACCTTTGTTTTCGGTCTGCTGCTGCTGCTGTATTTTTATTCCCGGTTGGATTTATTCCCTCCGGGCAGACTTTCAATTGACGTGCAGGAAATTGTGCTTTCGGATTCTTTTGTGCAGTACACAAAAATGCATACGATTGACGCCTTGCTCAATTTAAGATTTGATGTCTTTGCAGATGCTTTCAAACATCTGGTTTTGCCCGTAGTGACATTGTCTGTGGTCAGCTGGGCATTTCTGCTACGTGTTACCCGCTCCTCTATGCTGGATACCTTGCGGCAGGACTATATTACGACTGCCCGTTCAAAAGGTTTGCCTGAGAATAAGGTTGTCAACCGGCATGCAGTGCCGAATGCGCTTATCCCGGTCATCACGGTGGGCGGATTGACCTTGATCAGCTTGTTCAATGGGGTTGTGATCACAGAAACGATATTCAATATAAAGGGGCTTGGTTCCTTTTTGGCCCAGGCGGCAACCTCGCTTGATGTGGTCTCAGTTCTGGGTATCACACTGTTCAGCAGTACCGTTCTGGTGGTTGGCAACCTGGTTGTGGATGTTTTGTATGGGATTGTCGACCCGAGAATCCGATTAGACTAGAGGGATGTCAAAACAACTTGACTAACACATTGAGGATAACCATTTATGAC
>JAFGDK010000095.1 GCA_016932165.1 Anaerolineales bacterium
AACCGGGAGGGCGCCCAGTTCCACTACACTTTCGATGACCTGAACTCATTCGTGGTCACCGTTCCAGCCCAGGCGCTTAAAGGGCTGGCCAAGAACCCCAACGTGGTCAGCATTGAAGAAGATGTCCCCCGCTACCTGATCAAATCCACAGCGGTTGAAGCCGCTATCGAGACTGCAGCTGTTTGGGACAACGTGACCGGTTACGATGGTGCCGAGGTCCTTCCCTGGGGCGCCCAGGCTGTCCAGGCTCCTCAGGCTTGGGATGCAGCCACACCCGCCACCGGCGCTGGGGTGACAGTTTGTATCATTGATACCGGCTATTACGAAGACCACGAAGACCTTCCCGCCTCAATAGGCGGTATGGCCCAACTGGATGCCCCTTACACCGTTGATGGGTACGGGCACGGCTCCCATGTGGCCGGCACGATCGCCGCCCTCGATAATCAGATAGGTGTGATTGGCGTATCTCCAGACGTTTCTCTTTACATCGTTAAATTCTTTGGTGATGATGGCGCTGCCACAGCAGCCTCTGACCTGATTGCCGCTTCCAACGATTGTGCTGCTAATGATGCGGATATCATCAGCATGAGCTTGGGTGGTCCCCGAAGCTCTCCCTTTGAACGCCGGGCTTTTGATGCACACTATGCCAACGGTATCCTATCAATTGCTGCTGCAGGCAATGATGGAGACTCCAGCAACAACTACCCCGCTTCCTACAGTTCAGTTGTCTCAGTGGCAGCCCTGAATGCCAACGAGGAATGGGCCGATTTCTCCCAGTACAACAGCTCGGTAGAGATCGCTGCTCCAGGCGTGGATGTGCTCAGCACAATCCCATACATCGACGACACAACGGTTACCGTTGATGGCGAAGTTTTTAGCGGTATCCATGTTGAATTCTCCAGGCGCGGTTCTGCTTCTGGCACTCTGGTGGATGGCGGTCTGTGCACATCGGCTGGCGCATGGGGCGGTGCGGTGGTTCTCTGCCAGCGCGGCGATAACAGCTTTGCTGACAAAATCCTGAATGTTGAAGCTGGCGGTGGTGTTGCCGCCCTGATCTACAACAACGTATCAAATGAAGAACTCTACGCCACCATGGGAGCAGAATACGAAACAATCATCGGTATTGGCTTCTCCCAAGAAACTGGCCAACAATTATTAGCAAAACTTGGTCGTATTGCTGCGGTCAGCAGCGTTTACAACTTTCCCGCCAGCGGCTATGAAGCCTGGCAGGGCACTTCCATGGCAACCCCGCATGTTTCCGCTGTAGCAGCTTTGCTGTGGAGCACCAATCCATCTGCCACCAACGTGGAGATCCGTGAGGCAATCAACGCTACTGCTAAAGACTTGGGTGCCGCAGGCCGTGACGTTTACTACGGCTATGGTTTGATCCAGGCTTATGATGCATTGGTTTATCTCGGCGGCGGAACGCCACCCGTCAATACCGCCCCCAGCGTATCGATCACCGCCCCGGCAGACGGCACCAGCGTAGAAGAGGGAACCTCTCTCACCTTTACCAGTTCCGCATCTGACGTAGAAGACGGCGATCTGAGCGCATCAATAGTGTGGACCTCCAACCTGGACGGCGGTCTGGGCACAGGCGCAAGCGTTTCCGCAGTGCTCTCAGTCGGCACCCACACGATCACCGCCAGTGTAGAGGACAGCGGCGGCCTGACAGCTAGCGACAGTATCACCGTCACTGTGACTCAAGGGGGCACCGGAGGCGCTCTGGTTGTAACTGTAGATACTGATAAAGATGTGTATGGCGACCGCCAGCGGGTGTACATCTTTGTTACCGTAACAGACAGCAGCGTCCCAATGAGCAATGCCAATGTCACCGTTACAATTCTGACTCCCAAGAATGGGCAGAAGGTTTACACTGGCATCACGGACAGCAACGGCGTTGCTACAATTTCTGAATATAAGACCTTCGTCCGCAAAGACGGTACCGGTACTTATACCGTTACCGCAGTTGCCACCCTCTCCGGTTACACTGAAGGAACTGGTTCAACCACCTTTTTTGTGCAGTAAACTCAACAGCTAAATAGCTAAAAAAAATTGAGGCTCTGGAAACAGGGCCTCATTTCTTATCCTTTCCCTACCCAACTTGCTGGCTGGGGATGTGGCTATGTGGCAATTGCCTGGCTCACCTTGAGGATTGCAAGAATCATGACCGTGATGATCACCGCAAAGATCAGCACCCAAGCCCACTTGCCCTGCTGGGCAAAATAGCCCGGGCTGACGATCGCAGTGTAGATCAGCATCCCTGCTCCAATCAGAAAGATGATCACACCCCATTGGGATGCCAGCAGCACACCGATTCCCCCGGCAATCAGCATCAGGGCGGTGACCATTTCTCCAGCGATATGGAAAGCAATCCGCACCGGCTCAGTCTTCAACTCCGGGATCTGGCCATTGAAGTATGAAAGCGCCCACTGAATCATCATCCCGGCACCAACTGCAATCGAAAAATATGCCGCAAACTGCATTTCACCCTCTTTAGATCCGAGAAAAAGCCACAGATCAGCAAGGAAATTTCCCTGGGAAGGGAACCCCATCGATGCCTGACTGTGGCTTATCACAGGAAGTTCTTTTTTCAGATAAATCGACGCAACCTTACCCGTCAGCCAGTTCGGCTGCCTTGAGCGTGTTTTGCAGCAGCATGGCTATTGTCATCGGGCCGACGCCGCGCGGGACTGGCGTAACCAGCGAAGCAACTTTCATCGCGGCTTCAAAGTCCACATCGCCGACCCATTTGTAGCCCTTCTCATTGTCAGCTTCCACCTTGTTGGTGCCCACATCGATAATCACCACGCCTTCTTTCAGCCAGTCGCCCTTGACCATCTCCGGCCAACCCACGGCAGCAATCAGAATATCTGCCTGGCGGACAACACCAGGCAGGTCTTTGGTGCGTGAGTGGCAGATGGTGACCGTGGCATTGCGCTCCACCAAAAGCAGAGCCACCGGCATACCGACAATATTGGAACGGCCCAACACGACAGCGTTAGCGCCTTCCATCTCCACACCTGAGCGCAACAGCAGCTCGATGCACCCGGCTGGGGTTGCCGGTAAAAAGACCGGGGTGCGGCCTTTTTGTGCCAGGCGGCCTATGTTCAGCGGGTGGAAACCGTCCACATCCTTTTTAATATCAATCGCCTGGAGCACGCGTTCTTCATCCAGGCCCTTGGGTAGTGGCAGCTGCACCAGAATACCATGTACCTTGGGGTCTGCGTTCAATTCAGCCACCTTATTCTCCAGCTCTTCCTGGGAGATATCTGCCGGCAGCTCCACATGGAAGGATTCAATCCCCACCATCGCGCACCGTTTTTGCTTCATCTTCACATACATCGCTGATGCCGGGTCTCCTCCAACCAAAACAGTTGCCAGCCCGGGCACGGGCTTCCCGGCGGCAACGCGGGCAGCCACCTTTTCCTTGACCTCCTCCTGAATCTGGTTCGCAATTGCCTGACCATCAATGATTTTAGCACCCATAGAAATCTACCTCGCTTGTTAACTAGTTGACAGAAAACTCAAAACTCATTCCTCTTGTGATTACCAGAACTATTATCTCAAAATTTACCCATTTTTTCAACCTGGGTCAGGAAAGTGACATTACAAGGGTTGATTCTGGTAAAATTGCCCAAAAAAGGATTGAGAGGAAAATGACCGTGGAAACGATCAATAAAATCAGCCGGTATATCACCGAAGAATTGCTCCAAACCCCAGACAGGCAACTTGCTCTGGATGAACCGCTGATTTCCGGGGGGATCATTGACTCCTTCTCACTGATGGACCTTGCGCTATTTGTGGAAGACAATTTTGGGGTGCGGATCGATGATACAGAATTGAACGCCGAAACCTTCGACACCCTTAATCAACTGGCCGAGCTGATTACCAGCCGGCAGTAGAAATTAATCCAACCGACAAAAAATCCGAGCCATCGGGCTCGAATTTGTGTTTAAACACAAATTACCTATGGACGTGGGTACGGACGCCAAGCAGGATCAAAATCATCCCGCAATTCTTCAGTTACACGCATAATTAACTGCCCGTCATCCCGGATAATGTAAATATCCCGGTTGCCGCCATCCGGCCAGCTTTCGTATGCAATCCAGTGCCCGGATGAGTTGAAATCAGGGTCGAGTTCTGGCACCCGGTTAGTATCCGGGTTGACCGGGGTCTCCAGATAACTAAAATCAGATGCACCCAGCATAGAAGCCGGCATCTGCCACATGCTCATAAAACTGTCTTCCGGCCCGGTTGAGAATACAATCGTATTATCTACCGACCAGGTCGGTTTGACATATTGCCGGCCTGTAATCCTGGCAAACACCTCTGGCAAGGCAGTAGGGTCATTTTCCACAATGTAAAGGAAGTAATGTCCAGCGCTATTGGTTGAGAATACAAACCTGTCCCCTTCTGGTGACCAGGCCGGGTTATAAGCCAGTCGGTCGCCATGGGTCATTTCTTCGATTGTCGAATCACTTGTATTGATGCGGTAAATGCTGCTGGCGAGAATGTTCTCAGCTCTGGTGAACAACATACTGCTGCCGTCCGGAGACCAGGCAGGATCAAAACTACCAACTTCTACAGCTAGCTGCGTGACTTCAGTGGTTTGCATATCCAGCACATAGATCAAAGCATCCGTATATACACGCTGGTTACCAGCACATGGTGAGATGAAAGCCAGCAGGCGCCCATCAGGAGACCAGTCAGGCTGGCAGGCGCCCCCCTGCATCTTTGTGAGCTGCCGTTCAGAACCATCCGCAAATGAATGCAGCCAAATCTGAGCAGAGGTAACCCCTGTAGAATTTTCCCGCAAAGAAACATAGGCTAACTGTTCTCCGGGGAAAGGCATATCATAATCTGCTGGTGCGGGGGTGGGTGTCGGCACTCCAGGTACTCGAATCGGTGTTGGAGATGGCGTAATGGTTGGCGTTACCGTAGGGGTTGGCGTCTGGGTGGCGGTTGGTTCCGGAATCACTTCCTCAATGGTAGCAGTTAGAGTTGGCTCCTCAACAACCGGTGTGGTTGGCTCACCAGGCATCAGGGTGGCAGAAAAATTGGATGCATAGGCAATCCAGCCTTCTGGAACGATCCCGCTGACAGCCTCCTTGCCCGGTAATCCCATCGCCACCCAGCCAATCAATGCGGAGATCAACACAATCAAGGTGGCAAAAATCGTTCTTCTTATCCGGCGGCGCTTCAATCGCTTGCGACGTGTACTGGAGCTGCCGGTGATCTCTGGTTCTTTTGCCCCTTTGACATGCACCCGGTTTCCAGCCATCACATCTGCAACCACGTCTGCCGGCGGGGGAATGATGGTGAGTTCTTCCGAGTTCTGGATCTGACGGGTGGCATTGGATGATTGCAGGAGGGCATTCTTGAAGTCCCCCGCTTTCTGGAAGCGGTCTTCCGGATGGATAGCTAGCGCTTTCTCAACAGCAGAAGCAACCCGCCGCGATACTTTGGGATTGCGTTTTCGTATCGGGGTAAGGTCAGCCTGCTCCATGGCACGCGCCAGCCCATCTTCTGGGATGGTATTCGTCAGGGCAGCATATAGGGTCGCACCAAGTGAATAGATATCGGATCGCTCATCAGTGCGTGCGGTGCCGTACTGTTCGGGTGAGGAATATCCCGGGGTCATCGCTCTGGCACCGGTGGTGGTCACCTGACTGCCGTCCACGATCTTAGCAAGACCAAAATCCACCAGGTAAACTTCACCATTGGGATTCACTTTGATATTGCCAGGCTTGATATCACGATGAAGGATAATCGGGTCTCGGGTATGGAGATACTCAAGCGCATCACAAATCGCTGCCCCAATGATGATCACCTCTTCATCCATCAGAGAACCGATCCGGTCCATGCGTTGGCGGAGGTCTTCTCCTTCAATAAAGTCCATGACCATATACTGGCCCTGGTTTTGAATCTCGAAATGATCAATTACCCTGGGCAGATTGGGGTGCCGCATGGTGGCCAGAATATTGGCTTCCCGCCTAAACTGGCGCGAGTACTCATCTGAGGTAAAAAGGTTCTCTTTTACCGCCACATGAACGTCGAGGTTGTCATCTTTGGCATGATAGACTGCCCCCATTCCGCCCTGTCCAAGAATTTCCAGGATGCGGTAACGTCCGTTTAGAATTGAGTCTCTTTCCAGGGTCATAGACAGCTCTAGTGACAACAGAACGAATTTTCGCAGCGCCACCAACAGGCGCTACAACTCACATTTTACCATCCGCCAATCAATTTGGAAAAATAAACAAATTGCAATTTCGTTATGGTTGTTCTCCCATATCAGGGCAGAGGACGCCAGGCAGGATCGAAGTCATTGACATTCTGGTTGACCACAATTGGGATGATCTCAGCGCCATTAACACGCATAATGTAAAGATCCAGGTTATTGGGGTCAGAGTTGGCAGCATATACGATCCACATCCCATCTGGAGAGAGATCAGGTTCTCGCATGCCCAAAGAATCTTCCGAGATGCGGAACTCAACAGTCCCAGCCTGCGGACCGCCATCACGCCAGTAATTCCCCATCAGTTTTGGTACACCACCGCCGCGAGAATCAAACTGGGTATACAATACCAAATCTCCATCAGGCGCCCACACCGGTTCAAGATTGGTGCGGTTATCTGTCAGCGTAAATTCCCTCAGGTTTTCGCCATCCGCATCCATGACCCACAACTTACCCCGGTTGATCACCCGGTTGGAGGCAAAGATGATTTTGCTCCCATCCGGAGACCAGACTGGCTGGAAATCAAACTGTGAGTTATTGGACAGATTGACCGACTCACCACTATCCACATCCAGCACCCAGATCTGAGGGCGATCGAAATCACGGACTGTGGTGAAGACAATCTTGTTCTCCACAGGTGACCAATCAGGGTCATAATCCCCTATCGGAGAAGAAGGCAGCGGTGAATGGCTGCCGTCCGCCAGATTGACCCGGAACAGTGAGGACCCATCGTAGCGCTGCTGGTTTCTGCTGCACGGCACAACTACCACCAGGGTCTGTCCATCAGGAGACCAGTCAGGCTGGCAAGCCCCGCCTCCGATATTGGTCAACTGGGTGCTATCACCCGTATCCAGATGATAGAGGAAGATCTGCGGCTCCCCATTGATGGTGGAAGCATAGGCGATCATCCCGCTGCCTCCGGTAGGTGTAGCTGCCAGCATTGGTGGTTCTGTGGGAGTAACTGCTTGTTCCGCATCCAACACGTTGGTAGATGTAGGGGCTACGATCACAACAGGCTCTTCTATTGGTGTCTCCGGTAATGAAGCGGCTAGCGTCGGGGCTGGCAGCTGTGTATTTGCCGCCTCGTTTGGCTTTGGGCCAATCAACATTCTGCCAGCCACCACAGCGACCGCAATCAACCCTGCCAGTCCAATCAAACTTCCGCCTATTATCCAGCCCCAGGGGAATTTTTTCTTTGCGGCTGCTGGCGGGTTGACCGGACCTGCTGGCTGCCATGCACTGGGAAGGGTCATCTCACCAGCAACCAAGGTGGCTTCAGCGGGAGGCGGTGATACAGTCACATCGCCAATTGCCACTTGGCGGGTGACCGTTTCGCTGACTTCCGTCATCGCTCTCTTAAATTCGTTTCCGCTCTGATATCGCTCCTCAGCATCCACCCGCAGCGCTTTTTCAATCACAGCCCCCACTTCCGGGCTGATCTTAGGATTGCGCACGGTCACAGGGGTGAGTTTGGTTTGTTTGATCGCAATCGCAAGTCCATCCTCAGGCGGGAAACCGGTCAGGGCTGTGTACAGCGTGGCGCCGAGGGCATAAATATCCGAACGCGCATCTGTGCGGGCAGTACCGTATTGTTCTGGCGGAGAGTAGCCTGGGGTCAGCCCGCGAGCCCCGGTGGCAGTTAGCTGACTGCCTTCCATTTGCTTGGCCAACCCAAAATCAACCAGAAATACGTGACCATCAGGTGTGATGCGGATATTGCCGGGTTTGATATCCCGGTGGAGGACTGGCGGGGTCAGACTGTGGAGATAGTCCAGTGCATCGGAGATTGCAATGCCCATCAGCATGACTTCCTTCTCCGGGAGGGCCCCCAAACGCTGAAGGCGCATCTTCAGGTCTTCCCCCTCAATAAAATCCATAACCAAATACTGCCCCTGCCCCTGGATCACAAAATGATCGGTCACTCTGGGCAGATTGTGGTGGCGCAGGCCGGCCAGGATAGTGGCCTCTCGCCGGAACTGCTGGATGGCATCCTGTTCTTCGAGGGAATTTTCTTTGACGACCACGTGCACACCCAGGCTCTCATCAATTGCGGTATACACCACACCCATTCCGCCCTTGCCTAGAATGCCCTGAATGCGATATCGCTGGTGTAAAAGGGTTCCTTGTTCTAATTCCATTGTAACTAACTCCCCATCGCGTTAGATTCTTGTTGATACCCCGCAGAACTCGCAAACGATTTCATCCTGCCCGCGTAGCACCGGGGAGGTAAAAGCTGCCCCACAGTTTGGACATTTAGATGGTGCCTTCCGGATCCGATCCAGCATCTGGGGGTCAATCTCCACAGCCCGGTCGCTGCCATATCCTCCGGAACGCGCCCGTCCAATCATCTCCAGCCACACATCCACTACCGGCTGGCTGAAGAGGAAAACCGCGTCAGAGACCGGCGCACCGCCACTAAGTCTGACCATCAAGCGCTGGCCGCCATCTTCATCATCCAGGCGGGTAGAAACATCCTGCACTTCATCGAGGGCATTTTCGATCATCAATTCAAAGTCATCCACCCGCTCTTCCCATAAGATTCGTTGGTCTGTAAGAAACAGAACCCCATTGAGCGGATCCTGTCCGGGACGCTCCCAAATCGCCTCCACAGCCGCAACGCCGCTCTCAGTTGCCAGCAACTTGAATGATGCGGTATCAATTGCATCCAGCATCCAGTCCACCCATTCAAAATGAGCATCCAGGGTTTCAACTTCTTCCGCGTACTCATCATACTGGTCTAGCACAGTTTCCTCGGCGGCTTCCGCCTGGGCTTCTGCTGAAGCGATCATTGACTTGAGATTGACGTAGAACGGACGGGCTGCAGTCAGAGAACCAGACATCCCGGCCAGTTTGGCCATGGCTGCCTTAATCTTTTCCATCTCGCCGCCGAGGGAATTCGTTTGAAACGTCAGGGTGGTATTGGCCCTCTCTTTGATCTTCTCCCACTGTAGGATTAACACCTCCACATCAGCTTCCAGGCTCTTTTCAACCAGATACCCTCTGGCCCGTAATTCAACAAGCTCTCGCGAGAGGTTGGAAACCCGATTCTCCAGTTCAGAAAGCTCTGATTGAATTCCTTTGAGCATCAATTCATCCTGGATTTCATTGACTTCATTCTGGACATCCAGGATATCCCCCTGGGTAAGATTACCACTCAGGTCTGCAAAGGATAATTTGGATCCCGTGGTGCGGTCTTCCGCCAGCTTTCCGCTCTTAGCCTGCTGGATCCAGACAACCCAATCCTCAGAATTTTGGCCGTCCAAATGAAATGGCACTAGGTGGCTGCCAAAATCTACCTCCAGATAATCCTGATGCGCAAACAAACCTTTTCCCTGAGCCTTGATATTCGCAATCCCTTTCAGGGGCTGGGCGCCGAGCACCTTCTGGACCAATTCTTTGGCCGTGGCAACAAAAAGTACCTTTTTGGTGGCAATTTTTTCCTTCTGTTCAAAAATCAGCCGCTGGGTGGTCAGGAACAGCACGCCCTCAGGATCATCCTCGCCCAACTGGTCCCACCGGGCCTTTACAGCCATATAGATCTCTTCATCCTCCATAAAATCAAAACTGGCCTGATCGCGCTGGGTCAGAACCCAATGGATGCGGGTCAGTCGGATGGTGAGCTGGCTGGCAAGCTGTTCGATATCATCATAAATGGCTTCAATCGCCTGCTCTGCATCTTCCACAGATCGAAGAGCGGTATCGATCTCCCGCTCAGTTTCAGCAAACAGGGCATCGGATTCATTGATCGAGCCAATCACGTTGTTCAGCCGGTGAATATGCTGATTGACTGGCTGGTAATAATTTGCGGCCTCACTGGCCTGCCGGTCAATGCCGGCATTGACCTCATCGCGGACCGCATGCCAGCGGCTCATGGCATCATAGGCAATATCTTCCAGGTCAGACTGGTAATAATAGCCCTTCTCCCTGGCGCTTTCCAGCAAACTGACGGCATGATTGAGATTGGCATCCAGATTGGCAATATCGGCACGCACCTCCGACATATCGGCCCGGCTTTCCAACTGATCCAACGAACTCTGGATGGAATTCACCTGATACATGACCGCAGGTGCTGCCGCTGTGGTGTTCAATCGCACCAGCCGGTTGACTGCAGCGGCGGTTGCAGCCATCCCCACCGCCTGAGCCGCGCCTCGTTTGATTGCCCGGCTGGTGGCAGGGCGGACAACCGCTCTTGCCGGGCGGACAGCCCTGCGCACTTGAGGACGATTCGCTGCAGGGGCAGGCCGGGAACCCGCCCTGGGGGCAGGACTGGTGGTATTGCGCGGGGTCAGACGTGGTCTGGCGCCAACTGAGGGGGCAGGCATTCTCTTCTTTGGTACACTGGCTGGCCTCACAACCGGACGCGGCCGGGGATTGACACGCTGCGCCTGTTGGCGGGAATGTGTGCGCTTCACTGTGCGGGTCTGCACCCGCTGCGGGCTGGCGCTGCGTCGCGGGCTGCGCACCACTGCCGGACGGCGGCTGGCGCTGCCAGAACGCACAGCTGGCCGCCCACCGCGAATCTGACTTCCTGAACCCATCCTTTTTGGCGGCATCAAACTCTCCTTCTTGCTAAATCTGAGGCTGGTCCCAGTCAATAACAACAGTTTGGATTATACACCAGGGAAGAGCTTCATTGAAAAGAAAACCTTCAATCGCGGTATTGGGCTTCAGCTGCCTGGAAGAGTTTCTCGATTTCTAAAGGTATGCCTTTTTCCGGAGCAAGCTGAATACTGATCGCACCCTGATCGCATTTGCTCTCACACACGGCGCACCCCATACACAGATCAATATTCACCAGCGCAAATTCACCCGGGCCAATTGAGAGCGCCCCAAACTGACAATACTCCACACAGGTGTCGCAGCCAATACACAAGTCTTCATCGATGTGAGCAAGATAACCGGATGAACTCAGCATCGGGCTGCCATTTCTCTGGCTTCTTATCGCACCGCAGCAGCATTCACAGCAATTGCAGATTGCATAGAATCGCCCCAGCATGGCATCCTTAAAAAATGCGTGATGAACGTGCCCGCGGGCATCCTCCGCCTCCAGGATTTGCACCGCCTCTTCTTGTGAAATCCATCGGGCTGAATCCGGGTGGTGCTCCCAGACAAAACTGGCAAATGGTTCGCCAACAATCAGGCAAACATCCATCGGCAGGCAGGGGTTCTCAGCATACTTGCGGCAGGGGCAGTCCAGGGCGATGATATGGCCCGGGTTTTCAAGGATGATAGCGCGCGCCCGCACATAAGGAATCACCTGCTCCAGGTCTGGAACTTTGATCGGCTGGTTGACCATCACCAGCTGTTTGGCGGTATCCAGCGGCATTGCCTTGCCGTGGTAACCATCTGCAATTGTGCCGGTTGCCATAGTAAGGGAATGGGGTTTCGGCTTGGTTGAAGGTTCCTTGGGTGGGAACAAGAGCCGGATCAGAGGGGCCAGTTTCTTGGCAATCGGGTGTTCGCCCTTACCGATGCCAATATAATGATAAGGCCAACGCCCGTAGATATAGCCATGGACCTTATCCCATAAAGAAAAACCCTCCAAATCGCGTCCAGCCTCGATGAACTTTCTCGTCCCCTCTGAGACCAAGCTCGAACGCCTTCGCTTGTTACCTGCCACAGCTTCCTCCTGGATGAAATTCAGCCAGCAATCAAGCTCGATAACTGGCTGGAACTGATGAGAGTAAAATCCCTTTTCTACGGACCAACCGAAATCTTCGCCAGGCTGGCTTCGATCTCCTCAACAGATTGATCGCGTACTGCATGGAAGATCTCAATCCCGGCTTTGCGCACATATTCCCAGAAGGCAGCCTGGGCCGCCGTGGCTGGGAAAGCCGTCTGCCGGCCGAGGTAGATCGGCTGGAGCACATTCAGACCTCTGACCTTAACCACCGCCACACGGCCAGGGCAAATCTTCTCCAGAATCATTTTAGCCACAAAGCCTACCCCAAGTCCCTGTTCCACTGCGAGCGCTAAGGCCTCCGAGGTGCCCATCTCCATGAAAGTGTCCAATTTATCAATATCCACGCCGACTTCCTGTAAGCCAGCTTTGACATTCTGATAGGTACCTGAACTCATTTCCCGCATGATGAACTGGGCATCATGCAACTCTTGTGGATCAATTTCTCCCCGATCAGCCCAGGGATGGTCCAGTGGCGTAATCAGCAGGATGGGCTCCTCCAGATAGAGCTGATATTCTCCCCCATCTCCAGACGTATCCGAAACATTGCTGAGAGTAAAGTGGATATCACCCTCTGCTAAGCCATCCTGAACTTGTTTGGTTGGCAATACCTGGCAGGCAATCCGCACCAGGGGATAATGCTCGTGAAATTTGGCCAGCATGATCGGCAGGATATATTTTCCGGGCGCAGTGTTGCAGCCGATGATCAAACTGCCGTGCACTTCACTCTTGAGCAGTTCCATCTGTTCTGCCGCCCGGATCGAACCTTCCACGATCTCGCGGGCCATCGGCAGCAGAACTGCTCCCTCATCGGTGATCTCCAGACTGCGCCCTTTGCGGTTGAACAATTCAACGCCTATCTGGTTCTCCAGGGATTTAATATGCTGGCTGACACTGGATTGGGTCAGATGCAGGCGTTTGGCTGTCTGGGTGAAGTTCAGGGTTTCGGCAGCGATGACAAATACATTCAACTGGTGAACATTCAACATAGCAGGGCGCTCCTCAGCAGATAATTTCTAATAGTTATTCCCATAAGAAAAACTAACAAAAAGAACAATTATTTGTTAGAAATAATTATACATAGGTTTGCCGTATTATGCAATATCCCCCTAGGAGAACAGGTGCATTGCGGGGTACGAGACCTCCCGCCAGACCCCGGACTACTGCCCTATCTCAATCCACGGCAGCAGTTTAATGAAGTCATCCAGATCATAATCCCCATAGACCTCGATCCGCTGCAGGTAGAAGAGGGAATTCAGGGAATGGGTGGTGCTCTTCCCCAACCCCATGGCACCGCTATACCCCCATTTGCGGGTGCGGTCGCCTAAATATGGATCAATAGAACCAAATGGATAGGCAAATGTATCCACATGGATCTCCAACACATCATAGATCCGCTCCCTGGATTGGTAGATTTCACCATAAGCTAGGCTGTGATCAAGGGTCAGATCCCGGTGAGTGTAGCTGTGACTGCCAACCTCCCACCCGGCAGCACGCATTTCAGTTAATTCCTGCGCGCCGAGATACCCCTGTGCGCCTAACCAGCTGGCAACTACATAATTCACCCCGAAAAAACCATGTGCTTGCATAATGGGAAAAGCAGATTGATAAACGCTGAGGTTGCCATCATCAAAAGTAATCACCACCGGGCGCGGCGGAAGCAGCGCACCTTCCCGGATGGCGGTGATCAACTGGCTGGCGGTGATGGTTTGGTAACCCAGGTCATCCAGGAGCTGCATCTGCTGGGCAAACATCTCTGGATGCACGTTATAGCTGTAGCGCGTGGCGGGTTTTTCCGGATCCACATGGTGATAGAGCAGGATCAGCGCCTGGACTTCACCCGGCCCGGCAATCGACCAAGTTGGCGTAGGGACTGCGGTTACACTTGGGATCACAGTCGCGCTGGGTGCCGGGGTGATCGTGCTGGTGGATGTCGGAGGCGGTGTCTTCGTAGGCATTGGCGATGGACTGGCCGTTTCGGTCAGGGTTGGGGCAACCTCCTCCCCCGCCTGGACACAGCCAACCAGCAGGATCAAAAGAAGGATCATCAGTGTGCGTTTCAACATACGCCCAATTATGCCAGAAAACAAACTGATCGAGCAGGCTGAATTGACAATTTCCACCGGCACAGATACACTCAACCTATCACAAAAACGCCAGATATCTGTTGAGGTGAACCCTGACTGTTGAGAACACCAAATCCTCTGAAGGCTTGCTGAAACGCCATCCTTGGCTCCCACTGTACCTCTCCCTGTTAATCACCCTGATCATCTGGGGGGCTGCCATCTTCAACCTGACCCCGGACGACTACCAGCAGGCTGCTCTGGAATCCGACACCCTGTTTGCCCGCCTGATCGAGCCGTGGAACCACTGGGATACGCCTTTCTACCTCTCGATCGCCGAGAACTGGTATTCCCCCGGCGGGGCGGAGATTTCCTTCCCCCCGGTGTACGCCATCCTGGTCGGGGCGTTGGGCCGGATTTTGGGAGGCGCGTATCTCCCCGCATCTCTGTTGATCTCATGGGTCTCACTGGCGATTGCCTGCGCGCTGATCTACGACGAATTCCAGGCTTACACAGATGCCGAATCCAGCCTGCGGGCGGTCAAGTATCTGCTGATCTTCCCGACGGCCTTCTTCTTCTTTGCCGGATACACGGAGAGTATCTTCCTCGTCTTCCTCGTGCTGGCGATGAGGGGAGCGCGCAAGGAGATCTGGTGGCAGGCGGGGATGTTTGGCTTGCTGGCTTCAATGACGCGCTTCATTGGCATCTTTGTGGCCATCCCTTTCGCCTGGATCTGGTTCCAAAAGCCGCTCAAGGAGAAGGTCCGGATCGCCGCCTGGCTCAGCCCGATCCCGATTGTGTTCCTCGGCTGGATCTGGCTGACAGATAAGCTCTACGGCCTCAACCCGATCAGTGCCGGGTTGAAGTTCTGGTACATCAAGACCGACTGGCCCTGGGTTGGGCTGTTCGGCAGCATCAAGTCTCTGATTGAGGAACCCAAGTTCTTCGGCAACTACCAGTACGCCGATGTTCTCTCCGTATTCCTGTTTATGGCCGCGGTGATCTACGCCTTCAGAAAAAAATGGATCCCCGAAGCGCTGTTCATGGGCTCGCTGATGGTCGTTTTCCTAATCAAGGTACTGGAATTCGACCTGCTGATCTCGACCTCGCGCTATGTCCTGGTGCTGTACCCCAGTTTTTTACTGCTGGCCGAATGGGGCAAGAAGAAGTGGTTCGACGTCGCCTGGTCAATCCTCTCGGTGGTATATATGTTCCAGCTCTCGATCTTCTTCTTTGTGGGCAAGTAGAAAACGTTCCAGGCAACTATTTTTGTTAAAGTCGCCAAGAAGGTATTGCTTTCACGCCGGAAAACCTGTATGATAGAAATGGAAATGGTAATTGGCGGCGACGAACCAAAGGTTGAATCTGGTCGCTTACTCCTGCTTGCATCGAAAATCCGAAACTGCCTGAGGGGGCAATCTTTGGGGAGCCAATAGCGAAACCGGCCTGTCTGGCTGGTTATTTGTTTAAGGGGGTGATATAGAAAAGATATCATTAAACACACCGATTCGTTCGTCTAAAATTTTGGGGCGTCAAAGAAACACATCACAATCTTGTGAACCATTTATTCCAAGTCTTTTAAATTATTCCCATCCCGGCCTCCCCCAAACGACAAAACTTCAAATCAAATAGGAGGATATACCATGTTTAGAAAAAAACGGCTTCTAATACTATTTTCAATACTTATGGCATTTCTAATCACCCAGGTTGCGCTTGGTTATGCTCTCAACGACCCCGGGTACATTACGGGAACCAAGATAGTATTTGATGGGTTCGAGTACTTAAGACCAGGGTTAGAAGACGGCGCTACCCTGCCAATGGCTTCGACATACGGCCCCTATCCGGTTCAGGCACAATTAGCGGATGGACCCATCACCTCAGTGGAACTGCATTATGGCCCTCCCGGAGGTGGTCCATGGGACAATGTTTTGGTGTCCATTGATACCGGTGTAGTATCCGGAGAAATTCCAGAGTTCAATCCAGCAGACTATGGCTTCAACTACTGCCAGCCCTATTGGGAATTTGCGTTTTTCCTGAGAGGCGTAGATGAATTTGGTAACCAGATCGAGGTTGATGAAAGGCATTACCTCGATGATATGTCAACTGGGGGGGATCCTTATCTTTTCCAAATCGAAAATCTGAATCCCAATCAACACCCGTTCGCAGACCCAGCCGGCCCCTATGAAGTGGACCGCTGGGACCCGATCACGCTCAATGGAAACGGCTCATCCGATCCCGAAGGATTTGGGCTGACCTATAAATGGGATATCTATGTGACCTGGCCAGACTATGAATCTTCTCCATATTATGAACTCGATCCCAATTTCGGTGACGGTGCTGGTCCAATGCCAGAGTTCACCTTTGAGGAAAATGGCGAGTACCACGTGCGCTTGCGGGTCACCGACGAGTGTGGAGAACAAATTGTTGAAGAGACCACCATCATGGTCTACGATCCGCATATGGTCGTCATCCCCCAGCACAACAGTATCGTTGGAAATAACTGGCGTCCGGGTCTGATGCTGACCCTGGAAATTGATGGCGTGATCTACGGCCCTGTCCCCGTGGAACCAATCGGAGAAAAGGACGAGTACGGTTATCACTTCAACATGGATGATTATGGTGTTTTAGTTGTGCCGGGTATGGAGGTTGTCCTTTACGGCGACTATGACGGAATCATCAATGGAGATGAGATCGTCCAACCTCACACCGTCAGGGATTTCACTATCAATGAAGTAGACCTCGCCGCGGACCTGGTATCTGGTACCGCTGATGCCGGCAGCTCTGTCCGGGTGCGGATCGATGACCCCTGGTGGGTTGAGATTGTAGCCGGGGCAGACAGCAGCGGGGCTTGGGTAGCAGACTTCGGTTCAGCCGGACTGGCTGATATCCAACCGGAGACTATCATCAACGTGCTTCAGCAAAATGAATTTGATTCCTCCCACACGCTGCGCATCTGGGGAGAGGAACAGCATTTGCCCCATATCGAAGCCTCATTGACCTACAACTGGATCGGGCTCTTTGACTTCACCCCTGACACCCCGGTCTCGTTACAGGTTTGGGATATCGAAGGCAATCCGCAATTACCAGAAGGCTTCCAGGTTATAACTGATGAGTATGGGTGGGCATGGTTCGACCAACATGAGATCGATGTCGTCCCAGATATGTTCATCGAAGCTGCCGATGATGCCACCGGGATTGTCAAGCAGTTGATTCTGAAAGACCTTACCCTGGATACCTTCGATATCGAGGCGGATTACATCACCGGAACCGGGCCCGTTGAGGCTCTGATTTGGGTAAATGCTGGTAATGAATCCAGTGGATACGGAGAAGAAGTCCAAATCGATGAATTTGGCGATTGGGAACTTGATCTTGCTGGCATCTTCGATATCCAGGAAGACATGGGAACTCAGGCGTTGCTGCCAGATGAAGATGGGGACAGCACTGTAGCCGAGTATGAAGAACCCCGACTGCCGCTCTTTACCATCCAGCCGGAACACAAGTGGGCACATGGCGAATTCTGGCCAATTGGTGTACCGATCACCCTGACAATCTACCAGGATGGGCCTGGTAGCGGCATCCTCTACCAGGAAGCCAAGATCTCTGAGCCTGCTGAGCATAACCCGGAAATCGGTGCGGTGGACTTCGATCTACAAGCGGTAGAAGCTCTCGAGAGGGGCTTGTACGTCACCATGGAGGGCGGTGAGATTTTCAAGGATACCTGGATCGCAGACCTGCACTACAACTACCTGGATGTCGGCCTTGATCTCGCCAAAGGTCAAGGCCCGGGCGGGAACTATGGATTCTTAGTCGCCTCTAACACGGATGGCTTCTTCATGGAACTTCCAGAAATGGGTCCGGGAGACTGGATAGCTGATTTTGGCGGCGCCGGATATGATGCAACCAACGTACCAGACACCTTCATCCTGCGTTGGGATGAGGACGGCGACGAGACCATGATCCACCTGCCGGAACCGTTCTTCATCGAGGGAAGCGTACCGGTTGATCCAATAGAGATCGGTACACCCATTCAGGTGTCTGCCACCTTTGAGAGTTCCCTCTTTGATGGTCCGGATGATGCGCTGCTGGATATCTCATTTTGCTTCGATGTTGATGACTCCTGCATGGATCCTTCCAACTGGTTACCCTCTTCGAATCTAAACGATGCAGCGGATTACTCGTACACTACCGGAGAGCTTGATTATGTAATCAACGCCTCTGGTGTTTATCCCATCATCGCCCATGCTTTCAATCCGGATGGACCAGACAGCTTTGCATTACTTGGCATGATCGTGGTCTATGACCCGGATGCCGGCTTCGTCACCGGCGGGGGCTGGATTACGACCGCAGAAGGTTCCTATCTGCCAGATCCTTCCCTGTCCGGCAAAGCCACCTATGGGTTCGTGTCAAAATACCAGAAGAAAGCGGATGTGCCCACCGGGCAGACTGAGTTTCACCTTAATGTCGGGGAGATGAAGTTCAAGTCCACCAACTATGATTGGCTGATCATCACCTGGGATGATATCGCCATCTACTCAGGCACCGGGACGATCAACGGCGAGGGGGAATACTTCTTCACGATCTGGGCTGGGGATGGCGAGCGGGACACCTTCCGCATCCGAATCTGGGAGCAGAATGAGTTTGGGGAAGATATCATCATCTTCGATAACGGCTTCGATCAGCCTACCGAGGGCGGCAATATCGTCATCCACAGGAAATAACAATTGAAGATACAAAAATCGGGAGCCTGAACAGGCTCCCGATTTAATATTAGCTTGTTTTGATCCACTACACGTCCAGGTTGCGCACCTCGTTGGCATGCGTTTGGATGAAGCGCTTGCGGGGCGGCACGGAGGAGCCCATCAGCATATCGAAGGTGCGGTCAGCTTCGGCGGCGTCTTCAATCGTCACCTGCAAGAGGACGCGGTTCTCCGGGTCCATCGTGGTCTCCCACAGCTGCTCGGGGTTCATTTCACCCAGACCCTTGTAGCGCTGCACGCTGGCTTTGCCTTCCGCCAGGCCTAGTTCCTTGAGCATTCTATCCTTCTCCGCTTCAGTGTAGGCGTAGTGAATCTTCTTGCGGTAATTCAGGCTGTACAGCGGGGGCTGGGCAATAAACAGATGCCCGCTGTCGATCAGGGGCTGCATGAATCTGAAGAAGAAGGTCAGCAGCAAGGTACGGATATGGCTGCCGTCCACGTCGGCGTCAGTCATGATGATCGTGCGTCCGTAGCGCAGGCCTTCCAGGCTGAAGTTCTCCCCAATCCCGGTGCCCAGGGCAGATATGATCGCCTTGATCTCGTTGTTGGAAAGGATTTTGTCCAGGCGGGCGCGCTCAGTATTGAGGATCTTGCCTCTCAGCGGCAGGATCGCCTGGAAGTGGCGGTCGCGGCCCTGTTTGGCGGAACCGCCTGCCGAGTCCCCCTCGACGATGTACAGCTCGGTGTTGGCCGAATCGCGGGAAGAGCAATCCGCTAGCTTGCCTGGCAGGGTCAAGCTCTCCAAGGCTGATTTGCGGATCACCAGATCACGGGCCTTGCGGGCCGCGTCCCTGGCGCGGGCAGAGGTCAGGCACTTTTTGATGATCGCCCGGGCGGCGCTGGGATTCTGCTCCAGGAAGTTGCCAAACGCCTCCGATACCACCTGCTGGGCCGCAGTCTGCACTTCGGGGTTCATCAGCTTGACCTTGGTCTGGCTCTCAAACTGCGGGTCGCCGACCTTGATAGAGATGATCGCCGTTAGGCCTTCCCAGGTGTCATCGCCGCGGAAGTTGGGATCGCTCTCTTTGAGCAGGTTGTTCTTGCGGGCAAAATCGTTGATCGTACGGGTGATGGCGGAGCGTAAGCCTGTCAGATGGGTGCCGCCGTCAATCGTGTTGATCGTGTTGGCAAAGGCATACACCGATTCGGCAAAAGCCTCGGTGTATTGGATAGCGGCATCGATCACCAGTCCGTTTTCCACTTCCTTTTCCACATGCACCACCGGATGCAGCGGTTCGCGGTTGCGGTTCAAATAGCGCACAAATGATGTGATCCCGCCCTCAAAATAGAAGGTCATCTCGCGTCCGTCGCGTTCGTCCACCAGGTGGATCGTCACCCCGCGGGTGACGAAGGCCATCTCCCTGAAGCGTTGGACTAGGGTTTCAAATCGGTAGCTAAAATCGCCCTTGAAGATTTCTTTGTCGAATTTGAATGTGGTCTTGGTGCCGGTCTCCCCGGGTTTGACCTTGCCATGGCTCTTGACCGGGGTCTGCGGGCGGCCGCGCTCGTATCGCTGGGTGTGGAACTTACCTTCCCGCTTAACCTCAACCTCGCACCACTCCGAGAGGGCATTGACAGCCGATACGCCAACACCGTGCAGACCACCGGAGACCTTATACCCGCCGCCATCAAACTTGCCGCCGGCGTGCAGGGTAGTCATCACCAGTTCAAGGGCCGAGCGTTTTTCCGTGGGATGCTCAGCCACGGGAATGCCGCGCCCATTGTCGATCACCGTGACGCTGTCATCCTGGTGCAGAATGATATCAATCAGGTCGCAGGCGCCGGCCAATGCTTCGTCAATCGAGTTGTCGACCACCTCATAGATCAGGTGATGCAGCGCTTTGACATCCGTGCCGCCGACGTACATACCCGGCCGGCGGCGGACGGCTTCAAGGCCTTCCAACACCTGTATATCTTTTGCTTCATAGGAGACAGTTTCGTTCTTTTCGGCCACAAAAACCTCCAACAAAAATGGGTCTCTCTTACAAGCCGTGCTTGCAAGCGGCCCATATTCCACCAATATTTGGTTGCTTACACGGGTCAGGAATACCTTTCCTGGACGCTGATTCTGGTCAAACTTTCCACTGGATTAATGTTCTATATTTTACCACACAACCCCATTTTCCACCTTTTCCATAAGCACTGC
>JAFGDK010000096.1 GCA_016932165.1 Anaerolineales bacterium
AAAGGGGATCGTCCCCAAAGGGGATCGCCCCCAAAGGGGATCGCCCCCAAAGGGGATCGCCCCCAAAGGTGGTGCGCCTTCGGGGGCAGGATCCAGGAGGAGGAGCGGGGTAATCAGTCACCCAGTTTGTCCAGGTCGCCGAGACCGGAAATGGATTGGTCAATTTCAGGGCTGCCGTAGTATTCCACATCGCCGGCGCCGCTGATGGTCACGTCCAGGTAGTCGCTGACCGAGATGGCAGCAGACCCGAGGCCGCTGATCTCGATATTGGCCTCTTTGCTATCCAGCCGTGGGGCGCTGTATTTGCCGCTCCCGCTGATGCGGATATCCTGCGAGACTACCTGGCCGCCGTCAATATCCAGGTTGCCCAAGCCGATCATCTCGGCTTCAAGGCTTTGGGCAACCAGTGCATCGATTTCAATATCGCCAGCACCGCTGATCTGGATGCTGAAGCGGTCTGCTTGTACTTCGGGAAGGTACACATTGCCCAGGCCAGATAGATCTACCCGCTCAAGATTGGTGACGGTGAGATAAAAATCCACCGGCGCGGTAGGGTTGATGTTCTTGCCTTCTTCCACTTCGATCACCAAGGTGTCACCTTGGGTATAGGTTTCGAGGTAAGGAAGCAGGTTTTCTTCAGCTTCGATGATCAGGCTTCGTTGCTCACCATAGCTGATATATATATTGCCGATGCCGCGAAAATCCAACTGGTCAAATGATTCGATCGAGCGGCTTTGTTGTACCAGGCTGCCATTTCCCCGGATGGTCTGGGGCAGGTAGAAATTCATGCCGCAAGCCATGGTGGATAAGGCCAGGGCGGCGGCTGCCAGGATAAGGATCAATTTTTTATTCATTTTCAACTCCGTAATTATTTGATTTCACTTTCTTATACGGAGAAAGGGGTAAAAGGTTTCAAGATAAATCGGAGTAATTTGGTGTAAAATAAAATCAGATTCGATGGCTTTCCAATCACCTTTCCCCAAACTTGCTAGAGGTGTATGGGGTAAGGGATTATTTAGAGTGGTAACCAAAATGGATGGTTGTTTATGAAAAAGACAAAAAAAACCCTTCTGATACTGTTGTTGATCTTTACCCTGCTGGCAGCACAGACTGCGTCGGCTGAGCTGGCAGATGAGGATGTGCCTGATGCGATTGAAATCATCCGGCTGATCAATGAGTATCGTGCCAGCCTGGGGCTTAACCCTTACACCTTTGATCAGAAGCTGGCGCTCGCTGCGCAAGGCCATGCTGAATACCAGGCATCGATCCTCAGCGAGGGTACCCATGTGGGCGGGACAGACGAAACGCGTACCTCAACAGACCGGGCCAGACTGCAGGGCTATAATGGCGATATCTCCTACTTCCGCACTGATGAGATGATCTACAACGGGGGATTTGCCACCCCGCAGAGGGCCTTCGACTGGTGGAAGCAGTCTCCGATCCACAACGGGATAATGATCTCAGAGATTTACCACGAGATTGGCGTGGGGATTACCCTATCATCCGAGGGGCGGATTTATTATGTTGTCAACGTGGGCATGATCCCCAATGTGACCACACCAGGCGATGCCAGCTATCGGGCGCCATCTGTGGATGAGTATAAACCTGCCGCCAGCATCGAGATCGTCACGGCATCACCGGGCGCAGACGGCTCTGTGTTTCACCGCTACAAACAGGGAGAAACCCTGCCGGCTATCGCCGTGGCGTATGGTATACCTCTGGAAGAACTGCGCACGTTGAATGATCTATCTTTAACTGGAATACCGATGGAGGGGCAGTTGTTGGTGATTAAACTGCCCAGCGCTACGCCGACACCGACGATTACACCAACGCCAGTTTCCACCGAAACACCTGCCCCCACGGAACCGCCGGTGATCGGTGCAGGGAATGGAGACACGACCGCGGATGGTGGCGGGACAGGAGACACAACCGGTGATACGCCATCCACGACCACGCCTGCTGGGGAAAGGAATTTGGGTTGGCTGTGGGTGCTGCTGGCTGTGGCGCTGGTGGGTGCTGCGGGCGCCTTGTACTGGTATTGGCCCAGGCTGCGAAAAACAGCGGAGAAGGAGGGAATTGACCTGGAAAGATGGCTGCGTGATGACCTGGAAGAGGAAGAAGGCCCGGTGGACAATGAAACCCTTGAATTATTAAGCACCACAGCCGAATTTGATCTGCTTCCCCGCCAGCAACAGGTAACACTGCTTAAAGAAGTAGCCCGGCAAGCGCTGCAAGCTTATCCTCTGGAAGTGGTGGAAATTGAACTGCTGCGTTATATCTTGAATGCCGAGTTTCTCGTCCATGCCCGTCTGGAAAGCAATCCGGGCAATGTACAAAAATACGTGCTGCGGGTGAATGCCCCCAATTTCAATGCCCGCGCTGAGATCCACTCTGAGATGGAATGGCTGAATGCCATCGTGCGGGATACAAAGCTGATGGTGCCGGTGCCGGTTAAGACCAGGGAGGGTAGTTGGGTACAGACGGTGGATCATCCAGCGCTGGGCATCTTCCGGCATTGTGTGGTATTTGAATATCTACCCGCCCGCGCGATGGAAGAGACGATCACACCCACCAAGATGGAATTCCTTGGGGCGATGATTGGCTTGATCCACAAACATGGGGCCAACTTCAACCCGCCGCGCGGGTTTATCCGCAAACACTGGGACCTGGAGGGATTGCGCGGCGAGATGCTGGATGTGCCGATTACACAGGCGCTGGCTGCACTAACGGAAGAAGAACGGGCGGTGCTGAAAAAAGCTGAGAAGATTGTGGCTGAGGCGATGCATCAGTTGGGCACCGGTCCAAAGGTATATGGTCTGATCCATGGAGACCTGCATCTGAAGAGCTTGTTGTTCAGTCCCGATGGGCGCCCGGTGGTGATTGATTTTGATACCTGCGGGTATGGATACTATGTCTATGACCTGGCGGTGGCGATCTGGAACATCTTCAACCGGGGCGATTACGCTGCGCTGTGCGATGCGCTTTTATCGGGTTACCGCAAGGTGCGGCCGCTCTCTGAAAAGGAGGAATCGCTGATCACATCCTTTGTGGCTGGCCGGCTGATGATCCAGATACTGATCTGGGCGCCGCGGCGGATGCTCAGCACATTGAACGAAACGGCGGATAAAGCGATTGACCGGCAGATCGCCCAGCTGCAGGTGTTGTTAAAGTATTTTGTGAAATAGCCTGGTAAGAAATGAAGGAAGCACTGCTTTACCAAAAACTGGAAGACGGACTTGTCCGCTGTAATCTGTGCGGTCACCATTGCGTGATCAAACCCGGTGAGAGTGGTGTGTGCCAGGTGCGCCAGAACCGCGGGGGCACACTCTATACCCTGGTGTATGGCAGCGCTATCAGCCAGCAGGTGGACCCAATCGAGAAAAAGCCGCTGTATCACTTTTTGCCTGGTTCAAAGGCTTTCTCGGTGGCCACGGTGGGCTGCAACATGCAGTGCAAGTGGTGCCAGAATTGGCAGATCGCCCAGGCGCCACGCACCAGCGGCTGGCGGAATGTACCGTATACGTCCCCGCAGGTATTGGCTGAAAATGCCCTGATCTCCGGCAGCCAGTCGATTGCCTATACCTACACCGAGCCGACTGTTTTCTTTGAATATGCCTATGATACCGCCCAGCTGGCACATCAGGCCGGTCTTGCCAATCTATTCATCACCAACGGGTATATGACCGGTGAAATGCTGGATTTCTTCCATCCCTGGCTGGATGCCGCCAATGTGGACCTGAAAGCCTTTCGCCAGCGCACCTATGCCAGATATACCGGCGCTGGGCTACAAACCGTGCTGGACAGCCTGAAGAAGATTAAATCACTGGGCATCTGGCTGGAAGTGACCAGTTTATTGATCCCCGGTGTGAACGATGACCCGGTTGAGGTCACTGAAATGGCGGAGTTTGTCGCCAGAGAGCTGGGGAGCGATACACCCTGGCATATTTCCCGCTTTTTCCCCCATTACCAGATGGCGGATACCCCCCCCACGCCGCCTAAAACTCTCCAAATGGCCTATGAGACCGGTAAAAATGCCGGGCTGGAGTATGTGTACCTGGGCAACATTGCCGGGGAGTCGAATACCTGCTGCCCAAACTGCGGTGAACTCCTCATCCGCCGCTCGGGGTATCACACCCGGATGGTACACTTGCGCGATGGAAAATGCGGCGCCTGCCAGCATCCAATCCCCGGGGTTTGGAAATTTGGGGACTAGTACTTTGTCAATGCAAAAATGTGTATTGAGAAGAAAAACAGCTGATAAAAAATAATTTTAAAACGCCTGCATGCAACCTTTGACAATGTATTGAGTGTTCTGTTAATCAATAATCCAACTATTCAAAAGATCTTTGGCAGAAAACTAGAAATATATTATTTCAGCGAATCAAGCAAATCTGGAAGTTCTGCCAGGGTTTTAATTTCTGCATCGGGAGTGATCGTCTTACGATGCTCCCGGTTTTCCGGGGTGTCCGCCCGACGGGTGATCCAGATACTGTAAAGACCAATTTGATTCGCCCCTATAATGTCGGCTCCGAGGGTGTCGCCGACCATTGCCACTTGATGGTTTGACAGCCCGAACATGCCTACTGCCAGTTCAAAGATCCGGCTGTCTGGTTTGCGGATCCCGCCGGCAGCCGAGGTAAGCACGTATTCCAGGTAGGGCCTGATCTTGCCCTTGTCCACCAGCCGCTGCACATCCTGGTCATCACCGGCGTTGGAGAGCAAGCCAATGCGGTAACCGCGATTCTTGAGGGTCTTCATCGTAGGGAGGAGATCGACTTCGGGGAGCCAGAACTTTTGAGAAGCCGCGTACATGGCTTTGAGGGCATCCTTGAGAATGGTTTCATCCACCCCGGTGTGACCAAACGCAGCCAGGGAGTCTTTCAATATCCTGTGGGTGCTGTGCTCGCGGAAATCGATCTCGCGCTGGTAATGATAGTCAGCCAGACGCTGGCGAAAGGCGGGGATAAATGTGTCTTTCTCAAGCTGCAAGCCTGATTTGACCAGACTTTCAAATATTCCCTGGTCGGCACGGGCAAAAACTTCTGGCCAATCGCCATCGAAGTACAGCAAGGTGTTACCCAGATCGAAGATGACAGCTTTGATGGTCATGGGCTAATATTCGCGCTCCTGTTTCACCAGGTTCAGCAGTCCCTGTCCGGAAAGATACCGGGTGAGGTTCTCCACCAATAACTGGTTCGCCCGTTGGCTGTATTCCGGGCTGAAGCCGGAGATATGGGGGGTGATGATCACATTGGGGAGATGCCACAGCTCGCTCTGCTTTGGCAGGGGTTCCTCGGGGAAAACGTCCAAGGCAGCCCCGGCGATCTTATTTTCAGACAAGGCTTTGATCAGGGCTTGGTGGTCTGTTACGCCGCCGCGGGAGACATCCACAAGAAAAGCGGTCTTTTTCATCGCGGCGATCTGTTCAGCACCGATCATCCCAGAAGTGAGAGAGGTTTTTGGCATGCAAATGACCACAAAATCGCATTCGGCGGCCATTGAGCGGATCGCTTCTGGCGGGTAAAGCCGGGTGAACAAGTCTCCCTGCGGGTCTCCCAGCCCTTCGGCGGAGTAACCATGGTGAACCGGGGTCATGGCATCACGTTTGATTGCCAGCACCTGAGCGCCCATTCCAGTCACCAGGCGGGCAACCTGGCGGCCGATGCTGCCGTAGCCCACTATCCCGACGGTGCTGCCGCGGATCTCACGGGGGATATAGTTCTTCCCTTTTTCCTGCATCCAGGTCTTCTCATGCTGCAGGCTGGCAAAGCCGGGCAGGTTGTGACCGAGCGCCAGCATCATGGTGAGGACATGTTCAGCCACCTGGGAAGCATTTGCGCCGCTCATGGAACTGAAAAGCACTTTCTCTGGCAGCAATACCGGGTGGTTGATATCCTTATCCACGCCGGCCAGATAAGACTGCACCCAACGCAGGTTAGGCGCTTTCTGTGGTTCTGGCAGCACGTGCATGGTGTAGAGGACTTCGGTCTTAGCCCAGACTTCCTCCGGGATCTCCGCTGCGTCTGTGGCCGGGAGATGGGTGATGTGGAGGAATTCAGATACTTGCCGGATTTCTTCCAGTAAATCTTCTGCCAGCGGGATGGTGATCAGCAATTCAACGGTCTCTCTCATTTCATTTCCTGTGGATAACCGGGTAAAAATGTGTGGATTACATGGGGATAACGCCTCGCCTGATGTGGAAAAGCAGTGAAAAAGAAGGGCGCTGCACGTTAGACCTGCTGTAAATTGAATACCCCCATTTTACTGCAAACTGTCTGAAGATGGGTAGAAAACCGGACAAATTTAGGCGGATTTCCCATAAACTGACCGTTTTACGATATAATTGCTTTTTGGAATTCGCCATGGCAGTAAACAAACGAACCACAACCACTCGTAATAATCGTAAGAGCCTGCAGTCTACCGCAGATGCAGAATTGACCAAGCTGAAAATCCGGCTGAACAAGAAGCGAGAATATATCGCTATTCTGGAACTGGAGCTCTTCAATACCCGGGTTACAATCCATGAGTTTATGGAATTGTACGACAAGCGGGTAGGCCATTTGGAAACATACCTGAGTGCTTTGCGGCGAAAACTTTATGAGGAACTGGAGGCCCAGCGCCCCGCTCCGGAGGAACCGGATGCTGATAACTTAGGGGTGGAGGATGAGGAAGAATTCACCTACCAGGATCGGGACAATGGCAACGGCTGGCGCAAGATCGGCAAGGCCAAAAAGTCGAAGTACAGCCCCAAGATGGAAGAACAGATCAAGAACCTGTTCCGTGAACTGGCCCGCCGCTTCCACCCGGACCTGACCTCTGACCCCGAAGAAAAGAAATGGCGCGAAGAAGTGATGACCCGCGTCAATCAGGCTTATTCCAACCGGGATTTGAAAGCGCTGCGCGCCCTGGCTGAACAGCCAGACCGCCCGGTGGACGCCCCCAACCAGACTAAAGAGCAGGAAATCGCCAGCCTGCGGGCAGAATTGAAACGCCTGGATGGGGTGATCGCTGACCTGAAGGCGCGCATCAAGCATCTGGAAGAATCACCAGCCTGGCAGCTAAAGATGGAAGCCCGGCTCAAACGCCGTTCCGGCGCAGATCTGCTGACCGAGTTGGAAGCTAAAATGAGAGAGCAGATCGCCGACCTGGAAGAGCGCTTGATTGTGATGGGGATCGATATCGGACCGCTCTCAGCAGCTGAACCGGCAGGGTAAAAGCTTGCATCCCCTGCTGGCAGAACTAATGGCTGGCTTTTCTCTCTGCGGAAACCTCCCACAGGACACCTTTGAGTTTCTAAAACACCACGATTGCCCGATTACCGCGGCTCATTCAACCGAGGTGGCATTCACCGCACAACAACTTGCGGAGCGGTTTGATATTGACTGCCAGCAAGCAGAAGCGGCCGCATGGCTGCATGATATCAGTGCGGTGTTCCCTAACTGGCAGCGGGCAGCCGTTTCATCGCAGTTGGGGATCGAGATCCTCCCGGAAGAGGAACTGGTGCCGCTGCTGCTGCACCAGAAAATCTCGGCGGTGATGGCTGCCGAGATGTTTGGCGTCACCGACTCGAAAGTTCTGGCGGCGATCCGCTGCCACACCACGCTGAGAGCCGATCCGTCTGATCTGGACCTGCTGGTGTTTGCCGCCGACAAGCTGGCTTGGGATCAGCGAGGCACGCCGCCTTACCAGCACGAGATGGAAGCGGCGCTGGACAATTCGTTGGAAGCGGCTGTATGGGTTTATCAGAGGTATCTGTGGTACAGCGGAAAGATCAAGATGATCCACCCGTGGATGCGGGACTCGTATGAGGAGTTGAAAGTCCGGTACGAGATGTTGTAGAATGGGAGTATGACGATCACAAATCTACGCCCGTCGGCCCTGGCAGGGCAGTGGTATCGGGCGAACCCCCAGCAATTGAAACAGGAAGTTTCCGGTTATATGGATCACGCCGGCAGCCTGCCTTTTGCCCAGGGCGAGGTGGTTGGATTGGTGGCGCCCCATGCGGGGCATGTCTATTCTGGCCCGGTAGCTGGACATGCCTTTGCCGCCGTGCGGGGACACCGCTACGATACGGTGGCAGTGCTTTCTCCCTTCCATTCCGGGCAGATTGTACCGATGCTGACCACGGCGCATGATGGCTATAGCACCCCCCTGGGCAGCATCCCAGTGGATGTGGAGAACCTCTCCCGACTGGGGGAGCGGCTGGATAAGCTTGGGGGCGGGAGCATCATCCGCATCAGCCGGGACAGCGAGCACGCCATTGAGATTGAGCTGCCGTTTTTGCAGACCGCCCTGGAAGGCGGGTTCAAGCTGCTGCCGCTGATGCTGGCAACCTTCCATGCGGAGGATGCCGGGCTGCTGGGAGCAGCACTGGCGGATACACTGGCCGGCCAGAATGCCCTGCTGGTCGCCAGCAGCGACCTCTCACATTTTTACCCGCAGGAGGCCGCCAACCGGTTGGACCAGAACATCCTCGATGCGGTTGCCCGCTTTGATCCGGCGGAAGTGCTGGATGTGTACCTGAATGGCAAGGGGCAGGCTTGCGGCCTGACCTCGATATTGGCGGTGATGGCAGCGGCCCGGCGGCTGGGAGCCAGCGAGGCGCGCATTCTGCATTACGACACTTCGGGGACAGTTTCGGGGGATTACCGCAGAGTGGTGGGGTATTCAGCGGCAGTATTTTTACGAAAAAGCGATGATTTGTGAACCGGGTTCAGGGGTTGGGGGATGCTAATTCTCAATCCTCCCATGCTAAATTCGAGATTTCAGTATCGCAAATGGGGAAATCATCTGGGTTGGTGTTGTGATCCAGCGGCAGGCCGAAATATGGTGATGGGTCGTAGGTGTTGCCAATCTCCAGCTCATTGAGATAAGATCCGTTCCCGTCATCTTTCACGATGGAAATATGCAGGTGCAGCCCGGTGGGATTGACCGGGTCTCCGGAATAATTGCCCTGGTAGCCCAGCAGGGTGCCGGCAGGGACAAAGACCTCTTTGGTGCCGGGTGGAAATTCTTCTGAAAGAAAAGATTCCCCTTCCTTGGAGGCCATGTGGGTGTAATATGTCCAGACCTGTTTGCCGGGGTGGAGCGGGTCTTGCGGGTGGCGGATGATTACGGTGGAGGTCCAGTCTGGCTGGCGGGTGAGGTAGCCGTCGTATACCGCGTAGACCGGGGTGATACCCGGCTCGGTAGCGGCGAAAATATCCAACCCGCTGTGGCGGTGACCGGGGCGGTAAGACTGGTCCCACAATCCGAAGACCAGGCCGGTGGTGGGCCAGGCAAAGGGCGCATCCCCGCAGCGCTGCCCGGCTGGGATGATCACAGCGCTGAACTCCTCAGGGTTCTTCTGATAGCGCTGGTAGCTCTGCCAGCGGTTAGAGGCGGGGTAGTTGAGATATTGGAAAGCATAATAGCCCACAGCCGCCACGCCAATTACTACCAGGATCACCAGCGGGAGACGGTTCTTCTTATGCAGATCGATCGGTTTGAATCGGGTCAAAATGGTTCACTCCCTGGTTGACTTTTGCAGCGGAACCACCTCCGCCCGGTTGTGCTCAAGGATCAGCTGCGGGGCGATCCGCAATAGGGCGGAATCAGAGCCTCCCCCGCCGTAGACCACCGGGTGTTCAACCACTGAAGGATCGACAATCACATCTAACTTGGTGCGGTGGCCGACAGGCGGGACGGCACCGACCGGGAATCCGGTGAGGGCCAGCACTGTGTGAGGATCTGCAAAGTGGGTTTTGCGGCGGTTAGTGCCGAAATGTTGTGCCAGCAGGCGCCGGTCGATGGGGCTTAATCCGCTGGCGATCACCAGAACCGGATGCGCCTCGATAAGGAACAGCAGGCTCTTGACGATCTGGTCTGGGCTAACGCCAGCCACCTCGGCAGCCGTCTCCACCGTAGGGGTTGGTGCGTCCAAACGGATGACCTCTGCCTGGATCTGATTTTTGATTAAATACATTTCCAGATCATCTGGGGTGAGAGAGTTTACCATTTATTCCTCTCTTGGTTTGGAGGCAGACCGGATTTTTCGAAGATTTTCGCCGCTGTCTTCCATGTGGGCGGCGGTCATCAGTGTCACCGCCCCGCCAGTGATTTGCTGGAGCAGTTTTCCGGCTGCCACACCGTGTTGTGAAGCGAGCGCCTTTTCCAACGCCGGGCGGGTCTCAAAGATCAATTCATGGACTATCAGCGGCCGGTAATCGCCAGTCAGATAGGCGTGCACTGGCGCGGAAACGATCCGCTCCAGGCCGGGCATCAGCTCGGCGTGGGAGAGGAAATCGGGCCAGCCGTTGAAGAAAATTTCCTTGTCAATCTCCGGCTGGATGAGAATGATGAGCTTGAACATGATGAGGGATTATAGGCCAGGGCAGCCTATTTGTGAATGGTGAAGGAGGGTTGTGGCGAGTATTCTGACAGATTCGATAAAACATTCGTTCTAGAAATCTGGTAAAATTGAAACATGGACCTATTCGATCATCAGATGCGAACCAGCCTTGCGAGGGAAGCGCCTCTTGCCGCCCGGATGCGGCCGCGCACGCTGGAGGAGTACGTCGGGCAGGAGCACATCCTCGGTGAGGGCAAACTGCTGCGCCGCGCGATTGAAGCTGACCGGCTGTTTTCCTCGATCATCCTGTGGGGGCCGCCGGGGACGGGCAAGACCACCCTGGCGATGGTGATCGCCAACATCACCAAGAGCCACTTTGTGACCCTCTCGGCGGTGCTGGATGGGGTCAAAAGACTGCGCGAGGTGGTTCAGGATGCCATTGAGCGGCGCAAGCTCTACAACCTGCGCACGATCCTGTTCGTGGATGAGGTCCACCGCTGGAACAAGGCCCAGCAGGATGCGCTGCTCCCCCACGTGGAGAACGGCACCGTCACTCTGATCGGGGCAACTACCGAGAACCCCTATTTTGAAGTCATCTCGGCGCTGGTCTCACGCTCGCGCATCTTCCAATTGCGAGTTTTGGAAGAAGAGGCTGTGCGCCGCATTCTGGAGGCGGCCTTACAAGACAAGGAACGCGGCCTGGGCAAGTACAGGGTGAATATCGGCGAGGAGGCTTATAACCACCTGATCAACATCTCCGGCGGGGATGCCCGCAACGCGCTGAATGCGCTGGAGCTGGCGGTGGAATCCACCCCGCCGGATGAAGGGGGCGTGGTGCAGGTCACGTTGGAGGTGGCCCAGGAATCGATCCAGCGGCGGGCGGTGCTGTATGATAAGGACGGCGATGCCCACTACGACACAATTTCTGCGTTCATTAAGTCGGTGCGAGGTTCAGACCCGGATGCCGCCCTCTACTGGCTGGCCAAGATGCTGTATGCCGGGGAGGACCCGCGCTTCATCCTGCGCCGGCTGATCGTGCTGGCCGGGGAAGATGTCGGGCTGGCCGATCCCAACGGGATGGTGGTGGTCAGCGCGGCGGCGCAGGCTTTTGATTACGTCGGGCTGCCGGAAGGGGTTTACCCGATCGTGCATGCCACCCTCTATCTTTCGACTGCCCCCAAGTCGAATACCGCCAACGCCTACTTCAAGGCTTTTGAGCGCATCGAGCAGGAAGGCAAGACCGAGGTGCCAGACCACCTTAAGGATGGCAACCGGGATGCCAAAGCGCTCGGTCACGGTAAAGATTACCAGTACCCCCACAGCCACCCGGACCATTACCTTCCCCAGCAGTATCTGCCCAAAGAGCTGCTCGGCACTTATTTCTACACCCCTTCCGGGCAGGGCTACGAGGCCGAGGTGGATGCCCGCCTGAAAGCCTGGCGCGCGGCCCAGCAAGCAGCCCTGGGTATCACCGAGACCGAGCAGCTCCCCGACCTGGACGATGAGCAGGTGCAGATGATCAAACGCCGCCACAAACCGAGTGACGGAAAATCGAAGCAGTAAGCACTATTGCCAGGTGTTTAATCCCTAATCAAAAATCACTGATTATTTGGGCGTAACCAGGATGATCCGTGCTGGGCTGAAAGCTATCTGGCTGCACCAGCGTCTCCCCTTATCTGCAACAGAACTTGGCCTGCTTCGGATCAATAAGTGGTGCCAACTCCCCT
>JAFGDK010000097.1 GCA_016932165.1 Anaerolineales bacterium
ATTTGTTAATCATGTATTGACAATGCAACCGATTGCACTTATAATCATTTTATGCAACAGACGTGCAAACCTGTTGCAATCGAGGAAGAGGAAAGTAGAAGTCCTGAATGGCGACTATCCGTGATGTTGCCCGGAAAGCGAAAGTTCATCCCAGCACGGTGAGCAGAGTTTTTTCCGGAAAAGCGAGTATCAGCGAAGCCACCCGCAAACGTGTTCTCAGCGCAGCGGAAAATTTAGGTTTTCAGCCCAACGCGATTGCCCGCTCACTTAAGACCCAAAAAACACATACAATTGGCATGGTTGTCCCTCATGTATTTGAGGGATTTTTTGACGACAGCTTTTTCCCTCAGATCATGCGCGGGATGCTGGAAGCTGCTTATCAGCATCATTTTAGGCTGATTGTAAGCGGCAGCCAGGGCTATACCGATGAGATTTCCCAGATCAAGGATATCATGCGCTCCAGCCAGGCAGACGGGATTGTGGTGATGAGCAGCCGGTTGGATGTGGACACAGTTGACCGTTTACTTGAACTGGACACACCCTTTGTACTCATCGGTCACCCGCCAAAAGAAAACCACCACCAGATTAGCTGGGTAGATGCCGATAACCAGATCGCCACCCGGAAGGCCATTCAACACCTGATCAACCTGGGTCATAAACAGATTGCGTATGTGGGAGGTGATCCCAAAAACCTGACCACCCGCGAACGCCAGCAGGCTTATGAAGACACAATGCGCGCTTCTGGGCTCGCCATCGAACCCAACTGGATTGATTACGGATATTTCGATGAGCCCGGCGGGTACACCGCCGTCCAGCGGATGAAAACCCTGGGAAACAACGCCCCCACTGCCTATTACGCAGCCAATGACCTGATGGCTGTGGGAATCCTGCGCGCCCTGACTGAACTGGGTCGTTGTGTTCCCGAGGAGGTATCCGTGATGGGCACCAATAATTCTTACCTTTCCCAACACACCACCCCGGCGTTGACAACTGTAGATGTTCCATACGCTGAAATCGGCAAGAAAGCTGTTGAACTGCTGATCACCCAGGTCACAAATTTAAATAAGACACCATCCTCATATTTAGAAGACTGCCACCTAGTGCTGCGCTCCTCTACAGGACCGGTTGCCAGTTCAAATCAACCTGATCAATCAGGTAGGAGTCATTGATGATTATTCTCAATTATCAGACTCACGCTATGGGCAAAATGCCCAAACCCGCAGGAAATGGCTACGCCAACCGCTGGTTCTCTGCACAACCAGCCCGGTACAGCCCAACGCCTGAGGAGAAAATCACCCTATCACTATTTTATGGAGGTATTTAAAATGACCAAAAAAACTTGGTCCCTGCTTGGCATCCTCGTGATTGCCATGATGCTCCTGGCCGCATGTGGCGGTGGCGATGCTGCTCCGGCAGACAACGAACCAGCCAATCAGCCAGCAGTAAACGAACCGGCCAATGAGCCGGCAAACGAACCCGCCGAAGAACCGGCTGCCGAAGAACCGGCTGCTGAAGAACCAGCAGTCGAACCGGCAAAGATCGTTCTGTGGCACGCCTTAAAGGACACAGAGACCGCAGGTCTCACCACGATCATCGAAAACTTCAAAGCTGCAAACCCGAATGTGGAGTTCGAAGTTTTATTTGTCCCCTTCGATGATCTGCGCGGCAAATTCGAAACAGCAGCCGGCACCGGCGGCGGGCCCGACCTTCTGATCGGTGGCGATGACTGGGGCCCCCCCATGTACAACGCTATGCTGATCGCTGATGTTTCCGATGTTGCAGTCTCCGACATCAACCCAGCTGCCATGAATGTGGGTAACTACAAAGGCGCACAGGTTGGCCTTCCCTACGTGCTCAAGGGCGTGGTGATGTACCGCAATGCCAGCATCATCGCTGAACCAGCCGCCGACTTCGCTGACCTGAAGGCAAAAGCAGAAGCCGCCACTACAGGCGACACCTTTGGTGCCCTCCTCGAGATCGGCTCCTTCTTCTCCTTCGGCCACCTGTACGGCCTGGGCGGCGCGCTGATGACCGCTGAGGGCGATCCGGCATTCAACACCGCTGAAGGTGTGGCATGGCTGGAAATGCTCCAGGACTTTAAAGCCCTGGGGGCCGATAACTGGTACAACGACAACGATGTCAACCTGTTCAAGGAAGGTAAAGTTGGTGTTGTGATCGACGGTACCTGGAACCTTGGCGACTTCTCCGCATCCCTGGGTGACGACCTGGTCATTGACCCGTGGCCAAGTGACATGTCCGGATTTGTGCAGACCGGTATGATCTACTTGAACTACAATACTACTGGCGCTAACCTGGACGCAGCGAAAGCTTTCATGGCTTACCTGCTGAGCGCTGATGCACAGGCTGCTTTCTACGCGGCCGATGGCGCCTTCATCCCCTCCAATACTACCGTCGAGGTAACCGACCCGATGCGTCAGCAGGCCCTGGCCGCCTTTGGTGGCGGGGTCGGCTGGATCGTGCTCCCCGAAATGGGCGCTTTCTGGGGTCCGACTGAGACCGCCATCCTTAGCGTTCTTGAAGGCGAAGCTGAAGCGGCAGATGCCCTGGCAGCCGCTGAAGAAGCCGTCAACGCCGCTCTGGTTGACATCCGCGGCCAATAACTGGTCTGGGATAACAAAAATGCGGCACACTACTTCTACCTAGCGTAGCAGTTAATGCCCGTAAAACGCGGGCGGTCAGTTGCTTGACCGCCCGCGTTTTGATATCATTAGATCAATCATATTTTTCAAAACCTTCACAAGGAGAGGCTCATGGCTGAAACCAGTTTACAGTCTCAAACCCAGAAACAATCTGGGGCTGCCAATAAATTTTGGCGTTCGATCAAGGAGTCTCTGGGAGCGTGGGCATACATTGCACCTGCCGGGTTGTTAATGATGTTCATTACCTTCTTTCCGCAGGTCTTTCAGGCCTGGATGGCTTTCACCGATTACCGCATCACCAACCTGCGCTTCAATATCTTCAATCCAGAAACCTGGGAAGCATTCGCCCCCGAGATGGTCGGGTTTGAAAACTTCATCAGGGTTATCACCAGCTCACTGGCGATTGAAAACTACGATTTCGTCCGCCTATTGACCTTCAATATCGTCTGGACAATTTCGAATGTATTCTTTCACGTGGTGCTGGGTGTGATCATTGCCCTGGCATTGAACGCTAAAACACTCTACGGTAGGCGCATCTACCGGGCGATCTTCGTCCTCCCATGGGCGATTCCCGGGCTGATCATCGCCTTCACCTGGGCAAACATGTTCGACCGCCGCTTCGGTGCCATAAACCAACTGCTAGGCTTGGTCAATGAGTGGTTTGGCTGGGCGATTAATACTGACATCCGATGGCTTGAAAGCGCCCAGCCCCCGATAGGTGGGATATTGAGTTTCCTCCCACTATCATTCTATGCAGTCCTGATTGCCAATATCTGGCTGGGCTGGCCCTTCATGACTGTCATTGCCACAGGCGCTCTCCAATCTATCCCTACTGAACTGTATGAAGCCGCCAAGATCGACGGCGCTAGCGGCTGGCAGCAGCTTTGGAAGATCACTGTTCCGCTGATCCGCCCGGCAATGATCCCGGCGATCATGGTCGGGACGATATGGACCTTTAACAACTTCAATGTGATCTACTTTATTACCAGAGGCGGCCCTTTCGGACGCACCGAACTGCTTGTGACCCAGGCATTCAAGCTGGTTTATGAGCAGCGCCTGTACGGTGTGGCAGCCGCCTTCAGCATTGTGGTCTTCATCGTCCTAATGATCCTTACATTGATCCAGAACCAGGTGACACATGCCACGGAGGCCTACTATGACTAAGCATAAAGCCAACGAGCTCCTCAAGCAGATCGGTTTGCAAATCTTCTTGTTGACTATAACTGCGATTGTGCTCTTCCCAATATTGTGGATGGTTTCAATTGCGATTGATCCCCGCAACATCGATAAACCTCTTGAACTGGTCTTGATTCCAGACGGCGCAACGCTAAGAGCATTCAAACAAGTGCTCACCGAACCGTACACTCAGTTATGCGCCAATCCGGCAGAACCAGAAACCTGCATGACCTTCCTCAAACTGCTGGGCAACAGCCTGATGGTTGCCTTGGGCACATCCCTCTTTTCAGTGGTTTTGGGAGCCTCTGCAGCTTACGCCTTTTCCCGCTTCAAATTCATCGGCCGTGAGACCGGATTGCTCGGGTTTATTGCCCTGTTGATGCTGCCTGCCACTGCCACCATTGCCCCGTTATATGTGCTCCTAAACCAGATAAAATTCGGAGGTGAGCCTCTGCGGTCAACGCTGGTCGGGTTAGCAGTTGCCTATACCTCCGGCTCGCTGCCTTTCGCCATCTGGAACCTGAAAGGCTACTTCGACACCGTACCAAAAGAACTGGAGGAAGCCGCTCTGATAGACGGCGCCACGGTCACGGGCGCGTTTATTCGCGTGATCCTGCCGCTGGCCGTCCCTGCGCTGGCAGTAACCGTACTCCTCGGCTTTATGAGCGGGTGGACCGAATTTGTGATGGCCTGGCTCTTCCTCGAATCCCCAGAGAAATTCACCCTGGCAATGGCACTGCGCTCCATGCAAGGACAGTTCACCACACCCTGGTCTACTTTCTTTGCGCTTGCCCTGGTGATGAGTGTGCCGCCAGTGCTGCTCTTCTTTGCTCTCCAGCGGTACATCGTCTCCGGTCTGACCGTGGGCGGCGTGAAAGGATAAAATGCGCGCCCGCTTTTCTCGACTCTCCAAAAGCCCCTGGATGTGGGGAGCTTTATGGTTGCTGCTGGCAGTTTTCCTCCTTAGTGCATGCGGCCAATCACAGCCAGCCCAACCCACCAGCACCCAGGCGCCAACTTCAACACTCATCCCACCTACCCCCACTTCCACGCCGGAACCAACCCTCATCCCTTACCAAACGCCAGACTGGTTCGATAATTCGGTATTGTATTCCATTTTTGTGCGCTCCTATGCCGATTCGGATGGGGACGGGATCGGAGATCTGAACGGGATTACCAACCGGTTGGAGTATCTGGAGACATTGGGCGTGGATGTGCTCTGGCTGCTGCCGATCTACCCCTCCCCCTCTTATCACGGTTATGATGTCTCCGACTTTTTTGCCGTCAACCCTGAATATGGCACCCTCGATGACCTCCAGGCGCTGGTTGAAGCTGTGCACAGCCGCGGGATGCGCATCATCCTCGATTTTGTTCCCTCGCACCTTTCCAAACAGAATCCTTTATTCCAGGAAGCTTACCGCAACCCTGGCGCGACCAACCAGGAATGGTTTGTTTTTACCAATGAGACCAACACCCAGTATGCAGGGTTTGCAGGAAATGAGGAGATGCCGCGCTTCAATCACTACAATCCAGATGTGGTTGAATATCTAACTACTGCAGCCCTTTATTGGATGGACCTGGATGGGGATGGAGACTACACCGATGGGATTGATGGTTTTCGGGTGGATAACGTCACATTTCCCCCGCAGGAATTTTTTGTCTCGCTGCGCCAATCGATCAAAGCCGCCAACCCTGAGGTACTGCTGCTTGGTGAGGCTTGGCTCATCGACCCTCGCTCTCTGAGCATCTTCTTCCAGGACCAGTTTGACGCCCTCTTCGATTTCCCGCTTTACAGCGTGGTCCAGGGCAATCAGAACAGCAACAACGACGGCTTGTTAGCCGGCAGAACCTTACCATTACTGCTCAAAACCAGGTTTGAGGATGAGGTAAAGCGCTATCCGGCAGAATCGCAAGCGGTGCGCTTCTTCAGCAACCATGATACCAACCGCATCGCCACCGAACTGGGCGGCAGCATTGAACGTCAAAAGCTGGCCGCCACTTTGCTGATCTCCCTCCCAGGACCAGTGATGCTGTATTACGGCGAGGAGATCGGTATGCCGGGACAGAAAGGCACCGCCCCTTGGTGGGATGCCTACCGCCGCGAACCGATGGACTGGTATGCCGCCGAACTCGGCCCCGACCATGCCACCTGGTTTATGGAATTGGACCGCTGGAACCAGCCCGATGACGGAATCTCCGTGGAAGAAGAGGACCCCGATCCAGCCTCCTTGCTTAATCATTGGCGCAAGGTGCTGGCCATCCGGGCTGAGACCCCGGCGCTGAATGCAGGAGATATCAGTTTCCCGAGCTATTCTGCCAGTAACGCCAATGGATGGGCACTTCAAAGAGAATTGGATGGAGAATTAGCTATCATCTTGTTCAATTTCAGCAATGAAGACATCGAGATCACCCTTGAGCTAGCGCCAGTGGATATTGAAACTCCTCTTGATCCAATTACAGGTGAAGCCTTGCCGCCAATGGTCAATGGTCAACCATACACGCTGCCTTTGCCTCCCGCATCAGCGATAATCATCAAGCCTTAATCCAGTTAAAGGACATCAAACCAAGCCCCCACCAAACTGATGTGTTCCAGGGTGGGGGCTTTCCATATCCACCAATTTCTGGCTATTGGTGCTTTTGGCACAATGATATAATTTTTACAAAACACCAAAACGACATCACTCATGATCCCAGAAAAACTGACCCTCACCGGATTCCTTTCATACCAGCAAAAAGTGGAGATTGATTTCTCCTCTTTTGAGGTGGCCTGTATCTCCGGCCTCAACGGATCAGGCAAATCATCTTTGCTGGATGCCATCACCTGGTCTCTGTTTGGACAAGCGCGCACCAGAGATGACGATATCATCAATCTGCAATCTGAGACCGCCGAGGTGACGTACATCTTCAGTTATGAGGGCAACCTCTACAAGGTGCAACGCGCCAAAACTGCCGGCAAAACCACCCTGCTCGAATTCCATATCCAGGGTTCCAATGGGGAATGGAAAGCCCTTACCGAGCGAACGTTGCGGGCTACTGAGGCATTGATCAGCGATATTTTAAAGATGGAGTATGAGACCTTTGTCAACGCTTCTTTTTTCCTGCAGGGAAAGGCAGACCAGTTCACCCAGCAAAGGCCGGCAGACCGGAAACGAATTCTGGGCAGCATCCTTGGATTAGAAATCTGGGAATCCTATCGCAAAGAGACCTTCAACCAGCGCAGATCTGTGGAGACTGAAATCACCGCCCTGGAAGGGCGTCTCCAGGAGATCAACACGGAATTGGCTGAGGAAAATCAGCGACGGGCGCGCCTCAAGGAGATCGAGGCCAACATGCAGGCCGTCTCCTCAGCCCTGCATGCCCAGACATCGCTATTGGATGAGCTGCGCAAAAAAGCCACCCGGCTGGAAGAAAACCGCAAACGAGCCAACGCCCTTTCAACCCAAGCCGAACAAACACAATCTGAACTGGATACCCTCAAGCAGCGGCTCTCCGACCGTCAGGAAGAAAAGCAAACCTTCAGTGATCTGATGTCCCGCCAGGATCAGATCGAAACTTCCTACCAGGCATGGCAGAAAACCCTGGCAGAACTCGCCGTATGGGATAAAACCGCCAACAGCTTCAACCAGCAGAAAATGAGCCGTCACGCGCCCCTGACCGAGATCGAAACCGCCAAAACCCGCCTGGAGACGGAGTTGGAAAACCTGAAAGCCCAGGCAGCCAGAATCAATGAACACAAGGTCGAACTGGAAAGCCTAAAAGCAAGTATCACCGAGATACAACGGGAAAGCGAGCAACACGAAAAAGCCCTCAAGGAGAAGGCCGCCCTCGACACCCAGTTTCAGAAAATCCTGCAGAAGCAGACCGAAGCTAGGGCAGAAAACCCGCTGCTGAAAAGCGAGATGGATACACTTAAAGGCCGGATCGACCAATTAAAAAGTGCGGAAGGGGCAGAATGTCCTCTCTGCGGGCAGCCTCTGTCACCGGCAGACCGTACCCGCCTGATCACCGAACTGGAAACCGAAGGCAAACAAAAAGGAGACCAGTACCGGGCCAATCTGACGCTGCTGGAATCTGTTGAGGCACAGATCAAGGAAATCTCTGCCAAGCTGGCAAAATATGAGGGAACTGAGGAACAATTACGCCAATCCAACCGCAAGCTGGATCAGAACCGCCACCAGATAGAGACGATCGAACAAGAGATCAAAACCTGGGAAGAGCAAGGCCTTCCACGCAGGGAAGAAATAACCAGCCTGATGAAATCAGAGAACTTCGCCCTGGAAGCCCGCAAGCGGCTTGCCGAGATCGACGAGCAGCTCAAAGAGACCGGCTACGATGCCGCCGAACATGATAGAATCCGCAGGCTGGAGCATGAACAGCGTTCCGCTGGAGATGAACAGCGCCAGCTGGAAAATGCCCGCGCCACCCTCCAACCATTGGAACGAGAGATCAATGACCTCAGTGTCCAGATCGAACGTGTCGAGGAAACCCTGAAGAATCAAATCAATGAGGCACAAGAGGCGGCCGCTCAAATCAGCCCGGATGATGAAGCCATTGACCTGATTAGCGCTGAACAGGAGATGATGGCCCTCAAACAGCAGGAGAATCAGGTAAGGATGGAACTGGGCGCTGCTCAGCAAAAAGTTGACGTACTCGAGAGACAAAAAAAGCGCCAGACAGAACTTGAAGCCGAAAAGGATGCCTTGGCCATCCAGGTGAAAAACTTTAAAATTCTGGAGCGCGCATTTGGCAAGAATGGCGTCCCGGCCATGCTGATCGAGCAGGCGCTGCCCCAAATTGAAAGCAAAGCCAACGAAATTCTGAATAAGCTCAGCGGCGGCACCACCACAATCCAGTTCCTGACCCAGCAGGCATACAAAAGCGAGAAACGAACAGACCTGCGGGAAACGCTGGAAATATTGATCACGGACAGCCAGGGCCCGCGCGGGTATGACTTGTTCTCAGGCGGTGAGGGCTTCAGGATCAACTTTGCCATCCGGCTGGCGCTCTCAGAAGTGTTGGCCCAACGTGCTGGGGCGCGTTTGCAAACCCTAGTGATTGATGAGGGTTTTGGCAGCCAGGACCAGCTCAGCCGCCAGCGCTTGGTAGAGGCGATCAACATTGTCAAAGCCGATTTTAAAAAAATCCTGGTGATCACCCACATCGAATCGTTAAAAGAAGCCTTCCCCACCCGGTTGGAGGTTACCAAGACATCTGCCGGCTCCCAGATTGAACTGGTCCAGTGATCCCTAAAAGGTTGGCAATGAGAGCATTCTTTGAGAAACAAGGGTGGCATTTTTTAGTACTGGCACTCTTATTGATAGGATCAGCACAAATTTTCTACTTGGCAAACGCTGATGAAGGTGAATTATGGCAGATCACCACCCACAGCTGGTTCTGGCTGGCGATTCTTAATTCGGTTATTCACCAAATTTATGTCTGGCTGGGTTGGCGTGCTGAATTGGGTCACCAATGGTTCACCAAAAGATGGGGGGCAAAAGCGGTTCAGGCATTTGGCATGATCTTCATCCCCCTCTTTGCTGGCCGGGTGATCTTCCTGATCCCGCTGGCGGTTTCTAATGCCAACAGCCTTGACATCCCGCCTTGGCTGAGAGCTCTTGTGGCAATCCTCCTGGCAATCCCCAGTATTTACCTGGGCTACTCTGTGGCCCGCTTTTTCGGGGTCAACCGCGCCCTTGGTGCAGACCATTTCGATCCCGCTTACCGCAATCTACCCATGGTCACAGATGGGATCTTCAGATTTACCAACAATGGGATGTATATGTATGGTTTCCTGATCCTGTGGGCCATCGGGGTTGGATTTGCATCCAAGGCAGCCTTGATCGCTGCCGGATTCAACCATCTCTACATCTGGGTTCATTATTACACTGTCGAAAAGCCGGATATGGAAATCATCTACGGCAGCCGGCTAAAGGAGAAATCATGACCGAACAATCTCAGGTTGATTGGAAACGTATAGCTGTCTTTCTGGTATTTGCATTTGGGATTGCCTGGCTGGCTGGGCTGTTGATCTACCTGCGCGGCGGGATACTTGACAGTAGGGAACTGGTTCCTGACACCGGAATTACTGAAGCCTTTGTGCTGATGGCAACTGTTTATATGTTTGCCCCGGCCATCAGCCATGTAATCACCCGCCTGGTGACAAGGGAAGGCTGGCAAGCACTCTGGCTGAACCTTAAATTCAAACAGGGCTGGGGCTACATGCTTCTGGCCTGGTTTGGCACGCCCCTCCTGATTGCGCTAGGCGCAGTGGTATATTTCGTCTTATTCCCCCACCACTTTGACGCAAATTTTGAGACTCTCAACACCTTAATAGAGGAAATGAAAGCTCTAGGACAGGAAGTCCCCTTTGGACCGGGCACTTTGGCGTTGATCCAGATCTTCCAGGCGATTTTAATTGCCCCAGTCCTCAATCTGGTACCCATCTTGGGCGAAGAATTTGGCTGGCGCGGTTACCTGCTGCCAAGGTTGCTGCCGATGGGGGAACGCAAGGCCTACCTGATCTCCGGTCTGATCTGGGGACTATGGCATGCCCCCGTTATCCTGATGGGATATAACTACGGCACCGATTATCCCGCAGCGCCGTGGAGTGGCACCCTACTATTCATCCTGATCAGTTTTGTGACGGGTACATTCTTTGGCTGGACCTCGCTCAGAGCAGGAAGCATCTGGCCTGCTGTCATCGGCCATGCCGTGCTTAACGGCACTGCTTCTGCAGCTGCTCTCTTCGCCCTGCCAGGCACCAATCCGCTGATTGGCCCAATGATGGTCGGGATCATTGGTTCGCTTGGCTTTTCGTTGATCACTATCTGGATCTTCTTGCGCGGCATCCCGTCCCGCCTGCCTGAGACTGAGGAGTAATCATGTACCTTGAAGAAATCAAACTCATCAAAACTCTGCCCTGTCTCGCCGAGCCTGGCAAGATCCAGGTTGTCGGTGCGCCTTCGTCCTCACTGGCGGATGTGATTCCCTACCTGGCCACATTACCGGGAATCGTGACCTATAACCCCGAGACGCCCAGCCTGACCTTCCGCCGCCGGCCGGGATTTATGACCCTGCTGGCAGACAAGGTCACCATCACCCAGGTGGTGGACAATGAAACCGGGGAAGAGCTGCTTCAGAACCTGACTTCGGCGATCAATGCCACCTGGGAACAGCGCGCCGAACTGGCTGCCGTCACCCGCCCGGCACGCGTGCTGCGTCCACTCGATATTTACACCCTGCTCCCCCAGACCAATTGTGGAAAATGCGGTGAAGCCACCTGCATGGCCTTTGCCGCCAAGTTGTTCATGCACGAGCGCACGATTGACGAGTGCCCGCCGATTGTGGCTGACCCAGCCTTTGAAGACCGCCGAGCCACTCTCCAGGCCATGGCCGAGTGACCGAAATCATTCATTTTCTGGACAGACGGATTTGAGGATATGGCGTTTGCAAAGCAGCTGCAAAGCAGCTGCGCAAACAATCATTTCTTGCTGACTGTCAGGCCCATCGTTCAACCAAAGGTTGAACGATTATCATACTTTCCACCATCAACAAACCGAACATTCTTTGCGACAATACCGTTTGTATGAATGAAACCATTTACAAGGAGAGAGAAATGAAAAAGGTATTGATCATCGGATTGTTGGCTATCACCCTGGTGGTGCTGACCGGCTGTGCAGCCGGCCCGAACCCTGAAATCAACCAGGTCAGTGAGGAAGGGAAAGTCGCCGGCTTCTGGACAGGATTATGGCACGGCTGTATCTCGTTCATCACCTTCATCATCAGCCTATTCAATCACAATGTAAACGTCTACGAAGTCCACAACAATGGAGGATGGTACAACTTCGGCTTCATCCTCGGCTTAATGATCGCCTACGGCGGAGGTGGAAGCGGCGGCTGTAAAGCAGCCCGTAAGCGGTAACTTACCTACCCAGACCGATCCCGCAATCGCCTCTCCGCTTACCTGACCGCGGGGGTATAATTGCACTCTATGCAAACCTCCAGCCAAACCATTGCGCCTTCATTCCCCTGGAAGCGGATTCTCATGATACTGGCATTTAACCAGCTCGCCAGCACGGCTGGTTTTTCCAGTGTTTTTCCTTTTCTGCCGCTCTATGTAGCCGAGTTAGGCTCTTCCCTGGGGTTGGGGGTTGAGGTGCTTGCAGGTTTGGTTTATTCAGGGCAAGCCTTCTCGATGATGATTTCCTCCCCCATTTGGGGCAACCTGGCCGATCGCTTGGGACGCAAGTTAATGATCCAGCGAGCTTCGTTCGGTGGTACGGTTTTGCTCCTGCTGATGGCTTTTGTTCAATCCGGGGAACAGCTTGTGCTTTTAAGAGTTGCCCAGGGGCTGGTTACCGGGACAATTGCAGCTAATAATGCTCTTACCGCAGCAGTCACCCCACGTGAGCACAGCGGTTTTGCAATGGGGGTGCTGCAAATGTCCATGGGGATCGGCATTGCGATTGGCCCTTTGATGGGCGGTGCGATTGCTGATCTGTGGGGCTATCGGATGGCCTTCTACCTGACCGCCGCACTTCTTTTTCTCGCTGGATTGATTGTCACATTTGGGATTAAAGAACCCCCCCAGTCGGAAAACAAGGGGCTTGAAAAAAAGAACGGCTTTTTTGACGAATGGAAGACTATCTTCAGCACAGCCGGAGTCAGTACCACCTTTCTCCTTCGCTTCTTCACTCAAATGGGCCGGATGATGGTAATCGCCATTCTGGCCTTCTTTGTAGAAGATTTACTCACCAATCAGAACCAGATCAATTCTACCGTTGGTCTGATGATGGGCATCACCTCAGCAACAGCCACCATCAGCGCTATCTTCCTTGGCAAACTCGGAGACCGGGTCGGCCACCGCATGGTGCTGATCATCACCACCATGCTGATGGGCTTTCTCTATCTGCCGCAGGCATTTGTCACCTCGGTCTGGCAGCTAACCCTTCTGCAGGCCCTCAGCGGCATCGCCCTGGGCGGGGTCATTCCCTCAATCGCGGCATTATTGGCAGTTTTTACTGAACCCGGCCATGAAGGGGCTGCCTACGGTCTAGACAATTCAATCAATGCCGCCGGAAGGGCTGTCGCCCCGCTGTTAGGCGGCCTGATTGCTTCCTGGTTTGGGTTACGGGCGACATTCACCGGTACTGCTATTCTGTTTTTCATCACAACCCTGATTGCCTTCATCTGGCTGCCAAAGATATCCCATCTGCCTCCTATAGAGCAGGGTGAGGTATAATCTCTTTTGCCCAAAAATAAAAATAATGGACTCATTTAGGATAGAAGTTGGAAAATTATGTTAGACAAACTTGAACCCATCGAGAATAGATACAAGGAGATCAACCAGGAACTATTGGAAGTGGGTGATGATTACCAGCGTGCCGCTGACCTCTCTCGGGAACGGGTAGATCTTGAGCCCCTGGTACAGATTGCCGCAGAATACCGCGACATCCTCTCCCAGATCGAGGAAGCCCGCATCCTCATGGATGGGGAAGATGCTGAATTAGCCGAATTGGCTGAAATGGAACTCGCCGATCTCGAACCACGGGTAGCGCCCATTGAAGACAGGATCAAATCAATGCTGCTGCCCAAAGACCCGCGTGATAGTAAAAACGTGATCGTAGAGATACGCGCCGGGGCTGGCGGGGATGAGGCCGGGATTTTTGCTGCAGACCTGTACCGGATGTATACCCGCTACGCAGAACGGCTAAAATGGAAGACTGAGATCCTCTCGATGAACGACACCGGTGTCGGCGGGTTCAAGGAGGTCACTTTCATGATCAAGGGAAAAGGCACTTTCTCTCGTCTGAAACATGAATCCGGTGTCCATCGTGTCCAGCGCGTTCCCACAACTGAATCACAGGGACGCATCCACACCTCCACCGCCACCGTGGCTATGCTGGCCGAAGTGGATGAGGTTGAAATTGATATCCCTGATCGTGATATTGAGATCGAAGTCTATAAATCTGCCGGCGCTGGCGGTCAAAACGTGCAGAAGAATGCTACCGCAGTGCGCATCCGCCACCTGCCCTCCGGGATGGTCGTTTCATGCCAGGACGAGCGTTCGCAGCTGCAGAACAAGATGCGGGCGATGAGCATCCTGCGGGCCAGGTTATTTGAACTAGAAGAGCAAAAACAGCATGAGGAGGTTGCTGAGGAGCGCCGGTCGCAGGTTGGGTCAGGAGACCGATCCGAGAAAATCCGCACATACAACTATCCCCAGTCCCGCATCACCGACCACCGCATCGGCTTTACCACCCACAATCTCAGCGGGGTGCTGGATGGCGATCTGGATGAAATCTTAGACGAACTTGCCACCCACCACGAGGCGGAGAAATTAGCAGCTGCCGGATTAAGTACTCCTGATTGATCCAATGAAGGCTGGCCTGAAACCTTTTTCGCTTGGATCCGCTCTTGCTCAAGTCCGGGATCAACTCCAAACCATTACTGATACGCCAGGACTGGATGCACAGGTCTTGATCGCTCACATCTACCAGAAAGATAAGAGCTGGGTATTGGCACACCCGGAATACAATCTTTCCGCCGATCAATCCGCCCAGTTGAACCACAGTCTGGATGAATTGCTTAAAGGTACCCCTCTCCCATACATTCTTGGCTATTGGGAATTCTTTGGGCACCGTTTCAGGGTCACACCAGATGTGCTCATCCCCCGGCCAGAAACTGAGCTGCTGGTCGAGACAGCCTACCACTGGCTGAAATCTCATCCTGAAAGGCGGTGGGCGGCAGAGACAGGGGTTGGTTCGGGCTGCATCTCCATCAGTCTGGCAATCGCGGTTCCCGACTTGCGCATCTCCGCCACCGATATCTCCCCCATGGCTCTTGATTTGGCTGGTGAGAATGCCCAACAATACGGAGTTGAGCAGCAGATTTCACTTCTCGAAGATGACCTGCTTGCTCACCAGGCAGGCAGATTTGACCTGATCATAGCAAACCTTCCCTACATCCCCACTGCCAGTCTGCACAACCTGCCTGTCTACCAGCGGGAACCCACCCTGGCCCTGGACGGCGGGGAGGACGGGTTAGATCTAATTAATCGGCTCTTGGCTCAATCAGTCGATAAGATCGAGGCTGGCGGGTTGATCTTGCTGGAAATTGAGTCTGGCCAGGGAAATTCTGCCCCGGCGCTGGCGAAGCGGTACTATCCTCAGGGCTGCGTGCAGGTAAAGTCCGACCTGTCCGGGCTTCCAAGACTGCTGGCAGTGCAGATATGACCCGCACTCGAACCCTGCCCGCCAACCATCCCGAGGCGATCTCTTCTGCTGTGGAGGTCATAGAGTCTGGCGGAACTGTCGTATTTCCCACTGATACCGTTTATGGGTTGGCGTCTTCCGCCTTCAATCCCAGAGCGATTCAAAAACTGTTTGAGATCAAAGCGCGTGAACAGGGCAAACCAATTGCAGTCCTCCTGGGAGATGTAAAACAACTCAAGGAGGTAACCCAAAATCCCAGCCGGGCAGCATTAGAACTGGCAGATAAGCACTGGCCTGGCGCTCTGACCCTTGTGGTACCCCGCCACCCAGCTTTACCCGACATCCTCTCCCCACTGCCCACTCTGGGTGTGCGCATACCCGATCATCCGGTGGCACTGGCATTCCTCAAGGCGACCGGCCCATTAGCCGTAACCTCTGCCAATCTCTCTGGCAAGGAGAATACCACCACAGCCCAGGAAGCCTTTGCCCAACTCAACGGACGCGCAGACTTGATATTAGACGGCGGAAAAACACCCGGTGGAGTTCCTTCAACCGTAGTGGATATGACCGGGCCAAAACCAAAAATCATCCGTCAGGGGCCTGTAGGAATCTAAAAATTTACAAATAAACCAGACCTCCTCTCCCCTCTTTCCCGCTATAAAACTATTCCCAAGTATAGCTGCTCATCCACCGCTGCTCAAAGGGCAGATAGGGCGGTTGACATCCGATAAATCCGGATGCTCTTAAACTTTTGTCCAGCCCCTTTCTGACCTATAATACAAGTAGATTTGAAAAGGGCAGAATCTATGGACGCGACAACAAAAAAAATCCTGGTAAAAGCGATTAACCTGCTGAAAGACGGCGATAAAAAGTCCGCCGTGCTGCTGCTTGCCAATGTGCTAAAAAAGGAACCACACCTGGTCCAGGCCTGGTACCTCTTAGGGCTGGCGGTAGAGGCTGAGGCACAGAAAATCAAGGCCTTTGAGCAGGCGCTTAAACTCGATCCTGAACACGAGAAAGCCCGGAATGCGCTGGCGAAACTGCAAACGCCGCCGGCCTCACCTGAAACCATCTCTGAGCCAGAATCTGCGCCAGCTTTCCCAGAGGAAGAACCATCTTCACCAGAAGAGATTTCCCGCGAAGAACGAGAAATCAACTTCAGGGCAGCCTTCTTGGAAGAACCTGTGGGTGAAACGCCCCCAGATGATCTTGAACCAGCACAAGAAGCAGACTTTGCTCTCCGGGCTGAATTGAGTGCTGAACCCGATCAGGAATCAGAAGATATTCCGATTCCTGGTGATGAATTTGCCCTGCCTGACTGGATGACGGTATCCAGCTTTGACCCCAGCGAATACCAGGCAGGAGAGCCGGATGAAATCTATGAACCCACGGCTGAAGAAATCCCCGAATGGGCAAAGATGAATCCCTTTGGTTCCCAAAGCCTGCCCGAATCACCGGAACCTCAACCAGAACCTGAGGCTGAAATATCAGGCTGGGCTGGCATGGTACCCGGAGAAGGGATGGAAGATGTTGAGGGAGATGAAGAACCGCCCATTTTTTCCTACTTCGATGATGAACCGCTAGAGGAGGAAACAGAGGCGCAATTCCCAGGCCAGGAATCAGATATGGAGCGCGTGGCTGCCTTCTTTGAAGAAGAGGATGCTCGTCAAGAAATAGACCAAGAAGATCAATCCCCTGGGGCGCCAGATTGGCTGCGGGGCATGGTAGACGAGGAAGAAGACAGCCAGAAAAAACGCCGCCGGAAACAGTTAACCCCCTCCCAAAAGCGCGAGCGCCGTAAGTTAATCCTTAGAATCCTTCTTGCATTGTTGATTATCGGCGCCACGGCAGCTGGTTATATCTACCGGGATGAACTCAAGCCCTATTGGCAAAAAGTCAAACCTTTCACCGACAAAGTTGTCAACCCGGTGCAGACCTTTGCCGCCCCGGTAACTGATTTATTAACACAAGGGGCGCCGCTTACCTACCTGCTGACTCCCGATTACAATATCACCCCAACTGTGACCAATACTCCCCCTGCACAGCCAACTGCTGAACCCACCTGGACACCGCAGGCCACCAATCCCCCACCCACAGCAACCCTCCGTCCCACCTTGAGACCAGGAGAGACGCCCACCCTAACCCCCACGGTAAGCCCCCTGCCCAATGAGATCATCACCCTGATGCAGCAGATTGAAAGCCAGGTAGTGTTCCTGCGTGGTTTGGGTGGACCAGCCGCCCTGGAACGGGAATTGCTGCAAGAATCTAAACTCCGGCAGGATATGGAAAACCAGTTGATCAATACCGATTCTTTCGCTAAATTAGAAGATGACCTGATCGTATTCAAGGCACTTGGGTTTATCAGAGATGATGTGAACATGGCAGACCCACTGTTGAATTTCTATGCCGATGCCAACGGCGGATTCTACTCCCCTGAGACGGAGAAAATTTACCTGATCGGCAGTTACTTCGACGGATTTGGCGCATTGGAACAATATGTATACGCACTCGTATTTGCTCACGCCATTCAGGACAATAACTTCAACCTCTCCAACCTCGGCTATTTCCCGGAATGTAAACAACCACAACAAACATGCCAGGCAATGAATGCACTGGTAAAAGGCGAGGCAGCACTGGTAAATCAACTCTGGCTGGAGCAAAATCCACCGCAGACTGGATTACAGGATATCCTGAACTACGATCCTTCCCCCACCCTTTTCGGACCTGAGACTCCCGCCCCATTCTTCACCCAGGATGCCGAATTTGGCCCCGCCTTCGGGTTAGATTTTGTCACATACCTGTATGAGAATGGGGGCTGGAGTGCGGTCAACCGGGCTTTCACCATTTTGCCAAGCACCACTGAGCAGATTATGCATCCCGAGAAATATCAGCAGCGGGAAGAGGCTGGCGGGATTGCCTACCCCAATTACACCTCCCTCCTGGGGCAAGAATGGGAGCTTGTTGAGGAAGATTCGCTGGGTGAATGGTACAGTTACCTGTTGTTAGGCTACAATGACTACCCTGGTGCGCAGGTCTCGGATACTGAAGCAGCGATTGCCGCCAGCGGCTGGTCGGTAGACCGTTACCAGGTCTTCTACAACCCCGAGGAACAGCAAACCTTCCTCAGTGTTTACTGGATTTGGGACAGCGCTGAAGAGGGCAACCAATTTTACTCCGCACTTGAAGCTTCTCTGAACGGCCGTTTTGGCGGCGCGGCTGAAGACCTCATAGATGGTGGAAAATGTTGGTCCTTTGGAGGAGAGAGAAGCTGCATCCAGCAGCAGGAACAAAAAGTGTACTGGCTGTTCAGTCAAAACGCTGATCTGGTCGATCTGGTGCGTGAACGATTCAAAGTATTTCCTTGATCCAACTCCTTTCGAATATCCCAACTGGTCGAGACAGGTATTCCTGACATCGAATACCTGTCTGTGTTGATAATATTGTCTCTTGTGATTGACCGCTGGAATCTGTTATGATAGAAAACATCGATACAAACATAATGAGCTTGCGTATGTCTTCAAACGGTTCCTTGTTGTTTTCTAGACCCATGGAGGAAAAGAATGTCCCTGAATTACTTTAACTACCTGACCGATGAACACCGCATGATCCAGCAGGCAGCCCGTGACTTTGCCCAGAATGAAATTGCCCCAATTGCAGAGGAATATGATCACAGCGGCGACTTCCCTCTGAAAACTATCAAAATGATGGGAGAAATGGGCTTTATGGGGATTGAGGTGCCGGAAGAATACAGCGGCGCTGGCATGGATACGATTTCCTATGTGCTGGCTCTGGAGGAAATCAGCAAAGCCGATGCGTCTCATGGGGCGATCATGTCTGTGAACAACTCGCTGTACTGTTACGGTATCCTTCGTTTCGGTACCGAAGAACAGAAACAAAAATTCCTCATCCCCATAGCCTCAGGTGAGAAGATTGGGGCTTATTCGCTGACGGAACCGATGTCGGGCTCCGATGCCGGCACCATGCGCAGCCGGGCTGTTCTGGATGGGGATGAATACGTACTCAATGGGTTGAAGTCATGGGTCACCAGCGGTCCGGTGGCAGACTATCTTGTGGTCTTTATGCCCACCAGCCCTGAAGACGGTCACCGAGGAGTCAGTGCCTTTCTGGTGGATGCCGGCACACCCGGTTTCAAACGCGGCAAAAAAGAGCCAAAACTCGGCATCCGCGCCTCGGCCACCAGCGAACTGATGTTTGAAGACTGCCGCATCCCGGCTGCCAACCGGCTGGGCGAAGAAGGCGAAGGGTTCAAGATCGCCATGGCTGTGCTCGATGCAGGCAGGATAGGGATTGCTGCCCAGGCGCTGGGGATTGCCGAAGCCGCCTACGAAGCCAGCGTGACATACGCTAAAGAGCGCGAAGCCTTTGGACAAAAGATCGGCCAGTTCCAGGGCATCGGGTTCAAGTTGGCAGACATGAAAACCAATATTGAAGCCGCCCGCGGGCTGATCCACCGTGCCGCCCTTGCCAAGACCCACAGCAAAAAAACCGGCCAGCGGTACACGCTGGAAGCCTCAATGGCCAAACTGTTTGCCTCCGAGATGTGTATGTCCGTCGCCCACCATGCAGTCCAGATCCACGGCGGCATGGGATACAGCAAGGAACATCCAGTGGAACGTTACTTCCGCGACGCCAAGATCACCGAAATCTATGAAGGCACCAGTGAGATTCAACGCCTGGTGATTGCACGTCTGGAGACCGGTCTGCGCTAAACCTCCCTATATGAACACCGGTCAGCAACAAACCACACAGGAAACAAGACCAATCACCAGCCAACTGCGCGCCCAGTTCAAATGGACACGCGCCAGCTATTACCTCTTTAGCGGTTTTGTCCTGCTCCTTTTTCTTATCGGCTATGTTTGGCAGCCGCTGGTAGCAGAATATCTTTCCTATTTCAATCCCGAGATTGCCATCTGGCGGCAGATCGATTGGCTCCTGGTTGGAAATTTCCTCTTCATGTCAGCGATGATCATGGCAGGCGCTGATCTAAAAACTGACCTGCCGATCCTGGCCATCGGGCTGGTGGGCGGACTGGCCATCGAGGGCTGGGGTACCCAAACCGAACTCTGGACCTACTACACCAATGAGCGGCCTCCCCTGTGGATCATCCCGGCCTGGCCAATTGCCAGTCTATCAATAGACCGTCTTTATCGGATCATCAGGTTGGCGTTTCAAAAAGTGCCTCAAAAAGTTTTTAAATTGGCTTACTGGATCATTTTCCCCGGCTTTTATTTTCTGATGTGGGAGTTTGTATGGCCTACCCGCCAAAAGTCACTCACTATTCTCGCACTGGCACTGGTAGGCTTGCTTATAGTATCCCTGCGAGGACAGCGCGGTGCAGTCCTAACATTTGCTGCCGGCACGGGGTTGGGATACTTCCTGGAATTATGGGGGACCACCCGGGCATGCTGGACCTACTATACCTTCGAGACTCCTCCTTTCTTTGCCGTCCTGGCCCACGGCATGGCCGCGGTGGCCTTCTGGTGGGGATACCAATTTTACCGGAAGCTGGCATCAAAATATCTTCATACAAGCTCGCCGCTAAAAGTAATAACCAGGAATTTAAACACATCAAATAATCATTATTGATAAAAAGGGAAACAATATGGCAAAACGCAGATCAACAAAAAAACAGAAAAAAAGGAATAACCAGTTAATCGTGGGGGCGGTTGGCGCGCTGATCGTCGCCGCAGTAATTTTTGGGGTTGTCACCCAAAATACTTCACCAGCCACAAGTGCCTTACCACTCGAGGTCACCGTCCAGGAGGCATATGAAGCCTATCAGGAAGACACCTTCATCTTGGATGTGCGCACCCAGGAAGAATGGGATGCAGGGCATATCCCCGGAGCAACCCTGATCCCGCTGGATGACCTGGGAAACCGCATCAGTGAACTGCCCAGAGGCGAGGATATTGTGGTCATTTGCCGCTCGGGGAACCGCAGCGCGGTCGGGCGAGATATCCTGCTTAGTGCCGGATTCGAGAACGTCACCAGCGTAGCCGGTGGGTTCAATCAATGGGTTTCGAATGGATACCCCACAGAGGTCAGCCCTTAGGCAATTAGTGCTCAGCAAAAAGCGGCTGTCTGAGTAAATCAGACAGCCGCTTTTCATTACACGATTAACTTCTAAATAACTGAAGTACGGATCTCAAATTGAGGGGGAGTTTCCAGGTGCCGTTTCACCGCGCACTTACTGGCTGAATTGATCAGGGCATTGTGGTATTTTTCCGGGAAACCTTCAGGAACCTGAATCTCAAGCTCAATCTTCCCAATCAAACCAGGTACATTGCCGGAATACATCCGCTGAACAATTCGGATATCATCGGTGGGAATGCCGCGCTGATTACAGAACGAGAGCACATAAATCCCAGCACATGTGCCGATCGACGCCAGAAACGTGGCAAATGGTTCAGGGGCTGAGCCATCCCCACCGCCAAATGGGGATTGGTCAGTTTTGATTGTGAATCCATTGTAGTGTGCATCCACCTTCGCCCCACCAGGGAAATCGATAATCATATCCATTGATATTTCTCCTATTAGTATTCGCTCCCGCAGATCGCAATCTTCACAATCCCGGGGATCTGTCTTACACAAAATAATGACTGGGTAAGAACCAGGAATCTTTCTCAAAAAATAAGTATATTAGCTCAAATCACTAAGCTAATTCACCCTCTAAGGTATAATAATCATCGAGTATTGTCCTTTAAAACCCCCCTGCCGAATGCGCTCCCCTCAGCATCCGGCAGTGAAAAGTCAAATTAGTTATGGTCAAACTCAACCTATTTATAATAGATTTCATCTCTCAAGTATATAGACGGATGTCCTATTTTTTTCTTTTGATAATATTCTCCAACCGATAGGGCGGCAGGTTCCTAAATATGAAAAAAACACAAGAAAAGATCAAGATCGGAATCTTGGAAGATCACATTGCTACTGCAATGGGACTGAAAGCCCAACTGGACCTCAACCCGCGCATCTCAGTGGTCTGGATGGCTCAGTATTACCAGCAAGTAGAAGAGTTCCTGCAAGACCAGCCCACCAATGTGCTCATCCTCGATATCGGGCTGCCCTACAGCCCCAATGATCCTGAGCCTTACCCCATATTTCATGCCATCCCGGAACTGCTGCGGGCTTACCCGGAGATCAAAGTCCTGGTGGTCTCCATGCACAGCCGCCCGGCGCTGTTCAAAGCCGTTAAAGATACTGGCGCAAACGGTTATATCCTGAAACACGATGGCGAATCTTTCAACCGTCTGGATGAAATCTTGCTCGATATTTATGAAAATGACAGCATATACTACTCTCCGGAAGTGCTAAAAGTGCTTACCACACCCAACCAGCTCCCAAGCCTGACCAACCGGCAGGCACAAATCCTTTCTTTGGTCCGCAGCCAACCAGGAATATCCAATGTGGAACTGGCAAACATATTGGTTGTCGCCCCCTCCACAATCCGCAACCATCTATCCGATATTTATATCAAGCTGGGGGTAAACAACCGCGCCTCTGCAATCATCAAAGCGCAGCAGTTGGGTTTACTCCCTGGTGATGTAGAGAACCTGCAGTTGGATTAAGTAACCCAAGTTGCCACCTTGTTTTGAGTAAGGTGAAATAGTGAATAAGATAGTGAGATCGAATAAGGAATTTATGCAACCCCCCACC